>CAZUZX010000137.1:0-2508 GCA_964624525.1 uncultured Dehalococcoidia bacterium | reverse complement strand
TACCTAACGGAAGCATAGTAAATCGAGGCACAATCCTGGCATGAGTCCAAAAATAATCCTTTTCCCCGATCCCAGAATAAATAGAAAGGTTGAAACTATATAAGTTTTGCTTGCTCATATAGCGGAAGAGCTTTATCAGCCCTTGAGAAAAATGCTCTAAATCTTGCCGAGGAAGGTCAAGGAAGGAATTCCTCCCTCTGAATATAGCTAGCACGTCACCAAGCCAGGTTTTGGGAGCAAAAGTGAAGAGCCAAGAAATATTGCCAATAGTGGCGATATACCTCTCCCCAAGCTCGATTTCCTTAGCGACAAGGTCGGACCAGAAATTTGTGGCGTTGGACTCGTAGTATTGCTGTGATGCCTGGAGCAATTCCCTTAGATACTTGGAGGGGGTATATTCGGCAATAGCCTGAAGGTGGGGATGGAGCATTGTTCCCCCTGAAGGGGGCATATAGTTCCATATAATAGAGCAATATTTAGCAGCAGGGTCACTATCGGAAACTCTTTTGAGGTAAACTTGGCAAGCGGAGAATCCATTAGTCAATAACTCCGGGGAAAAGCCTGATAAGGGTATAAAATGCTGGTGGGAAAGCACTGTTACTGTGCTATAAGGTGCATAGGGCGTTATTGAAGGGAAAACACAAGCCTCCCCCACCTGAATCCTGCCTTCAGGCACAAGGTCGGGGGGAAATTTCATGGTATTATTGATAGCCTGGGGACAGAAGGGACATCCACTAGCGAGAGACTTTTCCACTAGCAGGGAAAGCTCAGGCTTATCAGGCACCCGGTATCTAAAGGTGTAGATGATGGAGGTATGGTGAGTTAAAGGGTCACTGCGGAGTTCAAAGGGGCGTAGGTCTTCCGCAAAATTTTTCGCTGGGTCTAAAAATCGGAAGTATAGAATCTCCCTTTTGAACTCGACAGCCATCTAAATTTCTTGTCTTCCCTCCAGAGCCCGGGTTAGGGTAACCTCATCAGCATATTCTATATCGCTGCCGAAGGGGAGTCCCCGAGCCAGGCGGGTAACCTTGATCCCTAGGGGGGCTATTAAGCGGTGAAGATACATGGCAGTGGCTTCCCCTTCCAGATTAGGGTTAGTAGCTAAGATGATTTCCTGGGTTGGGCTAGTCTGGAGTCGAGCCAAAAGCTCCTTTATCTTCAGATTATCAGGACCTATCCCCTCCATAGGGGAGAGCACACCATGGAGGACGTGATATAAACCATGGTACCCCCGAGTGCGCTCTAAAGCTAATACATCTAGAGGCTCTTCCACAACACAAATTCTGGTGTGGTCACGCTCCTTATCCTGGCAGATAGGGCAGGGATTGCTCTCGGTGGTGTTTTGACATATGGAACAAAAGATAATCCTCTCTTTTACGGCTACAATAGCTTCAGCTAAAGCTCTAGCTTGCTCTTCCGGGGCGCGCAACAGGAAATAAGCCAGCCGCTGAGCACCTTTAGGACCGATGCCAGGCAACCTATGCAGCTCTTCAATTAAACGAGCCATTGGCTGTGCCGTAGGGATAAAATCAATGCCCAAAACTAACCTTCCTTTTGCGTGTCTAGTTCACCGCAGACAATTACATCTCATTTTTTGGTAATCCATTTTTAAGCTATTCCACATCCGCACAGTTTCTTTACACAAGGCAATTTTGGTGAAATTATATCTTGCCTCCAATTGCCTTATTATTGTGGAATACATATCATAGCGAGTTTGGAAATCAATCTTCTTACCCCAATTGGAGGATTCCTTCAGATACTTGACCCAGCTTCTATCGGTGCATCCGTTAATAGTGCTTTGAAGTCCTCTCAAAGAACCTAAGGTAATTCTCTCTGGCATCAGATTTTGGAAAATAGTATCAATCAGGTATAAATAATGTTCCTGCCATTCCTCTACAGGCACCATGGGGTCTATCCTGATTCTAACTTCGTATCCCGCTTGATAAACCTTTTTTGCTGCCTCAATTCTTTTCAAAACGGGTGGAGCTTTCTCCCATTTTTCGGCTACTGGTATTGCATTAAGGCTGAAACTCATTATTGCTTGATTATGCGGTTCAATTTCTAGAAGATTATTTACATTTGAGGACTTGGTTAGAAATAAAACTTTATGCAGCTTCTGCGAGGAAAAGATTGGAATAATAAATTTAGAAAAGGGTAACTCCCCAGATTCAAACATCAATGAGTCAGCAATTTCACCAGTATTTAATATCTCAGGGGTTTTAACCTCTTCTAGGAAGATTTTGGTGTGTAATTCTATCTTCTCATAATCCTTAATCACAGGTTTTGTGCCCTCAGGGCGAAACCTGAAAGTTCCTTTTAGATAGCACCAAGCGCAATCAAAGGGACAGCCGTAAGCCCATTTCAGCTCCAGAAAATGGGGACAAACCACGTCGGTCAGTTTCTCTGGTAAGGGTGTTTTATCAAATCTCTGAATAATCAAGCCATCGTTTACCTTCTCCACCAAGGTTTCCCTTTTACCAGTAAGTTGTAGATATTCTTTATAATAAA
>CAZUZX010000136.1:0-2520 GCA_964624525.1 uncultured Dehalococcoidia bacterium | reverse complement strand
TTGTAGGGAACGAACTCCGTGTCGTTCCCAGCCTATTATATGCGGTAGTTGGGGTCGTCTCGACCCAGAGTACCATGATCGTTTAACCAATGTAGCCTGGGGTGGACAGAGACGTTCACCCCTATGGATGCTTATTATTCAACCACCTCTAACATCAAGCGACAAAAATGCCTTGACGCTTGTAGAACATGTGCGCTACTCTGGCTCAGAAAAGGAGGCAACCAATTGACCCAGAAACTCCTTAAAGTAGCCATAGAAAACCAGCGCTGGGATGTAGCTGCCCATGCCCTGGTGCTCGGCATGGTCAAAGCAAAAATTGATGCCAATGAAAAGAAAAAGAGGAGCTCCCCCCGGAAGTCAAAACGCCCGTAAACACGGCTTCTATTCTAAGGTACTTGATGAAGCTGAGCAACTTGACCTGGAGGAGGCAGCCAGAATCGAAGGACTGGACAATGAGATCGCTATCCTCCGGCTTAAGCTTCGCCATCTGTTGGAGCATCACCCCGAGCGGATAGACCTCCAAATGTCGGCCGCCAGCACCCTGGCCCGCCTTATGCGCACTAGATACAATATCACCGCGGAACAAAAGAAAAACTTACGAGAAGCTATCACCACTGTTCTCAAAGACGTAGCTTTACCCTTAGGAATAAAGTTTTTGCCCTGATTAAGCCGTCCTCAGGGATATAGCCCTACCCTGGGGAATTAAGTTCCTACCATAATAGGGTGGCAGGCTCTGTCCCCCACCCCGAGGCTTCTTTTGCCCTGTGTTTTTCAGTTCTCAGTTGCGACAGAACTCCCTTCCCCGAAATTCCTAGGCGCATTCTTGGGGCATAAGGGGTCATCTTTACTCTTAGACTGCAGACTGTTGACAACACTAGTCACAAGGACTAAAGTGAAGCTCCAACACATGAAGGAGACTTAGGGGCAACAGTAGTTGTAGTTCTAGTCTGAAGAGTAGAACGGTGAAAAAGGGCACCGAACCGCTAAACAAGAAAGTGAGGGTTGGCGCCCTTTTTAATTTGCAAATACCCCGTCAAAGAGAAGGGAGGGGAAAATGAGAGTCCAGAGGTCTATTGAAATTGCATCGCCACCAGAGAAAGTATGGCCTTTCTTGGTTGAGCCCGAGAAGATCCTGAAGTGGTGTATTACCTTGCAGAAATTTGAATATACCAGCGAGCAGCACCATAGCACGGGCACAACTTTTTACTTCGAGGAAAAAGCCGCTGGCCGACTTATGAAACTTAACTTTGTGGTTACGGAATGGGTGGAGAATGAGAGGCTTGCCTTTAGAATGACCTCAGGCAATTTCCTGAAAGGTTATGAGCAAAGGTGGACAATAGAGGCTACCCCGCCTGGTAGCTGGTTTACTTATATGGAGGATATCAAGCTCCCATACGGGATTATCGGCAAAATTCTAGGTCTCTTTGCCTGGTTTAGTTCGCAAGCTACTGTGAAGAAAATGCTGGGTAAGCTGAAGAGTCTGACGGAGGCATGAGAAGGGGCTAATGAGCTGATATAACATTGTTGTGTGAGTTTAGGGAGCTCTAGAAGCAGAAAAAATTTCTCGATATCCCGAGCTGGTGCTTCCCGAACTTTTCTTTGAGAAAAAGCACTGATTTCAGTTTTACAGTAGTTATTCATCGCTTACTCGGAGTCACCAGAATAACTTTTTGGCTGAATGTTGAGCAATGTCGTACTCCTTGATTGGCACCCCGCCTTCCTGGAGCAACGAAGCTATAGACTCTCAACAATCACACCACCTGACACCTCAACCAAGGGACTCGCTGCCTTATCCGGTGCGGGTGGCTTTGGAACCATCTGTATCGAGACGATTTCTGAGCCAGCTGGAAAAAGCTCTGATTTTATCTCATGAACTAGGCCGTATTCTACGGCTTGCTCCGGGTAGAGGGTAGTGCGGTTTAGCATGTCCTGAAGGACTTGCTCCTTGTCTTTCTTTACGGTATCAGCAATCACACGAGCGATGTTACCCATGTCAATCTGTAGACCTTTGAGCCTTTCTTCCAGCTGCTTTTCTTCTAGACTAACTGGCTGGTGAAAATTACACTGCACTCCGTGAAGCAGAAAACGAGCATGGGGCACTGATAATCTTCTCGAACCAGCGCAGAAGAGGACAACCCCAATTGAGTCGGCACTGCCAAAGTTGTGAGTCGTAATCTCTAAAGGAATGCCCTTGAGAAAATTGTATGCCGACAATCCTTGAAAGACATCACCACCAGGACTCGAGATAAGTAAGCCGAACTTCTTGGCACCTTGCTTAAGTTTATTGTCAACGATTTGCATCAAGGCGGCAATGGACTCTGGCACAACCGGAGCGAAAAACTTGATGTAGAAAGTCTGACTTGCGACCATTTCCTCTCCCCTCTATTTTTTAATCCAGATGGTATGATTATACCTTGCCGGCAACCTTGGTTACCAGACAAAGTCTTTCATGAGGTCTACGCGGTAGCACCCGCTGTTTACTATAAGAAAGTTCAGGAGTGGATTCAGGTAACAGAATGA
>CAZUZX010000135.1:0-2533 GCA_964624525.1 uncultured Dehalococcoidia bacterium | reverse complement strand
CTTGCCATTCCTGCTTTCTGGTAAGAACCCCCAATTGGATAAGGAAAAGCTCATCGAAGGCAAGGCGTCTCCTCGCTTCATTATTCCTTTGTTGACTATCGGGGTAATGAGCTTGCTGAATAGCTTGAGGCAGGTCTACTAGGGAGCAGTGGTCTCTCAACTCCTGGGGTAAGAAGTCAACCAATTGAGGGGCCCACTGAGCCACTGCTTCCTTCACCAGCTTGCGCACCCGACGAGGGTTTAAACCCTCGGTTAAGGGATAGAGAGGAACTAGCCGTCCGGTATGAATCAGGTCTTCACTTTCCAGTATTTCCCATTCAGGAGATCGAAAAACCTTCTCTGTGTCTCCAAACAAACTCACCTTGCCTGAAATCACTATGTTGGTATTGGTGCGCAGCATTTTGGCTATATAGGGTTGATTGAACCACACTACCCTGATAGTCTTGGTGTTATCCGCCACGGTAGCTTCAGTGCCTTTCCGCCCCCCGAGGACTACAGTGTGTGCCTCCCACACTGTAGCAATGATAGTCTGTTCTTTATCCACTTCTATCTCTGAGATGGGCTTCCTCTGGGTATAATCAAGGTGTCGGTGGGGAAAGAAATATAACATTTCTCGTATAGTTTTTACGCCCAGCTTGGCGAATTTCGCTGCCAGAGCAGAGCCAATGCCCTTGAGGACAGTGATGGGAGAATCGAGAGAGTACTCGAGGGTAGCTAAAGGGGTCGGGTGATGCTTCTGGGTTATTGTGGGCTTCGTTGCGGCAGGTGCCTTTAGCGCTTGTGGTTCGATCCTGGCAAGTTTGCCGAGCACTCCCTCGACCCATTCCTTACGTTTTTCTCTACTTAAGGCGGCATAACTGAAGTGTGGCAGATAAAGCTCCCTGAGGTCTCGGCGCTCTGTTTGGCTGTCCTTGGCTTTGCTCAGGTAGCGCTGCAGGTAGCGGTCCAGCCCTCCGAATACAGCTAAGTCGCCATAACCCTTGGCTTGTTCTAACTCGAGGATTTTCCGTAATTGTTCAGTCTGCGAATCCAAGGCAGAACCTTCCTTGTCCCACATAGGAAGCAGTTGCTGGAATGGAACAGTCCTCTAAAAAGTGCCATAACCAACCAGTCAGTATATTCCTCTCCTACATAATTCAGGTAAGGTTTTCCAATAATTTCACAGCAGGTACAAAGGTATTCATATCCTCCAAGGAAGTAGCTTTGAACGCCTCATGCTCAGAGAATTCTTCCAGATGAAAGCGTAGCTGCTGACACCTCTTACTACACTTCAAGAGGAACTTCTGTTCGTTCATTACTGCTCAAATTCGATAGCCTGACAAAGAGACAAAACAGCATTTTCAAACCGCTCCAAGTTATCCCCTTGGGTAAGAAACTGAACTTTTTGCGGTGGATGGCTGACATCTGGTCGATAGAATATGCCCTCGGGGAGGGTATTTATCCCTGGTATTTGGTTTAGCTCTGCACGAAAAGATTCAAAGATTTTCTCCCTCTGTTTTACTCTCTGCCAAGCAATCATCCACCCTGGATTGAGCGACATATCACCACTAGAGTAAACTGTAAAAATAGACAGCCCCGTCTTGAGTTCATAGAAAGTAAACGAGCCCGTAAGGCCTCTCCCCCATTTTATCCTACCCTTGCTCTTGGCAAACTCAAGCAATTTCCTAATAGCCTCTCCCAATTCCCTCTCACATCTCTTATTCACATCCTCAAGAAATTCCGCCTCAGTCCAGTAGCGTCTTCCTCCCGGTGGCGGGGGCGAAGGTGGAGGACCAAATAACTCAGGCACCAGCATTTGAAGGTCCGAGGTTCCAAATTGTCTCATCTCAAGAGCATAAATTTGAGGCGAGCCTGCGCCCCTCGAGTTAAGAAACTGAATAATTCGCCTTAATTCGTCATTCAAAGCATCGACGGCGATGATTAGGCGAAAATCTCCTTTCTCTAGAGTCGAGGCTACATTATTTCTGAAATCATCTTCTACCCAAGTTTCTTCTGTTCCCTCCATTTTCTCCCGCATGAGATCGGCTAGGTGCTTCTCCCCCCATTTTTCTGCCTTGGAACAGATGTCATCGAATTGGTCATAGGTCATTCGCCATAGATGGGCAGCATACTCCAGCACTTGCCCGATAACCTTCCTGCGTATATCAGTATTAGTGGCTAATTTGCATTCAATAATGGTAATGCCCCCTTTCTCATCAATACCAATCAAGTCAGTATTCCCTGAGCCTGGGAGACCTGCCTCCTTGATAAACAGCTTTGGCTTTGGCAAATTTTCACCTAGTTTTTCAATAGGGATAATTTCCGGGGATTCATAAAGAATATTTTGTAGTTCTGCCTCATTCTGAAACCTTTGCTCACTCACCTTTTGCCACTCCTTTCCCCCTTTCTTTCTGACTAATATTTCCATTTTAGCCTCCAAGCAATTGTAAATCAGAAAATCCCGAACTGAAACTGAAATAGAATGTAAGCCTTGTGGCTATAGCCGAAATCTCTAAGAACGAGGAAGCCGCAAAGAAGGTAATGAGAGTCTTCT
>CAZUZX010000134.1:0-2590 GCA_964624525.1 uncultured Dehalococcoidia bacterium | reverse complement strand
AGCCTGCCTCAAACTCACTATCCGTTTTCCAGGGGCACTTTTGCTCACAGACACCACAGCCGGTGCATTTGTTCTCATCCACAAAGCGTGCCTTCTTCCTAATCCTTACCTTAAAATCACCTACGAAGCCTGAGACCTCCTCCACCTCACTATAGGCTAGAAGGTTAATAAACGGATGCTGCCTGACTTCGGTCATCTTCGGAGTGAGGATACATTCAGAGCAATCGAGAGTGGGGAAGGTTCTATCAAGCTGGATCATGTGCCCGCCGATGGATGGCTCTCTTTCCACCAGATAGACCTTGTGCTCGCCATTGGCGATATCCAAAGCAGCTTGAATGCCGGCAATACCCCCGCCTACAACCAAGACATTGGGGTTAACCGGAGCTTCCTTAACCTCCAGAGGCTCATGATAGTAAACCCTTCTTACTGCAGCATAGGTGAGAGCCTTGGCTTTATTTGTCGCCAGCTCTCTGTCAGTATGAGGCCAGGAACATTGTTCCCTGATGTTGGCATGCTCGTATAAATAAGGATTTAGTCCTGCATCCTGGCAAGCATTACGGAAGGTAAGCTCGTGCATCCTTGGTGAGCAGGCAGCAACCACCACACGATTGAGTCCTAGCTCCTTAATGTCCTTTTTGATTAGTCCCTGTCCAATATCAGAGCACAAATATCCGTAATCGCGAGAAATAACCACCGAATCCAGCGTCCCGGCATATCTGGCTACTTCCGCCACATTGACTGTGCCAGCGATATTCAACCCACAGTGGCAGATATATACTCCTATTCTTCTCTCCATATTCACACCTCAGAGCAAACCCTTGCTTTCCAGGAGCGGCTGTGGATCCTGATAATTTAGCTCGAAGTGGCATACCTTGCGATCGAGCCCTAAAGCCAAAGCCAAAAGTTGGGTGAAATACAGTGTCGGGATTCCTTTGAACTCACGATATTTTTGCTTTATTTCCTCTTGCTTTCCCGCCAAATTGAAGTCGCATAGAGGGCAGCTAACAACTAAAGCCTCAGCTTGCCAGCTTACCGCCGAGCTTAGGATGTTCCAGGCAGACTCTAAGGCTACTTCTCGATTGCCTACTGCTTGAAAGGAACTACAGCATTTAGTGGCGAAGGGGAAATCTATTAGCTCAGCACCCAGGGCTTGAAGAAGCTGGTGAAGTATGGTTGGTCTTTCCACCTGATCTATGGCCACTTCTTGAGGGCGCAACAGGGTACAGCCATAATAGGGGGCCAACTTTAAGTGCTTAAGAGGGACCTTTAGCCTGTCGGAGAGCGTTTCCCAACCTATATCGTCTCTTAACACCTCTAGAAGATGAACTACCTCTACCTCCCCGTTATAGTCTATCTCGTCATCCATAAAACTGTTGAGCGTTTTTCTCTTTTCTGCGTCATTTCTCATTAGCAGATTAGCTCTCTTAAGGGTGTTAAAGCAAAGGGAACACAAGGCTACCACCTTGTCTTGTCCCTGCTCCTTCACCCGGATGAGGTCACGAACCGGAGCTAACTGGTGTATTAAATCATCGTCGGCTAGGGAATATACTGCGCCACAACAATTCCAGCGAGTAATCTCCTTCAGGTTGATACCTAAAGCTGTCATGAAAGCGATAGCCGAGTCCTCGAAATTCCTGGCTTTGGTCTTTAGGGTGCACCCTGGGTAGTAACTTAATTCCATCTTTCCCTCAAGCAGTGTGTTTCCTGAAGCTACTGACTAAAACTATCTGAGGAAGTTCAGCCAGGGCATCATGGGAAATCTCTGCTAATCTGATATAATCGATATTCTTCCTCAAGCTAATAAGCCTCAGCGCCTCCATCACCTTTGCCAGGTCCAATCCCCTAGGACAACGAACCGAACAGGTTAGACACGAAGCGCAGAGCCAGATAGTCCTGGATTTAGCGATGTCCTCCTCTAGCCCTAGCCGCACCAATTGGATAATTTGATTAGGCAGGATATCCATGGCAAAAGCGATAGGACAGCCTGCCGAGCACATGCCACACTGATAGCATAAGAGGATGTCCTCTCTGCTTATTTCCTTGACCTTTTTGGCAAAGTCACCACAACGGCCCTGGGACAGGATTTCGGTCTTCACTTGTCACCTACGATCTGCGGAATACGCATTCAATTACTTTTAGCGCGGCTTAAGCTTGCTTAATTGCCCCCCTCAGGCAGAACTCGATGCATTCACAACACTCGTCGCATAGTTCGGGAATTATTTCAGCGATTATAGACCCATCTACTTCTTTTAAAACGATGGCAGAGTTAGGGCATAATACTGGTCAGCATAATGTTAGCCGCACCACAAGGTATTATGGGCTTCATACGTAAAACTCGTACTTACCCCTCCCCTGTTACCCGTTAGCCACTAGGCGATGGTCTAATTTTTCTTCAAATCAGAAACTATAGAAGACTGGGGAAGCGGGGACTCGAACCCCGACGCCTTACGGCACGTGGTCCTAAGCCACGCCTGTCTGCCAGTTCCAGCACTTCCCCAAGTCCAGATAGTATAATAAAAAGTGGAGCCGTGTCAAAATGACACGGCTCCATGGCTACAGACACAATTAACTACAAGCCCAGGCTTACGAC
>CAZUZX010000133.1:0-2600 GCA_964624525.1 uncultured Dehalococcoidia bacterium | reverse complement strand
AAATATCAATAGAAAAATTAAAGCCAGTGCCTAAGATATTTTCTCCCAGAAAGCCATATTCTTGCGCCTGGCGAATGGCATGGCTCATCGCCTCAATGGCTAAGGGATATTCGGCACGGATATAAGCATAACCCTCGCGCACATTACCTATGGCATAGGCTCCGATAGCCATCCCCTCGATAACCGAGTGAGGGTTGCCCTCCAGAACAGCTCGGTTCATGTAAGCGCCGGGGTCTCCCTCATCGCCATTGCAAAGCACAAATTTCTCTTCCCCAGGGGCAGAGCGGACGAAACCCCATTTGGTTCCGGTGGGGAAACCAGCTCCGCCTCTCCCCCTTACCCCTGATTTCCTCACTTCTTCCAAAACCTCTTCTGGCTTCATCCCGCTCAAAGCCTTAGCCAGAGCTTGATAACCATCCCGGGCGATATATTCCTCAATATCTGATGAGTCAAGGTCTTGATTATGCATTATCCTTATTTCCTGAAGCTTAAACCAAGGGGCATTCTCATCTGCTGCCCACTCTTTAATTGCTTTGCCCTTTATAATATGCTCTTCGATAATTCTGGAGACTTTGTCTACAGTGACATTGCAATAGAGCACCCTTTGCTGCCCAGGCAGAATAACGCTGACTACTGGCTCTCGGTCGCATAACCCGATACACGATGCCTTCAAGATAAAAACATCGGACAGTTTGCGGGTTTCCACCTCACGAAGGAAAGCTTCCAAAACACCGTTTGCTCCTGAAGCGATGCCACAGGTTCCCCGATGAACCTTGACCTGAATTCTTCTCTCACGCGCGTCTAGTTTCTGCCGGGCTTGCTCTGCTAAAGCTTGTAACTCCTTTACCGATGTAAGTCGTTTCACTTATACCTCTCCTACCGATAGGAACTCAGAATATCCTTTACATCGCCTGGCTTGACCTTGCGATGAACAGCCTCTCCAATAGCCATTACTGGAGATAGTCCGCAGCAGCCCAGGCAGCGGACAGTTTCCAGAGAGAATTTGCCATCTGGGGTAATCCCCTCTGGCTCAAGGTTATACTCTTTCTTCAAAGTATCGAGGACCTTTTGTCCTCCCTTAACATAGCAGCTGGTGCCCAAGCAGACCTGGATAATATGCCTGCCCCTCGGCACCATAGTAAAGAAGTGATAGAAGCTAACTATTCCATATACTTCGCTCAGGGGAACCTTTAAGTCCTTGGAGATGATTTTTAGCACTGGCGGTGGCAAATAACCAACAAGCCCCTGTGTCTGCTGCAATACCCGAATCAGGGCACCGGATTTCCCGCGGGTATCGTCGATCACCTTCTGGATTTGTATAGAAATCGTGCCAGCATCAATTTCTTCCCTTGCTAGTGTCTCTGTCTCCCTTCTTTCCATCCTTTACCCTCTACACAAAGTAACTATCAGCTAGTTTAAACCGACCCTTCGGAACATATAATAAAAAGGCATGTGTGGCAAACTAATACCCTCCACCACACATGCCCTTGGAGTGAATGGCATTGCATAATTTTGGTGTTAATACCGTGAATAGTATAAAACAAAAAGGGCATGCATGGCAAACTAATATCCTCGAGACCGTTTAATAATTGTAGGGGATGAACCCCGTGTCGTCCCTTTACAATAGGGGTGGATGTCTCTGACCACCCCTACGAGATGTTCGTTAGTAAACAATCTCTATCCTTCACCACACACGCCCTTGGAGTGAATATCACTGCATGAACTGATGTTACTACCTAACTCACATCTTTCCCTTCCCCACCTCCACCAGTTTCTCAATTGACCTCAGGGTAGTGTTAATGCCCTTGCCAGATGGCTCACTATTTAAGCAGGTGCCTCCCGGAAATATCTGTGCTGGAACCAGAGTGCTACGTTTACTAAGCTTATCAGCACCGGAACTTCCACCAGTGGTCCAATCACCGCGGCAAAAGCCTGTCCGGAACCAATACCAAATACCGCTACCGCTACAGCAATAGCCAACTCAAAGTTGTTACTTGCCGCAGTGAAAGAAATAGTGGCTGTCTTTGAGTAGTCGGCACCAATCTTCTTACCCAGGTAAAATGAGACAAGGAACATGGCGATGAAGTAGATAAGTAGTGGGATGGCAATACGGACTACGTCCAGAGGTAGCTCCACAATGATTTCGCCCTTGAGGGAGAACATCACTACAATGGTGAAGAGAAGAGCAGCCAGCGTAATAGGAGAAATTTTGGGGATGAAGTTCTTTTCATACCACTGGCGTCCTCTCGCCTTGATAAGCGTAAAGCGTGTAATCATGCCTCCGAAAAAGGGAACGCCCAGGTAGATGAACACGCTCTCAGCTATCTGGCGGATGGTAACATTTACCGCGGCACCCTTTAGCCCAAACCATACCGGCAGCACTGTGATAAAGATATAGGCGTATACAGAGTAGAAGACGATCTGGAAGACTGAGTTGAATGCTACTAGTCCGGCAGCATACTCGGAGTCTCCCTTGGCTAGTTCGTTCCACACAATAACCATGGCAATACAGCGGGCTAGACCAATCATGATTAACCCTTCCATATAGTCAGGGTAGTCCCACAAAAAGCCCAGAAAGATGATGGCGAGGAAGAACATCA
>CAZUZX010000132.1:0-2628 GCA_964624525.1 uncultured Dehalococcoidia bacterium | reverse complement strand
TTTAGCACTATGAGGCGTGCCGCCAGTGCCAAAAAGTAACCCTGCCATCTATTCCTATCCCCTAACTTACCAAATCAGTTTACATATATAGTATAGCATATCATGATATAATTATTGTTGAATAGGCTGTTATACGCCATTTGGGTATAAGGAGGTGTGAAAAATGGGATTTTTTAAGCCAAATATAAAAAAGATGGAGGCGAACAAAGATATTGGGGGGTTAATTAAAACATTGGAGGATAAGGATCAAAATGTTCAAGCGGATGCAGCAGAGGCTCTAATTAAGGTAGGGGAACCGGCAGTAGAATCCCTAATCAAGGTTATGGGGATTGAGGGAGTGAGTATTCGGGGGTGGCTAGCATGGATTCTTGGAAAGTTAAAAGATGCCAGGGCGACAGAGCCACTCATCAAGGTTCTCGGGGATAGAGAAGAAGCTATTAGAGGAATAGTAGCTGTAGCTTTAGGAGAGATTGGGGATGCCAGGGCGACAGAGCCACTTATTCAAACTCTGAAGGACAATAGTGGGTTTGTACGATTGGGAGCGGTGATGGCTTTTGGAAATATGAGGGAAGCCAAGGCGGTAGAACCTCTCATCGAGACTTTAAAGGATGAAGACAAAGCTGTTCGCCAGAAAGCAGCAGAGGTTCTCGGACATATAGGGGACGTTAGGGCGAGAGAACCACTCATTGAGGCATTGAGCGATAAAGATAAAGATGTCAGTAAGGCTGCGAAAGAGGCTTTAGAGAAACTTGAGGATAAGAAAAAGTAAAGACTAAACAACAGCGGAGGTTTAACTGCTGGAAGCAAAAGGAGGTGTGAAAATGGGAATATTCGATAGGCTGAGTGGGAAAGGCAAAAAACCGAACGTAGAGGAGTTAAAGAGAAAAGGAGATGTCGAAGCATTAATAGAGGCACTCAGGCATGAGGATGAAGAAGTGAGGGAGTATGCTGCGGAAGCGGTGGGAAAGATCGGAGGTAAAAGGGGAGTTGAACCGCTTGTCGAGACCCTTAAGGATGGCAGCTGGCGGGTGCGCATGTGGGCCGCTTGGGCACTAGGTAACATCCGCGACAGCAGAGCGGTCGAACCCCTTATTAGAGCGCTAAGCGATGACAGGCTAGACGTTCGTAGACTAGCCGCTGAAGCGCTAAGTAATATTGGGGAACCAGCTATCGCCCCGCTCATCAAAGTCTTTAGCGACGAGGGTTCCGACCGCGTCGCACGCGTTCAATATGTACTGTGGAATATTGGCAACGCCGTCGTCGTTCCCCTCATCAAAGCGCTTGATAGTGATGACTGGCGAGTGCGCATGCGCGCTGCTGTAGCGCTAGGTCGCATTAATTATGAAATGGCTAAAGATCCGCCAGGGATAATCCTCGATCCAGGGGCCATTTTTTGGTTAGATACCAAGATAGATGTCCCTGCATCAAAGCGAGATGAGGCACGGGCGGTGGAGTCCCTCATTCAGGCCCTCAGCGATGAAGTTGTGAATGTTCGGAGGTATGCAGCATGGGCTCTTGGAAAGATAGGGGATGCCAGGGCGAAAGAACCCCTCGCTAAGGCTCTGAAGGATAAAGATGAAGGTGTTCGAGGGGAAGCAGCAGAGGCTTTAGAGAAGCTCAAGGCGAAGAAAAGCTAAAGACCGAGGAATGACGTGGTCTAACTGCTGGAAGCAAAAGGAGGTGTGAAAATGGATCAGCCAAACATAGAAAAGATGAAGGCTGAGAGGGATATTGAGGGGCTGATAGAGGCTCTGAAGCATGAATGGTCAAGTATTCGAGCGAAAGCAATAGAGGCTCTTGGGGAGATAAGGGATGAAAGGGCAGTAGAACCCCTCACTAAGGCTCTGTGGGACAAAGATGAACAGCTAAGTATCCAATGGAAAGCAGCGGAGGCTCTCGGAAAGATAGGGCATGCCGGGGCAGTAAAGACTCTCATTTACCGTCTGGGGCTGGGGCAGAGAAGCACCGTTCTGGCGGAGAGGTATGAATCTGTTCGTGCTGGAGCAGCAGAGGCTCTGGGTAAGATAGGCGATGCCAGAGCAGTAGAGCCCCTCATTCTGGCTCTGCTGAATGATACAAGTGGAAGTGTTCGAGCGAATGCAGCATGGGCTCTTGGGGAGATAGGGGATGAAAGGGCAGTAGAACCTCTCACTAGGCTTCTTGGTTCTTATGAACACGGGGGTATTTCAGAAGAAGATGTGAAAGAGGCGTTGAGGAAAATAGAGGCGAGGAAAGGCTAAAGACTGAGGAGTGACGGAGGTTTAACTGCGGGAAGGAATATATATCCATATCTTGGAGAGTCAAAGGGAGGCGAAGCCTCCCTCTTAAAAACTACCTCCCCTTCCCCTTATCAAGGGGAAGGGGATAAAGGGGATAGGGTTACCAATAAATATCTAAAGGGGGTGGGTTAATAAATCGTGTTACCATTGTTGGGTCATTTACTAGGGGGACTAAAGGGTGGGTTGCTAAAATAGGGTAAATAGGATACACTAAAAGTAATGATGTACCTTGGCACTTCAGGGTTTAGTTATGATGATTGGGTGGGTACCTTTTACCCAGTGGGTATGCCTAAAGCAGAATGGCTTAGCTATTATGCCCGTGAATTTAATACCTGCGAGGTAAATTCGA
>CAZUZX010000131.1:0-2722 GCA_964624525.1 uncultured Dehalococcoidia bacterium | reverse complement strand
CTTCCGGTGGCACATAAACCCCGGTTACCGGGATACCAGCAGCCTGTAGTGCTTCCTTATAGGCTGCAGAGAGAGATATAGTTCCGTAGACGAGTTGCCCCTCGTCTATGGGCACCCCCATATTTGACATAGTCATAATGGGATCATCTTGCCAGGTGATACACTCAACCTGCCAGACTGAGCGGGGACTGCGGGGTGAGGCACGAAACCCCGTGTATTCACCGAAGGGACCCTCATCAACAAGCACACCGGGTAGGACATGACCCTCAAGCACAATCTCAGAGTATGCCGGCACCTCCAAATCTACTGTCTTGCATTTGACCAATTCCACTGGCTCACCTTGCAATGCTCCAGCTACCTCCACCTCAGAGACTCCAGCCCCCAGACTGCATGCAGCAGTAAAAGCACAAGCAGGGGGTAAGCCAATAGCAATAGCAAAAGGCATTCCCTCTCCTTTCCATTCATACTTTGCCATTATCCTCCCGGCGTCAGAATGGGGTAGAGACAAGCACCCGATTAAATGCTCATTGTGAACCATATCGCGGTACATTCCCCAGTTCACCCAGCCTGTGTCAGGATCCTTGTTAATGAGAGCGTGCCAAGTAATGTAGCGCCCCCCATCCCCATCATGCACCATAGGTGTGGGGAACATACTGAGATTAACATCCTTCCCCATAGCTACATTTTGCTGACAAGGAGCATCTTTTACCATCACTGGTTTAATCCGGTTCTTTTTCCTTTCCGCAAACTCGTCTATGAGTTGACGAATAGAGGAGTTCAGGTCCATTCCCAGCAATATAGCTATTCGCTTAGTGGTAGAGAGTAATCCCCCCGCCATGCGATGCCCTGGGTAATCTTTAATCTTCTGGAAAAAGGGAGCCGGAGCGCCAATCTCACAAGCGCGGCGCACAATTGCCCCTGCCTCACAGTCCCAGTCGACCTCCTGCTTGATGCGGATTGCCTCACCCGCTTTCTCTAGTTGGTCAAGAAACTCACGATTGTCTTTAGCTATCATCTATCCCCTCCTTAAGAGACTGTTTTACATAAAAATCTTGCTTGTCTTTGTCTATTACTCCGCTTACATTGTTTATATTACTAGGACATACAGCTTATTGGGTTAACTAGATATATCGAAAGGGCAGTCTCAAGCTTTGTGACTGCCCCCTCATGCTACACGTGCCATTAATAGTTGCCTACTTTAGCCATAATCTTAATGTGATGGAGGTTCTTCCTTGGGCTTCATCTTCTCTTCTCTTTCCTTAAGCATATCAATAAGCATGCGTCCCTTCCTCTCGCCGATGCTCAGCCGCCGCGTCGGTAAAGTTTTTACCTCGCGCTCCTCCTCCTCTATCCGCTCAATAATTTTTATCGCCCATGGTTGTGGTATCCGCCCTTTAGTGTGTGTCAGCCACAATGTGTCAGCCCCGGGCATCTCCTCCGGCTTTGGGGAAACCACCGCCCGTACCTTGAAGGTTTCCATTGTGGCTGGGTCGCGTATCTCCAGTTCAATCTCCTGATTAGCTTGCTTCTCCAGCTCCTCCGGCCTCATACTCGTCGTCGCCAGTGCTGCCATCATACCGCTGACTGGAGCTTTATACTCAAGATCCACAAATAATTCATATTCTGCCATCCAAACACCCCCCCACTAAAAACTAGCCTAGGTCTCTCTAGATCCTTCTTTCTACTCGCTGTAGCGAAGACTTTAGCTGGCTTAGACCTTATAAAAAGGCTTACCTCCCTGACCCATAGAGTGGCTTAATCGTAGCTGGTTGAGGAGTAAAAGATACTTCATCTGGATCTAACTCCTCCAGTACTTTGATTGCCCACGGGTTTTTTGGCAGCCAAGTGCCACTCTCAGTCCGAACCCACAGTTCCTTCCCGTCTGGCAGTTGTTCTTTTGATTCAGCAATCCGAGCCTTCACTAAATGGCTGGTTAGATCATCCCGAGACGTAACCTCGACAATCACATCATTACCGGTTTGTATGTTATTCCACTCCTTGGCGATATACACCTCATAGATAGCATATCCCAGACCCACTAGTCACCTCCTATTATTTGTCTGTCTTCCCAGGACTCATCAAAACCTAGCTTCTCCCATTTCTCTTTTACCTGCTGCCTTATCTCTTCGGGAAAGGCTTTTTCAAAATTGTCTTTGCGAAGTATAAACCTGGGATCCTTAAACTTAGTGGTGGCGTCATAATAAAATTTCGCCCCATCGGTGCCCCGGAATCTATTCTCTACATCGGTATAGAACATGAGCGGGTGACAGAAAGCATCCAAATCAGAGGTACATTTTTTGAGATCCCTAGGATCACAATTCAGCCCCACAGCTTCGTAGACCTCCGTCCAATCCTGAAGGCTCACCCCCAGGTCAGTCATCGCCAGCCAGTGAGACCATATCATATTTTTATGCCCAAACCAGGTCTGAGCTATCTTATGCAGCTCCGATGGGGTCTCTGGGTCACAATTGATAGCCCATTTGACCGTAATAGGGGGGGCGGCACCTATTTCTGGGACGGGAAAGCCTTGTGAATTCATATACAGCTCAGCGGAGCTAGCGAAACTCCACTGAGTGATACCAGTGTCATCTTGCATCTTAATTCCTTCCACAGTCATTGGTACTATGGGGTTCTTTCGATGAGTAATGGCGTTAACACGGAACACTGGGGAGACATTGCGCCCATGAGTGAAGCCAGCCATCTCTCCGAAAGGACCTTCATC
>CAZUZX010000130.1:0-2731 GCA_964624525.1 uncultured Dehalococcoidia bacterium | reverse complement strand
GTTGCAAAGCCTCTATGTGCTCTATGAAGGCCCCCTGTAAAGCTAAAACGCCAATCCTCACCTTATCCAAGCTCCTTGACAAATCCTTTTTTCTATGCTACCGTAGGTAAACGGTTACCTACAGTATTAGGGATAAATACCCAGTAGAGTATTATACCGAATTTCATCGGGAGGGAGCAAAAACGGAGACAGTAAGGATCATACCTTGTCTGGATGTAAAGGACGGCAGAGTAGTTAAAGGGATAAAATTTGTCAATCTAAGGGATGCCCGTGACCCTGTAGAGGCTGCCCTGTCTTACTGCCAGGAGGGGGCTGATGAGCTTGCCTTTCTCGATATCGCTGCCACTGTGGAGGGGAGGGGGACAAGGCTGGAATGGGTGAAGAAGGTGCGAAAGGCAGCTACCATCCCCTTCACTGTAGGGGGAGGGATAAGAGACATAGCTGCCATAGAGACGCTCCTTGACCTCGGCGTGGATAAAGTGTCTATAAACACTGCTGCGGTGAGAAACCCTGATCTGATAAAGGAGGCATCTCACAGGTTTGGAAGCCAAAAGATCGTGGTTGCCATTGATGGGAGGAAGAACGCCCGGAAAAGCAAGCTCCCCAGGCTGGAGGTGGTGATAAGGGGTGGAATGGAGGGGACAGGGCTCGATATTGTGGCCTGGGCGAGGAAGGTAGAGAAGCTCGGGGCAGGGGAGATTTTGCTGACCAGTAAGGACGCCGATGGGACGAAAGAGGGCTATGATTTGGAGATGACTAAGGCGGTAGCCGAGGCCGTTGGCATCCCGGTTATTGCCTCAGGTGGGGCGGGGAAACTGGAACATCTTTATGAAGCTATAGTTTTGGGCAAAGCCTCAGCAGTGTTAGCCGCCTCTATTTTCCATTTTGGGGAAATCTCTATCCCCCAGGCAAAGAGGTATTTAGCCGAGAAGGGGATATCAGTAAGAATTTTATAAGGCAGGTAACCGATGGAAGAAGTGAAGAAAGAAGTTGCGAATCCTTTTAGTACGGCACAAAGGCAGTTGGATATAGCGGCGGAGAAGCTTAATTTAGACCCGGGTATACATGCCATACTGCGGGAGCCTATGAAGGAGCTTCACGTCTCTATCCCCGTAAAGATGGATGACGGAAAGGTAAAGGTCTTTAAGGGCTTTAGAGTGCAACATAATGATGCTCGGGGACCTTGTAAAGGGGGTATAAGGTTTCATCCTGGAGAAACCATTGATACAGTGAGAGCCTTAGCATTATGGATGACCTGGAAGTGTGCGCTAGTGGATATTCCCTTTGGCGGTGGTAAAGGGGGTGTCATATGTAATCCCAAGGAAATGTCTGAGGTTGAGCTAGAAAGGTTAAGCAGAGGATACATTGACCAGATATGGCAGTTAATCGGTCCGGAACGCGATATTCCGGCCCCTGATGTCTACACGAATCCCCAGATTATGGCTTGGATGATGGATGAGTACAGTAAGTTAAGGGGGTGCTGCTCACCTGGAGTAATTACTGGTAAGCCCATACCTCTGGGAGGTTCGGAAGGCAGAGGGGATGCAACTGCGCGGGGCGGAGTCTATGCTATAAGAGAAGCAGCAAAACATCTCGGCATTGATTTGGCTAAGGCAACAGTTGCTATCCAAGGTTATGGTAATGCGGGTTCATGGGGTGCTGTTTTGCTTAAAGAGCTAATGAATTCAAGGATAGTAGCCGTAAGTGATACCAAGGGCGCCATTTATAATCCAGAAGGGCTTGACCCAAAGGCTGTCCTCAGACACAAGCAAAAGACTACCTCTGTCGTGGACTTTCCAAATGCAAAATCGATATCGCCTGAGGAACTATTTTCAATGGATGTAGATATACTGTGCCCTTCTGCTTTAGAGAATGTGATTACAGAGGAGAATGCAGCTAATATCAAAGCCAAAGTTGTCGCTGAACTGGCTAATGGCCCCACTACTCTTGAGGCTGACAAGGTTCTATTTGAAAAAGGGATTTTTGTAATTCCTGATTTTCTCTGCAATGCCGGAGGGGTCATTGTCTCCTATTTCGAATGGGTTCAGAATCTTGCTAACTACTACTGGGAAGAGAAAGAGGTCCACGAAAAACTTGATAGAAAAATGACCGAGTCATTTCATCGTGTAGTATCGACGTCGAAGAAGCATAAGGTGGATATGCGCACCGCTGCCTACATGGTCAGTGTCGCCAGAGTAGCCGAAGCAATGAAGCTAAGAGGCTGGGGTTAAAGGATTTTGTTTGACTTCCCTGCTGCTATTTTTGTGTATACCTATTCCGACTGCCTAATTGCCGCACTCCAGCAACTTATGGCTGGGGTGAGGAAGTTCTCCCCATACTATATTGCCAGAGATGATTTGATGGCTTTGACTAGCAAGGCAGCAGAGATTTCCGGTATCCCACTTGATGGACATAGGCCAATAGGAACTAGATAGCATTCTGAATGGTTAAGAGAGTGGTGATAGGCTCTGATAGTGTTGAAGTAGAGAGAAAGGTCATGGCTATCCTCAGGGTGCTGAGTGGGTCCTCAGAGCCCCTTGGGGCAAGGATCATTGCCCGCCAACTTAAGGATTATGGCATTGACCTTACGGAAAGGGCAGTGAGATACCATCTAAAGCTGATGGACGGGCGAGGGCTGACCCAGGCGGTGGGGAGGGATGGGAGGCTTATCACTCCATCGGGGATTGAGGAGCTGCAAAACGCTTTAGTGGGGGACAAGGTTGGCTTTGTT
>CAZUZX010000129.1:0-2733 GCA_964624525.1 uncultured Dehalococcoidia bacterium | reverse complement strand
TGCTTCCCAAGCAAGAGGTCGGGGGTTCGAATCCCCTCTCCCGCTCCACCAGATACAAGCCGGGGTGCTTGCTTTCTAAAAAAATGAGCATAGATATGCTCTTTATGCAAAAGCAGAAGGTTACTTCAACCATGACTTAAGTGAACTGGGAAGACTAAAAACTTGACAAGAGCGCAAACCCTCTGTTTCGAGAAAGCGTTGAGATGAGCGACAAGAGCGGGTAGAGTGAGTTCGAGAGGTAGTTCTATCTTGTCTTGTAATTTAGCTTTGAAATTCTTAGAATATCCCTGTGGAGCGTTATAACGCATAACAAAGCTTTCATAGAAAAGCTCTGTTTAGCTCGTTTGCAAATTCTAGGTTCTGTCCCATGACGTTTGATAGCTGGCTAATTTTAGGTTTAATTGCCTTTGGTGTGATAGTTATTCTCATTTACACCATTAAGAAATATTAAGAAATGAGATGGAACAGCATCAAATTCTATGTTGGCTTGACTGAGAGACCTAAAAATAACAATGGCAATAAACCAAGAAACCGTTTGCGCCATCAAATAGCTCGCTACGAGTTCACCTATCGCATCCTGAGAGTTCAAGCCTTAGCCCTTTTTGGCAAAGTTCGCAAAAAGGCGCCCATCATTCCCACTATTAACATGATGGGCAGCATTTGTGTTAAGATGTTCACGATTATTGAGATGTCAAAGCCCTGGGCAGGCTGTGTGTCATATTGCATTGGATAGAGCTGCATATATTTTACCCTCCTTCTAAATTTGTTTTTGGCCTCGCTCGTCAGTCCAACCGGGTGGGAGTGGTGAAGTTGTGCCAGTTTGACCAAACATACCGCCGACTAGCTTTGTAATCAGAGGCTCCACCGTTCGCACAAGCAACCCCTCGATGGCTCTTGATTCTGTATCGGTTATGACACTCTGACGGTACCAGTGCTATAATCGCCTTTGGAAATAGTGATGACAAAAGCCATGCCCCCTAGCCGTAGGCAGATTGGTATCCTCGGCGAAAAACTAGCCCTAGAGCATCTTCGCAAAAGAGGTTATAAGATTCGGGAGACAAACTTCCGCTGTCGGGAAGGGGAAATAGATATCATTGCTCAGGACAAGGACTACCTTGTCTTTGTGGAGGTACGCACCAGAAGGGGTTCTGACTTTGGCACTCCTGAGGAATCGCTAACTGCGGCTAAGAAAGAGAGGCTTGTCTCCCTTGCCCTGGCTTACCTTCAAACCCATAGGAATTTACCACCATCATGGCGTTTTGATGTTGTCGCGATAGAGTTAGACCAAGACAAGCAAATATCCCGAATAGAATTGATTCAGAACGCTATATAAATGAGATGCATTTACTCGTTACTTTGTGTTAAAATTTGAACCATAGTAGGGGGTAATCACCTATGCCAGTTTATGAGTATCGTTGCAATAACTGCCGCCGCAAGGTATCAATATATGTAAAGAGTTTCTCTGAAATGCCTCAACCTATTTGCGCTTGTGGTAGTAGGGAGCTCACTCGCCTTTTCTCTACCTTCGCCCGCATCAAAACGGATAAGGACGTTTACGAGGACATTCTTTCTGACTCTGACTTAGTCAAAAGGATGATGGCAGACGACCCTCGTGCTTTGGTGGAGTGGTCACGAAGGATGGAGGGGGGAGAAGGGGAGGAAAACCCTGAATATCAAGAAATGATGGAGAGGTTGGAGAAAGGGGAAAATTGGCAGAAAGTGGTCACTGAGATGCAGCAAAGGGAATTAGCTTCCGAGACTGAGTCACCCCCTGAACTAACAGAATAAATCATTATGCCCATCTACGAATTTCGCTGCAATTCTTGCCTCCAAAAAATAAGTTTTTTTGTGAAGAGTATTGGTAAGCCTCTTACTCCTGTTTGCCCTACCTGTGGCAGTAAGGAATTAAGCCGCCTTATTTCTAGCTTTGCTTATCATAAGTCCCTGAGCACCATCCATGAGGAGTCAGGCAGCCCCGATAGAGCTGGAGCGGACTACTACAAAGATCCACGCAATATCGGTCGCTGGACAGAGAGGAGGTTCAAAGAAATGGGAGTAGGCATGCCCTCAGAGATACAGGAAATGATTCAGGCTGCTCGTGAGGGTGAACTGCCTGAGCCGGTAAAGGAGCTTCAACCTGGATTAACTGAGGTTTAGACAGTGTTACGCCTTATGGATGCTAATTTTGACCGCCTTGGAGAGGGATTGAGGGTTCTCGAAGATGTGGCTCGTTTCCTTCTCGATGATGCCGAACTCTGCAAGCAACTGAAAACCCTGCGTCACGAGCTTATGGAAGTTAACTTTGCCCTAGAGCAGCAGTTCCTCACTTCCCGGAAGGTAGGAGAGGATGTAGGCGCTTTTACTAACCTCCCTGGCGAGAGAAAGTATAAAGACCTGGCAAGTATGGTAATCGCCAATGCCAGAAGGACTCAGGAATCACTGCGAGTTTTAGAGGAATTTGCCAAGCTCTCCGATACACCCTTAGCCTTAAAGCCGAGAAAATTTGAGCAAGCCCGCTTTACTATCTATGAGCTGGAGCAAAGACTTGTCTCCAGGTTACTCCGAAAGGATAAATTGAGCCGACTGACTGGACTTTATCTTATTCTTGATACCCAAGCTTTACAGGGGCGCAGTGAGGCGGAAGTAGCTACTCAAGCCATCCAGGGAGGAGCAAAGATAATTCAACTGCGCGATAAACAACGTCATAAAGCTGATCTATTAGAAATAGCTCAG
>CAZUZX010000128.1:0-2743 GCA_964624525.1 uncultured Dehalococcoidia bacterium | reverse complement strand
AACCCAG
The DNA here is from genome assembly GCA_964624525.1 of uncultured Dehalococcoidia bacterium. Taxonomy (GTDB): domain Bacteria; phylum Chloroflexota; class Dehalococcoidia; order UBA2247; family RBG-13-53-26; genus CAZUZX01. The sequence continues at coordinate 2,736 of CAZUZX010000128.1, read as the reverse complement.
GTCTATGATGAGCTTCCTTACCAGGATAGAGATGTCTCGGTGAATTATGTAGTTACGCCAAAAAGCATATTAGAGATTAAGAATCCCAGGTTAAGACCTGAGAGCGTTGATTGGAACCTTGTAGATAAGGGTATGATTCAACGCATGCGACCATTAAGAGAGCTTTGGCTGGAAAGAGGTTAGTAGCGCGAGGCTTTAGCCTCGCTTAAAGCAACCCCAAAGGGTCGCGTTACTAAACAGAGTTTGGCGAAGGGTAGCAAATGCAGAGGGAAACTTTAAGGTCAAAATTCCTGGGTTCTTTGATTGGCACTGGGGTAGGGGATGCCTTAGGAGCCTCGCTAGAAGGAGGGCACAGGGTTAATCCAGACGAGGTTCGGGCTCTGGCTGAAAAGCGTCGCACTCTTACCTACACTGACGATACTCATATGACAATCGGGGTAGCCGAGTCACTGATAGAAAATAAGAGCTTTGATGGTGAGCACATGACCCGCCGGTTTATGGAGAATTATAGCCATGAGCCTTTTCGCGGCTACGGACCAGGACCACCCCGAGTCTTCAGGTTGATAAAGGGTGGCGAAGCATGGAATAAGGCAGCGGAGAAATTATACGGTGGTGGCTCTTTTGGGAATGGCGCAGCGATGAGGATCGCACCGGTGGGCATTTTCTATTACGATGACCCAGTCAAACTAAGGGAGATAGCCTTTAAATCCAGCCAGCTCACTCACGCCCATGAGCTAGGGAAGGAAGGGGCAGCTTTACAAGCCTATGCCGTTGCCCTGGCTACAACTGCTGACTCCTCTTTGGGATTCCGAAGTGACGAGTTCTTAGAAAAGCTGAGCAATTTTATAAAGTACGAGGTTTATAAGCAAAAGCTGAAGAAAGTAGAGAAACTCCTAGGCGAAAAGGATAGGTCGAAGGTGGTTAGAGAGCTAGGGCATGGCATTGAAGCCTTCAATTCTGTGCCTGCCGCCATTTACTCCTTCCTATCCCATCCTAACTCCTTTGAGGAGGCAGTTATCTACGCCATAAGCTTGGGTGGGGATACTGACACTATAGGAGCTATGACTGGGGCAATCTCGGGAGCATATCTCGGAGTTGAAGCCATCCCCCAAAAATGGCAGGAAAAGCTGGAGAATAGGGAGTATATAGCGAGTTTAGCGGAGAAATTGTGGCAGATTAAAACCGAAGTCTCTTAAACATGTAGTTCTACTACGTCCCCTTCTTGGAGGACATACTGCCTTTTGACTTTCTGACCATCGAATTTTCCTGAGCCCCAAACCAGAGCATATTTTAAATTGCTGTGAAAGTCCTTATGGATAGATTCAGCTACCTCCTCTACTGTGCTCCCCTTTTTAACCACCACCGGCTCGGTCAAGTCTGGCTTCTGACCGGGTGCCTTGGTATATACTCGAATGACCTGTAAAGCTTTATAGATATGCTGCCCTAGCTCCTCCAAGCCGTCTCCCTCCTTAGCAGAGACGCAAACCAGAGGAAGTTTCCCCTCATACCATGAACTTAACCTTTTGTAGCCTCCCTCGGCACCCTCTAAGTCCCTCTTATTACCGATAATTAAGGCTTTTTTCCGAGCTACTCTAGGTTCTACCTCCACAGCCTGGTCAAAAATGTTTATCCTGAACTTCTCCAGCCGCTCAATAATGGCTTCCATTTGAGTTATTGGCTCGTGAGTTAAATCTACCACAATCAGGAGAAGATCAGCATTCCGGAGAACATTAGGTAGCCAGGAGTCAACATGGGGAGCGGTTATCGCCGGAACATCCACTAACTGTATTTGAATATTCTCAAACTTCAACATCCCTGGGATAGGGGTTTGAGTAGTAAAGGGGTAATCAGCTACCTCCGGGGTTGCCTCAGTAACCGCTGAGAGTAACTGAGACTTACCCACATTGGGAAATCCAACCAATACAGCCTGCCCAGCTCCTTCTTTCTTAATATAATAAAGGAGGCTTCCTTTCCTGCCGATTAGTGGTCTCTTCTGAGCTTCATCGTAGAACTTGGCAATCTTTGTCCTCAACTCAGCCCGAAGCCTGTCTGTGCCTTTATGCTTCGGCATAATAGAAAACATTTCTTCAAGAGCCTCGATTTTTTCTTGCGGGGTTTTAGCCTGCCGATAGCGTTTCTCGGCTTCGAAATATTGGGGTGGTAAGTTAGCTGGCATAACTACTATCTACAATTATTAACGATGAAAACTAATTATGGAGCTAATCTAAAGAGCCCCTGTGCTTACCAACTGGCTTGCGCTTTAAAGCTGTAGAACTATACCTCGCCCTGCACAAGGGTCTCGGTATCGCTGACACCCTGAATGCCGCGAATCTGGTTAATTATTAGCCTTGATAACTCGTAAAGGGATTTGGCTTCAGCCAGAGCTATTGTATCCCAATGTCCGAACACGGCGTTGACTTCTAAAACCCCAGGGGTAGCACGGATTTGAGATAAAGCATTAGACTCAAATCCAGGAACCAACTTGATAAGGATATAGCCCCTTACCATAGCAATTAGATTAATATTTAGGCTATTATACCCTTGATTAAGCATATTAGCAAGCGTTAAAGAGTGAGATTATTTAGTGTCATTGCGAGACACGCAGTGCCGAAGCAATCTCAAGAAAAATTACGAGATTGCTTCGCGGAGCCTGTCCTGAGCACCATGAGATTCTTCGCTACGCTCAGAATGACAGGAAGCAAAGGGCTCGCAATGACGAATGGGGAATCGCCAAAC
>CAZUZX010000127.1:0-2778 GCA_964624525.1 uncultured Dehalococcoidia bacterium | reverse complement strand
GATTAGTTCATCAGTGATTCCTACTTTTTCCCGGTAATCCTTTGGCATCGAAGCGTGAGTCATGGTAGCTGGGTGCTCAGCAAGGGAAGCAACACCACCAAGCGATTCTGCCAGGGAAAAGACCTTGATTCTTCTCAGAAAGTTGTTAGCTGCCTGAATCCCCCCTTTTAATTCAAACGACACCACCCCACCGAACCCCTTCATCTGCCTCTTGGCGATTTCATGTCCTGGATGAGACTCAAGCCCAGGGTAGAACACCCTATTTACTGGAAGGTGCTCTCTGAGATAATTAGCTACGGCGATTGCATTCGCCTCGTGTTGCTTCATTCTCACTGGGAGGGTCTCAATTCCCCGAAGCACCAGCCAACAATCAAAGGGAGAGGCGCAGGTTCCCATGGCATTAAGGAGAAATTGAACCCTCTCGGTTAATTCATCAGTGGTGGTTACCACAGCACCCCCAACAACATCACAGTGCCCATTGAGATACTTGGTTGTAGAGTGGACGACTAAGTCAACTCCAAAGTCAATAGGTCTCAGGAAATAGGGGGTGGCGAAGGTATTATCCATCACTGTCAATATGCCGTGCTTTTTGGCAACATCAGCCACCATTTCTACATCAATAATATTCAGTAATGGATTAGATGGGCTCTCTAGCCACAGCATCCTAGTATTGGGCCTTATCGCTTCCTCAATCGCTTGCCTACTATCCATCCTCAAGAAGGTGAACTCCAGCCCAAAGGCCCTCATTACATTCTGAAAAAGTCTATAAGTTCCCCCGTAGACATCATCCCCCGAAATTACGTGATCACCAGCCTCAAGCAGGTGCATAACCGTGGCTTCGGCAGCCATACCGGTGGCAAAGGCAAACCCTGCCTTTCCACCCTCGAGTTGGGCAATGGTATCTTCTAGAACCTTTCTTGTCGGATTCGCCGTGCGTGAATAGTCATAGCCTCTTGTCTTACCCACATCTTCAAAGACAAAGGTCGATGTCTGGTAGATGGGCACTGAGACGGCACCAAATGTCGCATCCGGCCTCCCTCCAGCATGAATGGCTATTGTTTCAAATCTCATATTCCCCCTCCTCCGCTGAAGCCCTTTATAGTTTCCTTCCTTATCTTCCTCACTTCATCATCGGGGACTACGATACCACTCAGACTCTCCAGCCTTTTCACGCGCTCTCCTAACCTTCCCTGCTCCTCTAGGACAAGCCTTATAGCTTCTGCTATCGGGTCAGGCAACTCCCCGTGCTCTAAGTCTGCAAGTGGCTTGTGGCGTTCCTCGACAATCCTTCCTGGAACTCCGACAACTGTGGCTCCAGGTGGAACGGATTTTATTACCACTGAACCCGCCCCAATCTTAGCTCCATCCCCTATAGTGATAGCACCCAGAGCTATTGCGCCGGTTCCAATTACCACATTATTGCCAACAGTGGGATGGCGCTTCTCCTTCTTTAAACTAGTCCCACCCAAGACAACTCCCTGATATATCAGAACATCGTCTCCTATTTCTGCTGTCTCTCCGATCACTACCCCTGCCCCGTGGTCTATAAAGAAGCGTCGACCGATTTTGGCTCCGGGGTGGATTTCGATACCGGTTAGAAAGCGGTTAGTATGGGAGCAGAAGCGAGCTAGAAATTTAAGCCTGTGGCGCCAGAGGAAATGAGCCACACGATGATACCATAAGGCACGTAGCCCTGGATAACAGAATATTACCTCCCGCACACTTCTTGCCGCCGGGTCCTTAGCAAATACCGTTTGAATATCTTCCCTTAAAGTCTTAAACATAATAAACCCACCTTTTTATTGAACTTCTTTATTCTTGAAAGAGCCAGGTAGATAGGTAGCGCTCACCAGTGTCGGGTAGAATTACCACTATGAGCTTGCCCTCGTTTTCCTGCCTTTTGGCTACCTCTAATGCTGCCCAAGTTGCTGCTCCCGAGGATATGCCAGCCAATATCCCTTCCTCTTTGGCTAACCTCCTGGCCATTATTCCGGCATCTTCATTGGTGACCTTGATAATTTCATCAATTAAATCTAATCTTAAGATATCAGGGATAAAACCAGCCCCGATGCCCTGAATCTTATGGGCTCCTGGCTTTCCTCCAGAAAGAACCGGGGAATCAGCAGGCTCAACGGCAATAGCTTTAAATTGTGGTCTCTTAGGTTTGATTACCTCAGCTACTCCGGTAATCGTCCCTCCAGTTCCTACCCCTGCGACTACAATATCCACTTTCCCCTCAGTATCTCGCCAGATCTCCTCGGCTGTGGTCAGTCGGTGTACCTCTGGGTTTGCCGGGTTTTTAAACTGCTGGGGCATAAAGTAATTCGGGTTTTCAGCCACCAGCTGCTCGGCTTTCCTGACCGCTCCTGGCATCCCCTCTGCCCCGGGAGTTAGCACCAGCTCAGCGCCAAATATGGCTAGGAGTTGTCTACGCTCCATGGACATGGTGTCAGGCATGGTGAGGACAAGCTTATATCCTCTGGCGGCACAAACAAAGGCTAGGGCAATGCCTGTATTGCCGCTGGTGGGCTCGACGATAACCGTGTCTTTATTAATGAGCCCCCTCTCTTCAGCATCAACAATCATTGACACTCCAATCCTGTCTTTCACACTGCCTACAGGATTAAAAGACTCAAGCTTTGCCACCACCCCTGCCTTTAACCCTTGGGTTATTCGGTTCAATCTGACCAAGGGTGTGTTTCCGATTAGCTCGGTAGAGTCCCTGGCTATACCTCTAGTTAGCTTAGGTATTTCTATAGTCTTATACTGAAGCTTCTC
>CAZUZX010000126.1:0-2783 GCA_964624525.1 uncultured Dehalococcoidia bacterium | reverse complement strand
AAGCTATCGAGAGGATGAAGGCAGTGGCAACAAATAGAAAAGACATCACTCAAATCAAGGTAGCACTCCTTACCGAGGCATCTAAGATGCATGCTGAGGAGGAAGAAGCTACAAAACGTCTCTCCCAGTTCGGCGCCGAATTGATCAAAGATGGCTTTACTGTCCTGACTCATTGTAATACTGGGTCTCTAGCTACAGCCGGGCAGGGGACAGCACTGGGGGTGATCAAGGCAGCCAAAGAGCAAGGGAAAGGAATTAGTGTCTTTGTCACTGAGACTCGCCCCCTACTTCAAGGGGCGCGCCTCACTACCTGGGAGCTGAGGCAAGGGGGAATTCCGGTCACTCTTATCACCGACTCCATGGCAGGTCATCTTATGAGTAAAGGAGAGGTAAACTGCGTCATAGTTGGTGCGGATAGAATCGCCGCTAATGGAGATGTGGCTAATAAAATCGGCACCTATACTTTAGCCGTTTTAGCTAAAGAAAATGGTATCCCTTTTTATGTAGCTGCCCCTACCAGCAGCATTGACCTATCCCTCTCATCAGGTAAGCAAATCCCCATCGAGGAAAGAAGCCCTGAGGAAGTAACCCATATTCGGGGGATTCGCCTTTCCCCTGAGGGAGTGAGGGTGATAAACCCGGCTTTCGATGTCACCCCTCATCGTTATGTGACAGCGATAATCACTGATAGAGGGATAGTAAGTAAACCCTACGAGACAAGTTTAAGGAACTCATTTAGAGATATCTGAAAATCCTAGGAAAAATGAAAGAAAGGATAAAGCTTCTTCTTTATCTTTGGACTATAGGAAGTTTGGGTGGAGTGCTATTCTGGGTATTGAGAGCTACCCGCAGAGTAAAAGTTAAAGGTTATGAAAAGAGTAAGTTTGACCCGAAAGGCAGAGGTTTGGTGCTGATTTGTAATCACCCTTCTCCAGCAGAGCCAATGTTTCTGCCCTTTTTATTCTTCCCCTGGTATCTCTTTTCTTTAAGGTTTACTCCCTACTCCCTCCCCGATAGACAACACTACAATAAGAGAGGGTTTTTACCCTTTAGGAAGGTTTGTATGCCAATAGATAGGAAAAACAAAAGAGACGAACTCAAAGCCTTTGAAGAAATGGAAAGGATGCTCAAAAGCGGCAAGGTTTTAATTCTCCATCCCGAAAAGGAACGCACCAATGAAGAGGAGACTGAAAAATCCCGTTTCTCTGATTCTGGCAAGTCAATGAGAAAATTTCGCCTCGGAATTAGAAAGCTGTTTTTAAGAACAAATTGTTTGGCTTTGCCTGTCTGGATAGACGGAGGTCAAGGAGTGATCCCAAACAAAAATGATTCCCCTCCGTGGTCCCATTTTCAATTTCCGAGACTATGGAGAGGGGTTATTATCAAGATCGGTGAACCTGTGGAACTTTCAAACTTTCCCCAAAATGGGGTGGTGGATTGTTTAGAGGATATCCTACTTGGGCTAGCAGACAAGGAGATGTAAAGGGGGTTATCATGGCTGAAGCCAGGATTGGGGTTATTGGCGGTAGCGGTCTTTACCAGATAGAGGGAATGACTGAGATAGAAGAGGTCAATTTGAAAACGCCCTTTGGTGAACCCAGCGATGCCATTACCTTAGGTAGCTTGGAGGGAATAAAAGTGGCTTTTCTCCCCCGCCATGGCAAGGGACACCGTATTAGCCCGACTAAGCTCCCGGTAAGAGCCAATATTTATGCTTTAAAGTCTCTCGGTGTGGAGTGGATTATCTCAGTTAGTGCCGTAGGAAGCCTGAAGGAGGAGATTCATCCGCTAGACCTGGTCATCCCTGACCAGCTTATTGACCGCACCAAGAGCCGAGTGAATACCTTCTTCGAAGAAGGATTAGTCGCTCATGCTTGCTTCGCTGAACCTTTTTGCCCCGTTTTGAGTCACATCCTTTATCAAACCGCCAGGAAAGCCGGGGCTAAAGTGCATCAAGGAGGCACCTATGTAGTAATGGAAGGTCCCCTTTTCTCCACTAGAGCGGAATCTTTCCTCTACCGCAGTTGGGGGGCAAGCGTTATCGGGATGACCGCTCTCCCTGAAGCCAAGCTAGCTCGAGAGGCAGAAATTTGCTACGCCACCCTGGCTTGTGTCACCGACTATGACTGTTGGCATGAAAGCCATGAGTCAGTAAACGTGGAAATGGTGGTGGCTAACCTGCAAAGAAATGTAGAAATGGCGAAGAAAATCCTGAGAATGGCAGTAACTCAGATTCCAGAAAAGCGGGAATGCCAATGTGCTACCGCCCTAAAGGATGCTATCATCACTGCACCAGAATCTATCCCAACTCAAATAAAGAAGGAGCTAGCTTTGCTCATTGGGAAGTATATCAAATGACAGGACGGGGAAAGTGCTTAGCAGTTTAATATGTCATTGCGAGCAAAGCGAAGCAATCCCCCTTAGTTCCCCTTTAGTAAAGGGGGATTTAGGAGGATTTGAGATTGCTTTGTCGCTAACGCTCCTCGCAATGACAAATAAGGATGAAGACCTTCAGATGTATAGTGTTAGAGGTGTATAGTTCTCAATGTCACCCAAGTTTGAATTTGGTTGTCTACCCACCGCTATCGGAAGCTTGCCTCATGCCGATGCCCAGGAAGCATGCCGGTTTATCCTTCACTATCTCCCGGCTATTCCAGCTTGGCCGCAACTGCCCAAGCGCTCCTTTAAAGAAAACATGTATGTCCAGTTCAGTGAGGGTTTCCCCGGAATAACCGTAGAAGAGGAACGTATTTATGTTGCCCGTTCCCAAGAATTGGACTCAG
>CAZUZX010000125.1:0-2793 GCA_964624525.1 uncultured Dehalococcoidia bacterium | reverse complement strand
TGGCTCCGCACCAGTGATATGGGCTACCGGGATGAAGATGGTTACTACTATCTGGCGGGTCGAGGCGATGACATGATTATCAGGGCAGGCGAGAATATTGCTCCAGAAGAGTTGGAAAATGTGATTCGTGCCCATCCCAAGATTGATGATGTCGCCGTGATTGGTGTCCCTGACCCGGAGTGGGGTCAGGAGCCTCGAGCGATAGTAGTTCTGAAGAAGGAGCAGAAGGCTACTGCGGAAGAGATAATGGAGTATTGCCGCGAAAAGATAGCTAGCTTTAAGAGACCTCGCTCGGTGGTCTTTGTTGACGAGCTACCCCGCAACCCGATGGGTAAGGTGCTTAAGAGGGTGCTGCGCGAGAAATATGGTAAGCCCTGAATAGAAAGGGGGCCGTTCAAAATGTACGGACAGGTTTAAAAACCTGTCCGTCTACAAATTGTTGGCTAGCAATAGCACAAAGGGAGGTGTGAAGGATTAATTTCCCCAGCTATGGGCTTGGACTCATGGCTGATATAACCAGCTCAGCTAAGTCCCTAGCTTTAAGAGATTCTTCCTTCCCTTTAGCCTTTATCCCATCCTCAAACATCTGCAGGCAGTAAGGGCAAGCAGTAGCTACCACCTCAGCCTTAGTCTTGATCGCATCTTCAGTGCGCATTTCATTTATTCTCTTCCCTACTCGCTCCTCCATCCAGAAGTGACCACCGCCACCACCACAACAAAAGCCTTCTTGGCGATGGCGAGCCATTTCCACCGGTTTAACTTTCAGTATGTTTCTCAACACCCTCCGTGGTGCCTCATAGATATCATTGTGGCGCCCTAGATAACAAGAGTCCTGATAAGTCACAATTTCATTTAGTTCCTTGGTAAGCTTTAACTTGCCCTCCTCTAATAGTTGGGCAATAAACTCGGTGTGATGAATAACTTCAAACTCTCCGCCGAATTGAGGATATTCATTTTTGATCGTGTTAAAGCAATGAGGACAGGTAGTGACAATCCTTTTAACATTATAATTCTTTAGGGTCTCGATGTTTCGCTGTGCCTGGGTTTGAAAAAGGTATTCATTTCCGATGCGGCGTGCTGGTTCACCACAGCAGCTCTCTTCAACGCCTAAAATTCCAAAATTGACTCCGGCAGCTTTAAGTAATCTGGCAAAGGCAATAGCCACCTTTATATTTCTATCCTCTAAAGCAGCAACACAGCCTACCCAATATAGAACCTCAAAATCGCTGGCTTCCGCCAGAACTTTCACTCCAAGACCCTTAGTCCAATCAGTTCTAGTAAAGGTGGTTCCCTTACAAGAGTGCCCTCTGGTTTCGATACACCTCAGGATACTCTCTGCCGTCTCCGGTATTTTAGCCTGCTCTAAAACTAAGTTGCGACGCATATCGATAATCTTATCAATATGCTCATTCAAGACAGGGCATACCTGTTGACAGGCTCGGCAAGTAGTGCAAGACCAGATTACATCCTCAGTTATAACATCACCAATGAGAGCATGGGGTGAGCTTTTCGCTTCTCCAACACCTTGACCTTTAGTCCTAAGTAAAGCAGGACCTACTTCGAGGAGATGCTCTTTGAGGTCTTGGATCAACTTTTTGGGCGAAAGAGGTTTCCCACTGAGATACGCTGGGCAATTGTCCTGGCATCTGCCGCAGATAGCACAGGAATAAAGATCCAGTAGCTGTTTCCAAGTGAATTGCTCAATTTTGGCTACACCAAAGGTTTCAGCCGCTTCCAGTTTTATGGGGGTCAGAGCCCCTTTAGGTTGCGAAGAACTAAAGAAGACATTGAGCGGGGATAATACAATGTGTAAGTGCTTAGAATAGGGAATGTATACCAAAAAGCCTATGATGACGCAGTAATGAAGCCACCAAATAGCATTATGCAGTGGCTGCCATAGATTGGAGCCTATATTATCAAGGAGGGAGCCTAAGGCCGAACCTACCGGAGGGTGTATAGCTGCTGGGGGTAGACCAGCAGCAATGGAAAACCCTTCCATAAAAAAGTGAGCCACCATGAGGATGGAAATCAAGATTAAGATGATCCCTGCCTCAAAGGATTGCTCCCCTTCTAACCGGGCTGGTCTTACAATGTATCTCCTAATGGCAGCCCATATTATAGCTATAAGGACTAAACTAGCGGTAATATCTAAGACATAAGAATAATAGAGAAAGAACCTGTTATCTCGCATTATCTCGGAGATGCCAAAGCCCTCCCCAATAAATATATAAAGGAGGTAACTAATGAAGAGGAGTATGAATCCCCAAGCTATTAAAGCATGCCCGATGCCAGCTAGGTCTTTAGCTCTAGGTGAAACGCCTTTAATTTGACAGAATTGCCCGATTACATGGATTATCGTGCTCCCCAGTCTTCTCACGGGGTGATCGAACCTTTTTTCTCCCTTTCCCAGCATCAGATAGCGGGAAAGGTAATACATCCTTCGAGCGAAGAGACCGAAGGCGAAAGCAAATAGGAACCAGAAAATAGCATAACCGGCAATTCCACTTATTGGCGCCATTTTCCTCCTTTCATCATGAGGGTATTCAAAAAGCAGGGGATGGGCTTGTCCCATCCCAAATTAAGGGAGACCACAGGGGTCTCCCTTATATAGACTTACCGGTGTCATCTCCCCTTTGTTATAAAATCGAAGTTACTAAAGGATTCATGAGGTCTTCTCTTGACTGTGGGAAGGGATTGCTCGGCTCAGGAAGGGAGTAATCATATCCATAGGCAGGGGGAAGATCACCATACTAGTTTTCTCCGTAGCTATCTCAGCTAGCGTCCCCAGATAGC
>CAZUZX010000124.1:0-2815 GCA_964624525.1 uncultured Dehalococcoidia bacterium | reverse complement strand
ATTCTCCGTCGGTCTTAACGATATCTGCCTCATCCACCCCTGCAACCTGAATATTGGTTGTAGAGTAACCTGAGGCAGCGGGAGTAGAGGTGTCACCTTCGGCACTTCCTGCACCTCCTGCCCAAAAGCGTTCCGGCGTCTTGAGCATGTCTGTATCTTGTGTGTTCGCATTAACAAATTCTTTCAATTCCTCATAAGAAGAGAACTTGCTGATTCCTAGGGGCCCGGGATTAACCACCGTACATTGTAGAGTTATTAACATAGTCCCAATCAACACCAGGCAAAGAGCTGCTCTAATAATATTGCTTTTCATCTTCATTCACCTCCTATAAATATTGAGTCTCTTTGTTTATTTTGCTCTTCGTTCAAATTTGGCTATTCTGGAAGCTTTTCACCTCCAGGTTGAGCATCCGGAGACGGTTTCTCGCTCCGGGGCTCATCGGGGAGGTAGTTAGGAGGTGTCCAAGCTGAGGACGGAAGCTGCACCTCGTTGATGTAATCCAGATTTTCCAGATTGTTCATCTTTATCTTGGCGTCCGATATAGTGTAGAGAACATCGCCTATGTAGAGGGACCTCTGCACCGAGAACGAAGAGTAATAGTAATAATACTCTTTTTCAGGCTCATCGATATTCTCAATATGGGTGATTCTACCTTCCAGCCTGAGGCCTGCATCCGGGGATATATGGAATACATAAGCGCCCTGCCAGACAGGCTTGCCGTAAGCGTCCGAGGGAACTTCCTTAGGATACTCCGACTCATCTATTTCTGCGACCAAAACAGGTATCACCAGCAGGTTCCTAGACTTATCAAATAGAAAGGCTTTGTGGTCCCATAAAACCGGTGAATCAGTGCCCCGGTCCCCTATTTCATACGTGGATATCTCCACAGGGTTGTTGACATCGCTGACGTCAAAGAGCGCTATCTTGAGTCCTTGATACCAGGCAAAGTCGCCCTCCTCTGCCTCCACTGCTTCCTTACCTATTCCTATAAGGTAGTTCTCGTCGTAGGGATGGAGGTAGTTTGAGTAGCCAGGCATCTTCAACTCACCGAGAACCCTAGGGTTATAGGGATCACTTAAATCTATCACGAATAGAGGGTCAGTCTTCTCGAAGGTTACCAGATAGCCTCTTTCACCCATAAACCTGGCTGAATAGATGGTTTCCCCTCGAGCGAGGTCTTCCAGCGAGCCGACAATGTTGAGATCCATATCCAGAATATATATGTGATTCCGGGACGCTTCCTCGTAAGTTGTGGTTGCTACCCTGAAGTAGCCATCATACTCGTCCATAGAGAACTGATTTAGCACCATACCCGGGACCTCGCCACTAGCGGCATACTCGATTTCATCGCCTTCTATATGAACCCGGTGGATAGAGCTCTTTTGGGAATCCCAGACCTCCCTCCCCAAAATATCGGTGCCCCACACCGGGAAGGTCAGGTAGATGTTATTCAGAGAGACATACAGGTTGCTACTGGCTCCCAGCAGGATTGTTTCATATGTTGGTTCCTGGTCATCGTTCTGCATGTTTATGGCTATAATCTTCGTGTACATATAATAGTAGTCAAGCACATCAGAGTAGTAGATATCTGTAGCAGGTATTTCCGTTTCCTCATCGCCGCAAGAAATCTTGGGAAGGTTCAGTTCATCGTCTTGTTCATACACAGGCTCGTTTATCACCACATAAGCATAATCGCCTATCATCCGTGAACTGACGTACTGGCCATCGGCGGAAAGCTCCCTTTGTAACTGAGGGTTTTCGCGGTCTGAGACATCATATACTTTAATGAATGTCTTGGGTGATGTGTAGGGCACGTAGATTTTTTCTACAGATTCTTCTACAGAGCTTGGCAGCTCATAGTAAGGCGTTTCCTCCTCAAATAGCACTAGCCTATCTCCGTTGGTGAATATTCCTATGGCTGTTCCCTCTAGCTCGATTTCAGACAGGACTTGAGCTTCTTCAGGTGGATACGCCTTCACGATGATAACCTTCTGCCCCGAAACGAGGTAGATATATTCTCCGTCGGTCTTAACGATATCTGCCTCGTCCACCCCGGCAACCTGGATATTGGTGGTAGAATAATCCGACGCAGCGGGAGCAAGGGCAGCGCCTGCGTCACTTTCTGCCCAAAAGCGAATAGGCCCCCATGATTTATCTTGTGTGTTCGTCTTTATGAATTCCTGCAATTCCTCATAAGAAGAGAACTGGCTAATTTGATTCCCTCCTAGGTATAAAGGCCCAGGTTTATTCACCACAAAAACTCCTATAACCGCTATTAGAAGCAGAGCAGCAGTAACGGGGGCCAATACTTTTGCCCAATTTATAATAGTCCTCTCTTTAAAACGTCCGGAGTTGAGCAAAGCCATTTTTAATCCTTGTTTATGGCTCGGAAGTTCGATTTCCGGAGTCTTCAGGTGTTCTAGTTTTTTGATAAAGTCCTCGTATTTCATAAACTTTACCTCCTTCTGTTACTTTAAATGCACAATGTCGAAAAAGGTTGCATTATTTATGGCAGGTAAGTTTTTCCAAAATTTCACCTCTTAAGACTTGTCCTGAACATAGTCGAAGGATTAAAAGGTGAAAAGGGAGTTATGAACAAATACCTTTATAACTATCTCAATAACCCCCTTTATCCCCATTATTTTAAGGGGGATATTAAAGGAGAGAATCCTAATCTTAAGAGGGGATATAGAAGGAGAGAGTCTTTATCTTCAGGAGATGAAGAGCCTCCTAATTTTTGAGAGGGAGCTTGCCGCACAAACTAAACTATTACCCCCGTATTTAATACGGGGTTGGAAAAGCTAAACTGTTACC
>CAZUZX010000123.1:0-2865 GCA_964624525.1 uncultured Dehalococcoidia bacterium | reverse complement strand
TGTGGATGCTATTCATTAGTTGACCATAACTACCGCCAGGGAAATCTGTCCTGCCGATACTATAATTAAATAGAGTATCCCCACAGAAGACTACCCCACGTCCCAGGAGACAGATGCCCCCGGGGGTGTGTCCTGGGGTATGGAGGACAGTGAAGCGCAGCTCACCAATCTCTATTATGTCCCCTTCACGCAATAGTCTGTCCGGTTTAGGAAGGGAGCGGAGAGAGCCACCTAGTAAGGGACTCAGCATCCGGTTAAAAACCTGTGCCACCTTTTTTATCCCCTCTGCCTCATGGACAGCGAACTCTGCCCTGGTGGCTTCTTTAACCTGAGCCAGAGCAGCAATATGGTCAACATGGGTGTGAGTCGCCACAATGAGGGTAATGGATAAGCCAAGTCCTGCGGCAGTTTTCAGGATAAGTCCTGCTTCAGCACCAGGGTCAATAATCATCCCTTTCTTTGTCTTTTCTGAGCCAACGATGTAGCAATCGGAAAGAAAAGGACCCACCTCCAGACCTTTGACAATCATAGCTTCATTTTTTGACAACCACCCCTTGCTGTCAAGGCTTTTGGGGGCGTTTTATTCTACCTGTCATTGCTATGAAAATAGGCTTTGATCCGTTCGCCCTGAGCCTGTCGAAGGGTTGTTCATGGTTCGACAAGCTCACCACGAACGGTACCGGGCGCACCTATTTTCATTCCTCGTGGTGCTGATGGCAATGGGCATGATAGATTCTGAGGTCGCCTGAGGCGACCGAAGAATCTAGAGACCCTTCGCTATCGCTCAGGGTGACAATTAATGCCCTCAGCCTTTGACACTCCGAGGGAAAGCTGATAATTTTAAATTCAATAACCTGAAGGAGTAGATAGCAGTGAAGCAAGCACCGGTTGATATGGAGAAAATCGTCTCTCTCTGCAAGAGGCGTGGCTTTATTTTTCAATCGAGCGAAATCTACGGAGGCTTAGGTAGCTGCTGGGATTATGGACCACTAGGGGCGGAGCTGAAGCGCAACATTAAGGAGGCTTGGTGGAAGTCAGTGGTGCAGGAGCGTGATGACATAGTGGGGCTAGATGCCAGCATCTTAATGCATCCCCAAACTTGGGTGGCTAGCGGGCATGTTCAAGGATTCGCTGACCCTTTGGTAGAGTGTAAATCTTGCCATCTGCGGTTTCGTGCCGATGAGGTAAAAAGCAGATGCCCTAGTTGTGAAGGTGAACTGACCGAGCCACGTATGTTCAATCTGATGTTCAAGACCTTTATGGGACCGGTAGAAGATGAAGCCAGTATTGTTTACTTGCGTCCCGAGACAGCCCAGGGCATCTTCGTTAATTTCCAGAATGTGCTCTCCTCTTCTCGAAAGAAGCTCCCCTTCGGTGTGGCTCAGATAGGCAAAGCCTTCCGCAATGAGATTACCACCGGGAACTTTATCTTCAGAAGTCGAGAGTTTGAGCAGATGGAGATCGAGTTCTTTGTTAAGCCGGGAACTGACGAGGAGTGGTTCAAATACTGGCTCGAGGAGAGATTTAATTGGTATGTCAAGCTAGGGATAAAGAAAGACCATCTTCGCCTTCGCCAGCATGCTAAGGATGAGCTAGCTCATTACGCCCTGGATTGTTATGACATTGAATATCTTTTCCCCATGGGTTGGGCAGAATTAGAGGGGATTGCTAACCGAGGTAGCTTCGACCTGGTACAACATGGTAAATACAGTGGCAAGGATATGAGCTATTTTAATGAGGAGACTGAGGAGCATATTGTTCCTTATATTATTGAGCCCTCCGCAGGAGTAGACCGTTCCACCCTTGCCTTTCTTCTTGACGCCTATGATGAGGACGTGGTGGAGGGGGAGACGAGAGTAGTATTGCGATTTCACCCTGCCCTTGCCCCGATTAAAGTAGCTGTCCTGCCCTTGAGCCGAAATGAGAAGCTCTTACCCCTGGCAAAAGAGGTCTATGCTGACTTACGTCGAAGCTTTATGACGCAATATGACGACTCACAGAGCATAGGCCGGCGCTATCGCCGCCAAGATGAAATTGGCACCCCTTTCTGCATCACTATTGACTTTCAGTCTCTGGAAGATAACCAGGTGACTATCAGAGAGCGAGATACTACAAGGCAAATCCGAGTTCCTCTCGCCCAGCTAAAGGCGACCCTGGCAGCAAAAATAGGCGGAGAGGCTTTCGATGTTCTGCCTCCGGGCGGAACCATATGGAAATAATTACTTTTTCTACTTTATAGTCTTCCACATAATATTGGATAACCCCTCTCCCTTGAAGGGAGAAGCTGGGTGAGGGTGAATTTCGGGAACTCTTTGAAATCCTACCCCGGAGGCAAGCAAATGGCTGGGCTTCGAGAGTTAGTACTATACCTTTATAGGAGGAGGTAATAGCTATGGACAAACTTTACGAACAATCAGAGACAGGTTGTTGCCCCAGATTTAATCCCGAACCCTGGGAGGAAAAAGAGGTAACTTGGCAGGATAAAGTATTTCTTAAAGACCATGTCAGAAGTTTCCTGCACATCCCGCTGAACTTCGGGAAAGTGATGGTTAAAAACATGGAAAGGATTAATGCAGCAGGTGCTCTTGCCCCCGAGCCACTTATGCTTTCGGATGAAAAATCTCTTTGGGGAGCTGATATTTATATTGCCGTTAGCAAGGAGGTGCCCGGAGCAAAGACAGAAAGAATATCGGGAACTTTCCTGAGCAAAGTTTTTGAAGGACCGTTCAAAAATGCCGGCAGGTGGGTGAAAGAAATGGAAGCTTATGCCAAATCAAAAGGCAAGAAGATTGTAAAAATGTATTTCTTCTACACCACCTGCCCCGCATGTGCCAAGGTTTATGGCAAGAATTACACCGTTATACT
>CAZUZX010000122.1:0-2890 GCA_964624525.1 uncultured Dehalococcoidia bacterium | reverse complement strand
CGTCACCGCTGGGGGGTACTGGGCAAACCATTTTGACTTTGGGGTTAAGTCTCGATGGAGCCCCAGTCTCATTGGTCTGGGACGCGCCAGGGAAATGGTAGTGAATACCCTACTCCCCTTTTCTTTTGCCTGGGCAGAGGCAACCCACCAGTCCTGGCTCGAGGATGGGGCGATGGAGCTTTACCAGAACTATCCCTCTTTGGGTGAAAACTGGATGACAAGATATATGAAGAAGCGGATTTTTGGTGAATATCGAGCCAAACTGACAAATTCGGCTTGCCGCCAGCAGGGGCTAATTCACCTTTATAAAACCTTTTGCCTGGAGCGGAGATGTCAAGAGTGTCCCTTGGGGTCAGCCCAGTTTGAGGTTAGGCATTATATCTAAATTCCAGCTATTAGTCCTACCGGCCTGGAGGTGAAAGTAACCGCAGGCGGCAACCATAGCAGCGTTGTCAGTGCATAAGGCTGGACTAGGAAATCGAGTGGGAATGGGGGAGCGGTCTACTAGAGTATGGCGAAGCAGTCGGTTAGCAGCTACACCACCAGCGAGTAGTATCTGCTTTACCGCTATTCTTTGTGCTGCCTCAATAGTTTTAGTGACCAGAACATCAACCACTGCGTTCTGAAAACTAGCCGCCATGTTAGCTACTGTTTGGCTGTTTTGGGACTGAATGCCACCCTGCTCTTCTACGAGATGGAGCATAGCAGTCTTCAGCCCGCTGAAGCTGAAATCATCAGTTCCCTTAAGCCAGGCTCGAGGCAAGAGGAAGGCATCTGCCTTCCCACGAAGAGCCGCCTCTTCAATGGCTGGACCCCCGGGGTAACCTAAACCCAGGATTCTAGCCACCTTATCAAAAGCCTCCCCAGCAGCATCATCCCTGGTCCTTCCCAGAAGGGAATATTCGCCGTGGGCTTCCATAAGCACGAGGTCAGTATGTCCCCCGGAGACAATGAGACAGATAGAGGGAAGGATAGGTGGCTCACCCTCCATAAGCCAGTTAGCATAAACATGTCCTTCGAGGTGGTTTATGCCAATAAGGGGTAAAGCCTTGGCTAAGGCGATGGCTTTAGCCACGTTCACTCCTACAAGCAGTGAGCCAGCAAGTCCGGGACCGATAGTAACGGCAATTGCCGAAAGCTCTTCAAATTTCACCTTTGCCTCTCTTATGGCTCCCTCGATTATAGGATTGATAGCGAGGAGATGCTGGCGTGAGGCAATCTCCGGGATAATGCCACCATAGCGGGCATGAAGTTCAACTTGGGAAGCAACAAGGTTGGAGAGGATTTGCCTCCCATCCTTAACAATAGCCGCCGCTGTTTCGTCGCAGGAGGTTTCGATGCCAAGGATATTCATCGCGTTTAGTTAGATATATCATACGCTTGTTGAAATGTAAAAGCTCTCCTTGACTTACTAAATCTGCGAAGGTATGCTAATTAAAGTCGTAGATTCTATGTTGTATAAGGCACCACGAGGTACCACCGACATTTTACCCCAGGAGCAGGAATACTGGAGATTTGTAGCAGAAAAGGCGCGTGCTCTATGCGAGTTATATGGGTATCAGCGTATTGATACCCCTGTATTTGAACAGACTGGGCTATTTTATCACAGTGTGGGTGAGGGGACAGATATTGTAGAGAAGGAGATGTATACTTTTGAGGACCGCAGTGGCGAGAAGATGACTTTGCGTCCTGAGGGTACGGCACCGGTCTGCCGTGCCTATATCGAGCATGGTATGCACCAACTGCCCCAGCCGGTCAAGCTTTATTATTTTTGCTCTATCTTTAGATACGAACGACCTCAGGCGGGGCGATACCGGCAGCATCAACAATTTGGCTTTGAGGCCTTGGGTGAGGCTGATGCAGCCTTGGATGCTGAAGTTATTGATATAGCGTGGCAACTCTATACTTCAGCAGGGTTGAGGAGATTAACTCTCCAGCTTAATAGTTTGGGGTGCAGCTTTTGCCGACCGGGGTATTTGCAGAGGCTGGAGCAATATTACTCAAGCTATAGCCAAACCCTGTGTCGGGATTGTAAAACTAGACTAGCACGAAACCCCTTACGCCTGCTGGACTGTAAGAAGCCTTCCTGTCAGGAAGTTATCCAGGGCGCTCCCAAAATCTTGGAGCATCTTTGCCTGGAGTGTAATAACCATCTCAGGGCTCTCAGGGAATATCTTGGAGACCTTCAAATACCTTATGAGGTCAACCCTTACCTGGTGCGGGGTCTAGATTATTACACCAGGACAGTTTTTGAGATTCAACCCGAGGGAGGGGGAGCGCAAAGCACCTTAGGGGGTGGAGGGCGCTATGACAACCTTATTGAGCAGCTAGGAGGAAGACCTACCCCGGCTGTTGGCTTTGCCACCGGCATAGAGCGGATTATTCTTAACATGCGCAAGCAAGGCATTGTGCTATCACCCACTTCTGGTTTGAAGGTTTATGTGGCTTATCTAGGTGAGGTGGCAAGAAGGGAGGCGATAAAACTAGCGGCTAGTTTGCGCCAGGTTGGCATTGGAACTACTATCGCCTTAGGAAATAAAAGCCTGAAAGCTCAGTTGAAGCAAGCCGATGCCTTAAAGGTGAGTCAAACTATAATTATTGGTGAGGAGGAGCTAAAAAGGGGTAGGGTGGTGCTACGGGATATGTTGAAAGGGGAGCAGGAAGAGATTCCGATGGATAAAGTGGTTAATTTTATCGGGGGGTTCGTGAACTCCCTTGATAAAGATCTGCTTGATACTGGAGCAAATTTGAAATACATAAAGTAGCCAATAGCTTATATTAAGGGGTGAAAAGGATATGGCAACAAACAAAGAGATACTGAAAGTGGAGGGTCTGCATCTTAGCTTTGGTGGTGTTAAAGCCCTTGATGAGGTAGGTTTTATGGTCAGGG
>CAZUZX010000121.1:0-2939 GCA_964624525.1 uncultured Dehalococcoidia bacterium | reverse complement strand
GAATTCGCCAGTTGCCTCACCGTTGGCAGGTGTTCCCCAGGCTGAAGCCGGTTCGTGGCGATGAGCTGTTTTACTTGATCGGCTATCTGCCTATACAGCGGAATCTGAGCCGTTTCATCTAGGCGTATTTCTATCATGGCGAGCTGTTGTGACACTTGTATTAGTTTAAGTATAACAAGTGACCGGCAAAAAAGCAACCCCAAAGCTCTGGGCAAGAAGAAAGCCCATCTACGTAGCGTAGGTGGGCTTAGCTAGAAAGGGGGGTGACCTCTCTTAGCCAAAACTATTTTCGCTTAATAGATAACTCTTGTATGTGACTTTTGTCTCCCGAAGCACGCTGAATACTGAGAGGCAAAGGGTGGAACACTACACGAGGTCAGTAAGGTTTGAGGATAGGCTAAGGCTCTATAGATTGATAGTGGGGACTCTTGAGGAGAGTTTTGCCTTATGGCGGATATGAGGCAGGTATCGAAGGCAGCCTCCATCAGGGTTGCCCATACTTATCGGTGAAAGTTGGCTCCCCGGGCTAACGGCCTTTCCATTAAGTCACGGCCTTTTCAACACCTTATCATGCTCCCCCACATTGCGCATGAAGATGGTTTCTCCAATCATCTCAAAAATCATTCGCAATCTCTTTGAAGGGCGAGCTTCCCAGATGTTCTTCCCGCCTTCCATTTTCTTGATACGAAGGCTGGGGTGTTTTGGGTTATCACCCAGTAGGGTGAGCGCTTTGCGGACGCTCCGTTTCTCAGCTTTGGTGAGCTTCTCATATGCCTGTTCAAATTGCTCGGTGAAGAGGATCTCCACAGCTATGCTTTGTCCTCAAGATACTTCACTGCATCAGCGGCTGACTTGAACCTCTTCACCCGTCCAGCTTTTATATCCTCGTCTGCCTTGCGCTCCCCCCTTTGCCACTCTTCAGTCCAGAAGTAAGCCTGACTGGCGTCCACAAGTTTCTTCGGCGTCAATACTATGCGCCCTTCCTTGTCAAGCTTGACCTCAACAAAATCGCCGGGCTGCATGTTAGTCTTTATCCTGATTTCCTTAGGAAGAGTGACCTGCCCGCCACTGGTTAGCTTTGTTAGTGCACCCATTGAAGTTTCCTCCTTCATTGGTTCATTATATCATTATTCAATGAAATCTTACCACATATGCTTTGCCAGGATAAGAGAAAGGTGATGGTTAGCGAAACCAGAAGTCAGATTCAACAAGTGAGATAGGCAAAAATGCGCTTTCCGCCGTTAGCCTGGCTCCCCGACGTGGATTCGAACCACGAACCTAGCGGTTAACAGCCGCCCGCTCTACCGTTGAGCTATCGGGGAGTGAGTACTAAGTTGGCTGCCGAGCCTGGATTCGAACCAGGGCTAAGGGATCCAAAGTCCCCTGTGCTACCACTACACAACTCGGCAATCTCACCCATTTTAGTGCCAACTCGGTAAAACAGACTGGCAGTTTTATCCACCAGAAGCCACTTAGCAAATTTTAATCAAATGATTTCTGGCAGTCAACGTCTAACAACTTGCCCACAAGCTAGAATGATACCTTGGGACGGGGACCAATGGTCCAAATATAATAACTGGCGTGATTAACCTCAAATCTTCTTCTCCCGTCTCTCCCACCTCCCCCTGAAGGTGACCCATAAGGAGCGGAAAAGGAGCTTCAGGTCAAGCCAGAAGCTCATCTTTCTAATATAAAGGTTATCATACCGGAACTTACTGCGGCGGTCTATATCCTTGGGGGCATAAATCTGGGTTATACCCGTCAGTCCGGGGCGAACCTGGCTCCTCAGTTCATATCCGGGAACCTCATCGATAGTCTTATAGTGAGAACTCTCCTCATCCTCTATCCTGTAAGGTAAAGGTCTTGGTCCTACAAAGCTCATATCACCTTTGAGGATATTTATTAGCCCTGGCAGTTCGTCCAGAGCAGTCGCTCTGAGGAATTTCCCCACTCTAGTAACTCGAGGGTCCTTCTCCAGATCCACATCCCGATGAGCCTCTCCTTTCTTGGGTAACTTCATAGTGCGGAACTTGACAGCACGAAACACCTTCCCTCCCTTTCCACACCGCTCCTGAGGAAAGAGGACTGGTCTCCCGTCTTCCACATATATGGCTAATGAAAAGACGGACCATAAGGGAGAAGACACGACTAAGCCAAGGAGCGCTAAAGAAAAATCGAAGGGTCTTTTGAGAAAAGGCTCTCTTATCAGCATAAAGCGGCTCACCATCCTCTCGGTTGCCAAGTGAGCATTTTTTGTCCTCGGCAAACCTTTAGGATAGCCAAGAGGCAAGCCGAGTTTACCAGACAAAAGTAGAAGGGCACCCGGAGGAAACCAACCCTTTTCCCTTTCTTAGATAATATAAAACCTGATAGAGCGCTCAAGTAAAACAATATCTGAAGCAACATAGTAACTTGGTAGAGGACTTGGTCGAGGAGAAATGCGTTTATGATTAGAGCAGCAATCAAGAGCAGAGGGACAAGCCACCTCAAAATCTTGTGTGAGAGGATATTGAAAGTTATCCAAAACTTGGGCAACATCAGCTTCAGCCCCAAAAATGTCCAGGCATCCCTAACTATAATCCGCACCTTTCTCCTAAATTCATCCTCGGTTGCTGTAGAAGCCTCCTCATAGGCAACCGCCTCAGGCTGGTAGACTACCTTATAGCCAGAGGCAGCGCATCTTAGTGGTACTATGGTATCATGGTCATATCGAGGGTCTACCGGAGTATAAAGGGACTTTCGAACCCCATAAATAGCACCACTTGCCACAAGAAGGGCTTTAGCCTCACTCTGTTTCTGTTTTAAGAAAGCCTCATATTTCCAGTAAAGCTCCTCCCCATAACTAACCGCTGAAGCCCCAGTGTTAGAATGTTTAAGCCTCCCCACTACACAGCCTACACAAGGGTTGGCAAAGGCTTCAGCCATTTTTTTGATGGCAT
>CAZUZX010000120.1:0-2975 GCA_964624525.1 uncultured Dehalococcoidia bacterium | reverse complement strand
GAAGCTAGCTTGGTGGACGTTGGCATAGGTAGAGAAAAAGCCAGGACTGATTTAGAAAGGGGCTGGGAAATAATAAATAGGGAATTCAAAGAAAGTATTGGGCTAGAGGAGGTGCGTCACATTATTATTACTCACGGACATATAGACCATTTTGGCATGCTATCAGATCAAAAGTTGAAGGGCAAAAGGCTGTATATTCACCAGCTGGATAGCCAGCAGATAAAGAATTTTCCGCAGGAGAGTTCCATGCTGATGGAGCGAACTGGAAAGCTGGTGAAAACGGCTGGCTGTTCTAGTATTGATGGGGAGAAATTATCCTTCCGCATTCAATTCTCGATTGAGCCGGCGGATTATGATTTGATTGAAGTAAAAGATAGAGACAAAATTGTGAATGGCTATACGGTATATCATACCCCGGGACATTCTTTAGGCGAGATTTGCCTGGGGGTGGGCGACTTTCTATTTCTGGGTGATCTTATCTTATCTGTAACTACCCCACACCAATCCCCAAAGAGTGAGGGGGGCGCCGGCTTAGAGGCTTACCTAGACTCGCTGAAAAAAGTGGCTCAGCTACCAGCAGAGCTCGGCTTACCCGGGCATGAGGATACTGTCTATTCCGTTAAAGCCAGGGTGGAGGAACTAGAAGGGTTTCATTACCAGCGTCTGGAGGAGCTTGTTGAGCTATGCCAAAGGGAAAAGAACCTCGCTCAACTTACCAGGGAATACTATGAAAAACACCCTGAGCTAATGGAGACCCCGTATGCTGAAGCACTCAGCGAAGAGTATAACCGGGCTTTGGCTCTGGACGAGATAAAGGCTCACGTGGAGTATTTGTTAGAGAACAATAGAATGGTAATAACCAGGATTAAGGATGGAGTGGTAAGCTATCAGTCAAGACAGTAGTTGAGAGATTGTTAAGCAACTCCCTTCTGTCATTGCGAGCCAAAGGCGTGGCAATCTTTGAGATTGCTTCGGGGTTGACACCCCTCGCAATGACAAACAAACATCCTCTGGTTGACTTTGTTTAGCAGAAAATGTAGTGCAGGTCTTTAGACCTGCCTAAAGCAGAAGGTAGGGTGGGTAAAGTGAAACGAAACCCACCACAAAATGGGGAGGAAGAGAAAAAGACATGCCTGATTATCGTAGAGCTTGGCTAAAAGGAGGGACATTTTTCTTTACTGTTGTTACCTACAGAAGGCATCCCATCTTTGTGGAAGAAGCAGCTATCAATCTATTGATGAAGTGCTTTGAGATAGTGATCAATCAATATTCCTTTACTATCGACGCTTTGGTGATCTTGCCGGATCATCTTCATTGCATCTGGACACTACCCGATAATGATTTCGATTTCTCAACAAGATGGAAGCGAATCAAAGCGAGCTTTACTTGGAATTATTCTGGACCCAGAGCGGAAGATATTACAGAATCAATGCGTAAGAAAAGGGAAGTAGGTATCTGGCAGAGGAGATTTTGGGAACACCGCATTCGAAACCAGGAAGACTTCAACCGACACTGTGATTACATCCATTACAATCCTGTTAAGCATGGATTGGTGAGCTTACCCGCAGAGTGGAGGCACAGCAGTTTCAGAGAATTTGTTAAAAGAGGGCTTTATCCTGAAAACTGGGGGCAAATGGTAGAGGTAGAACTCTTGAGGATGAATTTCGAATGAGCAAACGGTGGGTTTTGCTATGCTCCACCCACCCTACTACTTAAAATTCGCCAGACAGTCAACTTCCCCTTGACGCTTTTAGAACATCTGTGCTACTATGGGACAGGAGGTGGGAGAGGTGGGCTGCCAATACTTTAGCTCGCCTCATCCGCACTCGATATAACATCACCGCAGAGCAAAAGAAGAATCTCAGAGAAACGATAACTACTGTTCTTACCGAGGTAGCTCTTCCCCTGGGGATCAAGTTCCTGCTCTAGGGAAAGGGACCTGTTTCTCTGAGAATGTTTATCAAATCGGATTACCCTCACCCCATTCCTCTCCCTTGATGGGAGAGGAATGGTCCTCCCTCCCTTGGCGGGAGGGAGTTAGAGGGAGGGGGATGAGGTTGCTAAACGCTATCTTCTCTATTTCCTCGTTTCGAGAAAGACATGACTAGATTACGACCATATCAGCAAGAGGTAGCCAAGGCTGTTCTGGAAAGTGTCCAGAACCACCAGGGGCTTACCTTCTCTGTGGAGATAGCTCGCCAGGGTGGCAAGAATGAACTCTCGGCTATCCTTGAGCTAACCCTGCTCACGCTATACATGGCTAAGGGAGGCAATGCTATCAAAGCCTCTCCGACCTTCAAACCGCAGACTATTATCAGCCTGATGCGTCTTAAGCAGAGGCTTGATGAGTTCGGTTTCGCTGGCATCTGGCAATCAGAGATGGGCTATATCATTCGTCTGGGAGAAGCCCGCCAAATTTTCCTCTCTGCTGAGGAGTCCTCTGCGGTGGTGGGTCATACCGCTGATATTCTGCTTGAGATAGATGAAGCCCAGGATGTCTCCAAGGAGAAATACACTAAGGAATTCCGTCCTATGGGCTCAGCTACCAATGTAACCACGGTTCTTTATGGTACAACCTGGGATGATAGCACCCTTCTGGAAGAGGTAAAGCAGACCAATCTTGAGCTGGAGCGCAAAGATGGCATCAAGAGACACTTTCGCTATGACTGGCAGGAGGTAGCAAAATATAACCCTGATTATCTCCAATATGTTGAAGCTGAAAGAGAGAGGCTGGGAGAGAATCATCCCCTCTTTCTTACTCAGTACGCTCTGCTTCCTATCCATGGTGGGGGAGGCTTTCTCAACTCAACGCAGAGGGCTCAGCTTCAGGGGGAACACCCTCGCCTTCATGCCCCTTCGTCATTGCGACCACCTCGACAGGTCGGGGGAAGCAATCTCTATGTTGCTGGCATTGATTTGGCTGGTGAGGCTGAGGAGGGGGAGGATATGGTGGCAAGAATGCTTAAGCCGCGGCA
>CAZUZX010000119.1:0-3029 GCA_964624525.1 uncultured Dehalococcoidia bacterium | reverse complement strand
GCCAAAAGTTGGGTGAAATACAGTGTAGGGATTCCTTTGAACTCACGATACTTTTGTTTTAGTTCCTCTTGTTTCCCCGCCAAATTGAAGTCGCATAAGGGGCAGCTAAGAACTAAAGCCTCAGCTTGCCAGCTTACCGCCGAGCTTAAAATGTTCCAAGCAGACTCCAAGGCTACCTCTCGATTGCCGACTGCTTGAAAGGCCCCGCAGCATTTGGTGGCGAAGGGGAAATCTATTGGCTCAGCCCCCAGGGCTTGAAGAAGCTGGTGAAGTATGGTTGGTCTTTCCGCCTGGTCTATCGCCACTTCCTGAGGACGCAATAGGGTGCAGCCATAATAGGGGGCTAACTTTAAGTGCTTAAGAGGGACCTTCAGCTTGTCGGAGATTGCTTTCCAACCTAGGTCGTCTCTTAACACCTCTAGAAGATGAACTACCTCTACCTCCCCGTTATAGTCTACCTCCTCATCCATGAAACTGTTGAGAGTTCCCCGCTTTTCAGCGTCATTTCTCATTAGCAGATTAGCCCTCTTGAGGGTGTTAAAGCAAAGCGAACACAAAACCACGACCTTACCTTGCCCCTGTTCCTTCACCCGAATGAGGTCACGAACCGGAGCTAACTGGTGTATTAAATCGTCATCGGCTAGGGAATATACTGCACCGCAACAATTCCAGCGAGGAAGCTCCTTCAGATTGACACCCAAAGCCGCCATGGAAGCGATGGCAGAATCCTCAAAATTCTTGGCTCTGGTCTTCAGGGTGCACCCTGGGTAATAACTTAATTCCATCTTCCTATCAAGCAGTATGTTTCCTGAGGCTACTGACCAAAACTATCTGAGGAAGCTCAGCCAGGGCGTCATGGGGGGTCTGTGCTAGTTTTACATAATCGATATTCTTCCTCAAGCTAATAAGCCTCAGCGCCTCCATCACCTTTGCCAGGTCCAATCCCCTAGGACAACGAACCGAACAGGTTAGACACGAAGCGCAGAGCCAGATAGTCCTGGATTTAGCGATGTCCTCCTCTAGCCCTAGCCGCACCAATTGGATAATTTGATTAGGCAGGATATCCATGGCAAAAGCGATAGGACAGCCTGCCGAGCACATGCCACACTGATAGCATAAGAGGATGTCCTCTCTGCTGATTTCCTTAACCTTTTCGGCAAAGTCACCGGGAATCTTCTCGGACGAAACTTCAACCCTCACTTTTCACCTCTAAACTGCAGAATATGCGCTCTCCCAGCTTGGTTTGAGGACCGCTGAAATGTACCCCAGACAGGCTGCACTGCGATTTCGGGGTTGATTAATGATGTGCTGGAAGCAGTTTATATCCCAGTTATTATAGCACAATGTCCTCAATTTGTATAAAAGAGTAACCAATTTAGGGTAGCGTAACGTTTTGAACAATTTGCTATTCGTGTGGTTGGGTGATAGACTGGCCACGGCAATAATGGGACAAACCGGAGGTGATAGTATGCCAGACCCTTCAATTTTGAATCTAAAAGGGAAGATAGGAAATTCCACGGAGCTTGATGCTATCGCTAACCCTTCCCTTCAGTATTTAGGAATGTTTGTGAGGAATATAGAGGCAACAACCAAAGAACTCTCTAGCATTTGGGGTATTGATAGCTGGGAGACCCTAGAGTTTGCCCCTCCCCAAAGTGCCATGAGGGTAGGAAGTGCATTCAAGGTCAAGATGGCCAAGGCTAATCTATTAGGGCTATCGTTTCATATCTATGCGCCGGTAGATGATTTGGACACCTTTGCCAAGTCTTCCCCGGTCTGGGGCAGGTTCCTCAAACGCTCCACCAGTGGTATACAGCACATATGCGTAAGTGTCGACAATTGGGATGAGGTGGTAGCTAAGGTAGTAGAACGGGGTGGCAAGGTATATAAAAGTGGCTCCTATGACGGCAGGCGCTGGGCTCATGTTGACGGTGAGGTTGGCAATTGTGTTGTCGCCATTGAGGAAAGAACTCAACTAGCCGCCACAATAGAGGAAGCCATCGGCGTTAGCAAAGTGAAGGGGAAGATAGGAAATTCTAGACTTGATGCTATCGCTAAGCCTTCGCTACAGCACATGGGCGTTTATGTAAAAGACCTGGATGCCTTTATGAGGTATATGACTAAAGTCTGGGGTATTGATGAGTGGGAGACCTTGGAGTTTGCCCCTTCTCCAGAGACCATGAGGGCTGGTAAGGCATTCAGGCTGTACATGGCTAATGCCAACTTGTTTGGGGTACTACTCCATGTTTCTCAGAGGGCAGACGATTTAGACACTTTCGGTAGAGCTGTTGCGGTGTGGGCACAGTATGAGCGAACAGCCGGAGAAGGACTATATCACGTATGCATAAGCGTCGACAATTGGGACGAGGTGGTGGACATGGTAAAAGCACAAGGAGCCAATCTGTTTGCCAGTAGCTCCTACGAGGGAAGGCGTTGGGCTCACTTTTATTGTCCGGTTTCTAATCTCAATGTCGAAATCGAGGAAAGGGTAAAACCGTAAAAGGAGAAAGACTTTTTCAATCACCCGGGGCTAATGTAAAGCTACGTTGCATTAAATCAATCCCCCAATAGAAAGTGAAAGGAAATGAAGATAACCCTGCTACGCTGGATAACATTCTGGGCGCTAGCGGGGGTATTTGTGACGATTTTAGCTCCAGTGCGGGAGCATTTTGGTGTCGATATGAGCGAGTACCATAGCAAGTCAAGGCAACGAACAAAGGTATATAAAGGAAAGGGGCTTCCGCCCCTCTTGGCTGGCTTCTCCCTATTTATGGAATGAAGTCAGTATTCTTCAAATTCTCGGCTGCCTTTTTTAGAATTACAAGGACGACATAAGACACGTAAGTTCTCCAATTTTAGTGCCAAATCAGGATACTTGCTTCTCGGTTTTATATGGTCGACCGTAATATCACTAGTGTGTTTAATTCTATGCCCACATTCAGCACAAACACTACCTTTCTGTTTAATAACCTGCCTGCGAATCATATTCCATTCTGGACTAGAATAAAACTGCTCTGCTTCCTCTATTT
>CAZUZX010000118.1:0-3029 GCA_964624525.1 uncultured Dehalococcoidia bacterium | reverse complement strand
GTTCTTCTCCATCCTTTTTTGGTCTGCTGTCAGACAAATCCTGAGACTACCATCCAATCTTCGTGCTTCAGGCTCCTCGTGCAGTGCTTCACCATTCGGGAATCTGTGTCCAAGCTGAGTTTGCCATGCTATAATGTCACCGAAGAGTTACGCTAAAGGAACAGAGCTAAGGGGATTACTAGCCAAAATTGCTTGAAAGAACAATGGGGGCACAAGAATGGGGCATAGTAAGGGGCAAACAGGTATGGGGAAGCTTGCAGCGCAGGCGATAAGATTAATTGATTTGGCAGATTATCAAGTGGGTTCAGTGGTGAGTCGAACAATAATTGACAAGCAGGCAGGGACAGTAACCTTTTTCGCCTTTGATGAGGGGCAAGGATTGAGTGAACATACAGCACCCTTCGACGCCTTGGTTTATCTTCTTGATGGCGAAGCGGAGATTGTTATCTCTGGTAAACCTCTTCGCTTGAAGCAAGGTGAAATGGTCATTATGCCAGCGAATCAGCCACACGCTCTGAGAGCAGTGCAGAAATTCAAGATGATTTTGACCATGATACGGTCCTGACCCAAGAAGATGAGGCAATAATTTCAGATAGCTCGCTGTTTGTGGTTCACTTTGTAGTAGGCTCAGCGAGGCGGATTTGCAGGAGGGGAAAATGCTAATGCCAAATCAGGACATCAAAGAGTGGTTGAAAACAATTGTGTGGAAAGCAGCAGCAGAGTCGCTTCGAGAAGAACCGAAAGACGTTATCATCCGCAGAAGCGATATAAAGGCATTAACGGGAGCCCGATTCAAACCTACTCACGAAGTATGGGCACGGGTAGAACTGGCAAAGACCAGTTACGAAGTTCTGGTAAATGTAGAGGAGGATGGTAGTTATAGTGGCTTCCGTATAGTCGGATAGGCGGAATGTAGGGACTTTATTGAGGGCCTAGGCTGGTTGCCCTGTCTTCAAAAATGCCCTTAGTAGGAATCTCGAACTTTTGCAGAAAGAAGAGGCAGAGAGAAAAGATAAGGCTAGGGATTCACCCACCAAGCAAATTCAACTTCTGTTAATTGAAGTTTCTGAAACGCAGATATAAAGGAACTTGTATCTACTGGGCCACTACTAAAGGTTCTTAATTCCGATATTGAGTAAACCCAGCCAGCCGATTTGGAGAGAACGGTAGTGCATTATTTCGCTTATGCCTCTAATCTTAGTCGTAAGCAGATGTCGGAACGCTGTCCTGATAGCCAGCCAAAATTCATCGCTACCCTCCCTAATTACAAGTTAATATTTACCGGATGGTCAAGAAAGTGGCGTGGCGGTGTTGCCAGCATAAAGCCGTTTCAAGGCGAGAGGGTTATTGGAGCTGTCTATGAAATCTCGCCAGCATGTTTGAGGTCACTGGATAAATATGAAGGCTACCCCAATACCTATAGTCACCTGAATGTTAGAGTGATAACAGAGGACGGTGACCGTGTAGAAGCCGTAACCTACATTAAGCGGGAGCAATCAGAAGAAACACAACCGTCACGGGAATACTTGGCGGTTATTCAGCAAGGTTATAAAGACTGGGGAATCGTTTAGGCAAGGCAGATTTTTGGAGAGTAGTGGAGGTGGTACTATGCCCATAGTCAGAATTGAGATGTGGCGAGGCAGAACCCATGCCCAAAAGGCAAAGTTAGCCCGGCTCATCACCGAGGTGATGGTCAGCGTTGCTCACACTACTGCTGAAGCGACTATCGTAATCTTTGAGGATGTGCCTAAGGAGAACTGGGCTGTCGGTGGAATACTCGCTTCCGATGCTGATAAGTAGAGATTGTTTCAAGGGAGACCTACCTCCCAAATCCCTTTTTCAAAAGTTGTCTTACACCATCGCCTCATAAAGCCTAAGGCTATCCTTAAACGTTATGCTCCTTGTGTGGTATTCCACTATGCCCAATTTGCATCCAAGCTGGGTGTGCTATAATGCTGGAGGGTGTTCCCCCGGGCACCTTGTCTCCCTGATATTAAAATAAACAAAGGAGGGGTAAGATGAGATTTCTAAGTTTCGTTGCATATGATGTGGCTAAGACAGCTGAGGTAGCGAAGGCGGCTGATAAGCTGTCGAGCAGTCCTAGTCAAATGGGAAAGACGCTGGCTCAGTACGCATGTCTCGGCATGCCGTTTGGCGGACTTCCCCTGAACACAGCGGTAGCTGTCTCCATTGTTGAAGCTGAGAGTGCTGACCAGATGGCGGCGGCTGCCATGACACTGGCAGCGGCGGGCGCAGGAGTGTGGTTTGTACCGGTACTGGAGGTACCCGTAAAAGGCGCGGCAAAAGTAGTAAAGAAAATAACCGCATAGATGGTGAAACACCGGTTCTTCTTACGGGAAGCAAGGTGCCCGGGAATAGTAATGGGAGGAATACAGGCTTTTGGCTTGCGGGGCTGTTCATAGTAATTTGGGGGCATTCACTTGGTGCTGTTACGTAATATTCCGCCATCTGCTTCTTAACATTCAATGGACTTCACGAGACAAAAGTCACATACAAGAGCTCTCTATTGAGCGAAAATAGTTCTTGGCTAAGAGAGGTCACCCCCTTTCTAGCTAAGCCCACCTACGTTATGTAGATGGGCTTTCTTTTTGGTCTAGAGGTTTCAGCAGGTCAGGGGTGCTTAACCTGAGAGAGGTAGGACTTGCTGGAATTACCTAACTCTGTTATCTTTAGAAACTGGCAGTTTAACAGTGACTGGCGAGTCATAAACTTTTGGTCGGGGGGTTCAAATCCCTCCACTGCCACCAGGGCGGTTGGCTCAGTGGTGAGAGCGCTTGCTTCACACGCAAGAGGTCAGTGGTTCAAATCCACTACCGCCCACCATAGCTAGCAAAGGGTAGCTCGAGGTACAAGAACCTGATAAAGCTCACCAGAAGCTACTGCAAAAATCCTATTATCTGGTTGATTCTCTGTGGTTTTACTATATAGCATTTTATTCGGTGGGGGTTAATAAATGGAAGAAATTGAAAGAAAAACCGCTGCATGGTATGCCAAAGCTCATTGCTTCC
>CAZUZX010000117.1:0-3147 GCA_964624525.1 uncultured Dehalococcoidia bacterium | reverse complement strand
GGCTACTATTTGCATCAGAACATAGCCGATGTCACCATCACCACCATGACCTTTGCCAGCGGTGTCCGGGCTCATATCTTTGTTAGCTGGCTTCATCCCTATAAAGAGCAGAAACTGGTTATCGTGGGTGACAAAAGAATGCTGCTCTTTGATGATGTGGCTCCCCGAGATAAGCTCTTGCTCTACAGCCATAAGATAGACTGGATTGATAGGATGCCTGTCCCCCATCCTGAGGAGGCTCATCCAGTTGAGTTCACTATGGTAGAGCCTCTGAGGCTGGAGTGCCAGCATTTCTTGGAATGTATTAAGACCCGCCGACAGCCGAAAACCGATGGCAATAGTGGGCTCAGGGTATTGCAGATTCTCCACGCCTGCCAGAGGTCGCTCCAGCAGAAAGGACAAAGTATCCCTCTTGGTGAAGTGGAGTTCTTCGTCCACGAAAGTAGCCTTGTCGAGCCGCCCTGCCAGATTGGCAAGGGCACCAAGATCTGGCATTTTTCCCACATTATGCCTAATGCCACTATCGGTAAGAACTGCGTTATCGGGCAAAACGTTTTTATTGACGCCGGGGTGGAAATAGGAGATAACGTCAAGCTAGAGAACAATGTCTCCGTATTTGAAGGCGTGAAGCTGGAGGATGACGTTTTCTGTGGACCCTCTTGCACCTTCACCAACGTGATAAACCCACGCAGCCATATATCCCGCCGCGGTGAGTTCAAAGAGACCCTGGTCAAGAAAGGGGCAACCATCGGTGCCAACGCTACTATTATCTGCGGAAATACCATCGGGCGGTATGCTTTCATCGGCGCTGGCGCGGTAGTCACCAAAGATGTGCCCGATTATGCCCTGGTCTATGGTAATCCGGCTCGACTTCAGGGCTGGGTGTGTGAGTGTGGAGTGAGGCTGGAGTTTAACCAAGGTAGCCAGGCTCAATGTCCTGAATGTGGTAAAATCTATCAGAAAAACAAAGAGCAAGTTTACTTGCTGAATCCAGCCGGGTTAGGAAATTAAGATTGGATGTTCAACAAATAAGAAAGCTTGTTACTGAAGGAAGAAAGGAAGATATGAGTTCTCCAAACATGCTGAAAGAGAGCGAGAATTAGATATGATTACCATTGAGGAATTGGAGCAGGCTTTAACAAACTGTGAGATTATAGAAGACTATTCCGATGATCCTCGAGGAGAAAGTTGTCTCGTCTTGGGATTTTGCCAGCAGCGACCCATTCACGCTGTATGTGCAGTAAGAGCTGAGCCCCAGGAGTTGTTTCTGATCACTGCTTACGACCCTTCTAAACATCCTCTCAAGTGGACCGATAATTACCGAAAGAGGAGGTGAGATTCTGTGTTGAGAATTTATCATCGCTGCTATTTTTGCGGAGGCGAAGTCGAAGAAAGAAGAATCACTGTGGATTACCGCTGGGGGGAACAATTAGTAGTCATCATCAAAAATGTTCCTGCCGGAGTGTGTCAGATTTGTGGTGAACAGTTCTTTAAAGCCGAAGTTGTCAAAGAGATGGAAAAATTGGCTCACTCCCCGGAAAAACCTCTCAGTACAGTCCAAGTACCTTTAAGGGAACTAAGCGTAGTTTAACCTTGGCAATCTGTTCATTGCTCAACAATCGGGGGAGAAAAGAAATGAAAATTCCTCTGGTTGACCTTAAAGCCCAATATCATTCCATAAGAACGGAGATTGATGAGGCAGTCCACCGCATCCTGGAGAGTGGTCAATTCATCCTTGGGTCTGAAGTAAAGTCTCTCGAGGAGGAAATAGCTTCCTACTGTGGAGTTAAGCATGCCGTGGGAGTTGCTTCCGGCACCGATGCCTTACATCTTGCCCTGCTTGCCTGCGGCATAAGACCTGGCGACGAGGTTATTACCACCCCCTTCACCTTTATTGCCACTGCCGAAGCTATCACCCAATGTGGCGCTACCCCGGTCTTTGTGGACATCGATCCGCACACCTATAATATCGACCCGACGAAAATCGAGCCTCGGATAACCCAAAGAACCAAAGCCATCATCCCCGTCCACCTCTACGGTCAGCCTGCTGAGATGGATGCTATTCTTGCTCTGGCAAAGAGATATAACCTCAAGGTCATTGAGGATTGTGCCCAGGCATTGGGGGCAGAGTATAAAGGCAGAAAGGTGGGCTCTCTGGGAGACGCTGGCTGCCTTAGCTTCTTTCCTGCCAAGAACCTCGGTGCCTATGGCGACGGTGGTATGGTAGTTACCGATGACCCCGAGGTTGCCGAAACCGTAGACATGCTCAGGAAGCACGGCGCTAAGACTAGCTACTATCACCTCTTGCCCGGATTCAACAGCCGCCTCGACGCCTTACAAGCGGCAATCTTAAGGGTAAAGCTGAAACACCTTGAAGAATGGAACGAGCTTCGCCGTCGCAAAGCCTTGCTCTATACCCGGCTGCTGAGCCAGATAGATGGTATTGAGCCTCCACGTGTTGCGGAACACAACAAACCTTCCTGCAACTACTATACCATTCGGCTGAAAGATTCTCGCCTGAATCGAAATGAACTGCGAAAGCACCTCGAATCAAGGGGCATCCAGACAGCAGTTTACTATCCCCTCTCCCTTCACCTCCAAGAGGTGTACCAATCTTTAGGCTATAAACGAGGCGACTTCCCCCAGAGCGAGCAAGCTCAGGAACAAGTTATTTCTCTACCGATGTACCCTGAACTAAGCGAAGAGCAGATTGAGGAAGTAGTCAGCGAGATTAAGACTAAGATTGAGACTAAACAGGAGATTGTGTCTCACTAAGGTGCTGGACAAGCATCCCAACTTGCCCTAAGCCTCTGGTAAGAAGTAATATAGCTACAGGCGAGGAATTATGCCCTCAACTATAAATTAGGTAGGCGAGTAGTGAAGGCGAATAGTACCAAACAGATGAGGGACACCACCGCAGCACCTACTGTGGTCATTCGCCCCCCACGGGGGTGGATACCGATTAATCTACCTGAATTGTGGGTCTATCGGGAACTACTTTACTTCCTCACCTGGCGGGACATCAAGGTGCGCTACAAGCAGACAGTGCTTGGTTTCGCCTGGGCTATCATCCAGCCTCTTTTTATGATGGTGATATTCACCCTTTTCTTCGGCACACTAGCCAAGATCCCCTCTGAGGGAATTCCC
>CAZUZX010000116.1:0-3220 GCA_964624525.1 uncultured Dehalococcoidia bacterium | reverse complement strand
TTGCCTTCACCACTTCCGAGGGAAGATTTTCATAATTGGTATCTATAATATTCCCTGCTAAAGTATAAATTACATCCATTTTCATCCTCATTTTTTCCTAAAATTGACCCAAAATAGTACCTATGGCAAAATGTAAATCCCAACTTTGGTTTTTGTCAAGTCAATGAGTCTGTTCGCCTCCTTTTCAAAGTAGCGTATTACCTCTCGCCATCCTTGGCAATAAACGGGAGAACTCCCAGTGACAATGTAGCGGTTGTAGGAATCAAGCACGCTTACCAGCAAAGGATATAATTGCCTTTCTCCACTAATGTTGAACATTTAATACAAGGTGCTGGCGATACTATTTACCAAGGCCTTGTGAATTTGAGGTAAGATATTTTCTGCCTCCGGGTCGTCCGTCTTTAATGATACCCGAAGAGTGAGAGAAAATTCTTTCGCAATTTCTTTCTAGAATTCCTCAAATAGGACTATTAGTGGAACTACTAATTCTACTCTCAGAAATTCCTCTAGGGCAAGCTTAACAGAATGTAAAAACCATCTTGAAAGTCTATCTATTGAATGACTCGG
The DNA here is from genome assembly GCA_964624525.1 of uncultured Dehalococcoidia bacterium. Classification (GTDB taxonomy): domain Bacteria; phylum Chloroflexota; class Dehalococcoidia; order UBA2247; family RBG-13-53-26; genus CAZUZX01. The sequence continues at coordinate 2,653 of CAZUZX010000116.1, read as the reverse complement.
GGAGCAAATTATATCTACTACCGAAAGAAAGGGGCCGAAAATGTTCAACTACGATAATCTAATCAATTTGCCCGATAAGCTATTAGCTGACTTTAGGTGGAAAAACTTCATTTATGTTGCTTTATTCAGTTCCCTTGCTCCCCTTCCAATCTGTCTACGGGCTCGCTCTGATCTGCAGTCAGCCTTGACACGTGAAGACGATGCTTTTAATATTGGGATGACTTAGTCAAAATGGAATAAAGAGGGCAAAGATGAAAGTTGGTTTTATCGGTATTGGAGCTATGGGACGACACATGTCCCGGCATGTGCTTGAAGCTGGCTATGAGCTTGTGGTTAACGATATCAGAAAAGAAGCGGCTCAGGAGGTTCTGTCCAAAGGGGCGAGATGGGCGGACACCCCTCAGACGGTAGCTAGGTGTTGTGAGGTGGTCTTGACCTCGCTACCAACACCCAAGGATGTGGAGGACGTGGTCTATGGGGAACAGGGCCTTAAGGCAGGTTGGAAGAAGGGTGACATCTTGGTTGATATGAGCACTAATTCTCCCGCCGTCGTTCGGAAGATAGCCAAAGATGCCCAAGCCAGAGGAGTAGAATTCCTGGATGCTCCGGTGAGTGGTGGCACCACGGGGGCTGAGTCCAGACGGCTGTCGATAATCGTTGGTGGTAAAGTGGAGGTTCTGGAAAAGGTACGCAAGATTCTGGAGGCTATCGGTGATGTGATTGTCCATGTGGGGGATGTAGGGTGTGGCAACATTGCCAAGCTGATCAACAATATGATCGCCTTAGGCTGTAGCCAAATTACATATGAGGGGATGGTGCTGGGGGCTAAAGCAGGCATTGCTGTACAAACGCTACGGGAGGTGATCAAGAACAGTTCGGGGGACAATTGGTGCATCCAGTATCGTCTACCTGAAATATTCGCCGGTAACTTTGAGCCGGGTTTTCGCATCAATCTGGCTCTCAAGGATATTGGGCTAGCCTTAGGGATGGCTAAAGAATACGCTGTTCCCACCCCGATAGGCGCCGCCGTCGAACAGCAACTGCTTGAGGCAAAGGCAGCTGGTTGGGGGGACAAAGGGATACAGTCCGTAATTCTCCTTCTAGAAAGGCTGGCTGGCGTGGAGGTACGTGCTCCGCAACCATAGAATTTCATATTGAAGGCAGGGAAAGGCACAGAGCCACTACCACCGTTAGATACCTTATCAGTAGTATAGTTATTCAGTATTTCTAGAGTCCGTTCATCAATGGGAATGCAGGGTATTACGGGTGTTCTACTTGAGATAAGGAGGTAGTCGTGAAGGTAATCAAGGTAGCCCAGGTAGCAAAAGAGCCACAGGTAAATCCACTATTTACCGGCCCGGTGACCATGCAGCCGCTTGTAGGCACAGAGCTGAGCAGACACTTCCTCATAAGGCAGGTAAACTTCGGCCGGGGGGTAAGGAACAAGTTCCATAGCCACAGCATTGAACAGGTACTCATTGTTACCGAGGGCAAGGGTATCGTGGCTACGGATAAGGAAGAAGTAACCGTCGGCCCCGGGGATGTCATCTTTATTCCGGTGGGGGAGAAACACTGGCATGGGGCGGCCAAAGGCGCTACCTTCTCCCATATCTATGTCATGTCGCCGAACCAGAAGACGATGCAGCTTGAGGATTAGAATTTGCCCTTTAGCTTCTCATAGGTCTCGGAAAGGCGTCTGAGATATGGCATACAATGCGATTCTGGGCCTCACCGAGCGGATGCACAATCCTCTGGAAGAAGAGCATGCCCAGGGCTGATGCCAAAATAGCGGCAAGTAAGGAGGAACGAGGTCACTCCAAATGCGGATGCCTAGGGAAGTGCATACTGTCTATGAAGACTTGGCTGAAGTCCTTTAGATAGGAAAGCTCTAAGTATTCCACCTGCTCCGTCAGTCCCTGAATCTCTTCCCACTTCCCTCGATTTAGAAGGCAGAGCTTCGCTCCCTGTCCCGCCGCATTACCCACTGGCTTAATCTTGTTTAAGGGGAACTTGGGTAGCATTCCGATCCGAAGGACACTCTCCTTACTAACATAATTTCCAAAGGCTCCTGCCAAGTAGACTTTCTCCACCTCATTAAGAGCCACTCCTAGCTCCCGCAACGCGACCTCTACCCCCGAGCGAATAGCTCCCTTGGCCAACTGTAGCTCTCTCACATCCTGCTGGGTCAGGTAAATGGGTTTACTCCCATCACTCACCAGGAACTGAAGTTGGCCCTTCTCCCCCCGATGGATGCGATCACTGATGGGGAGGTTCATCCGTCTCCTAAAGTTTCCCTTCTCATTGATTAACCCTACTTTGCAAAGTTCCCCCCCTAGGTCTATCAGTCCCGAACCACAGATCCCTTTTGGAACCCCATCCCCAATTATTTCCAGCCTTAAATCCCTGTCGTCTAAGAAAACGTGGGCAATTGCTCCAGGAAGAGCACCCATTCCATACTTGATCCGTGCCCCCTCAAAGGCTGGACCCGCTGGTGTGGAGCATGCCAGTAGACGGTCTTTATTTCCTAAAACAATTTCAGCGTTAGTCCCTATATCTACAAAGAGCTGGATACCTTTAGCTTGGTGAAGTCTGGTATAGAGAATACCGGCGGTGATGTCTGCTCCCACATAGCCTGAGATGCTGGGTAGGATGT
>CAZUZX010000115.1:0-3257 GCA_964624525.1 uncultured Dehalococcoidia bacterium | reverse complement strand
GAGCCTGATAGTAGCTGACTGTCTGGCGTAGTCCCTCTTCAAGAGAAAGCCGTGCTTGCCACCCCAGTTCACTCTGTGCCTTTTTAGCATTAAGGCAGATTCGGTGAATCTCTCCTTTCCGCACCGGCGCGTAGAGGGGACTTCCGGAATAGTTGAGCATTTTAGCCAGTGTATCAAACAGCTTTCTGTCAGAGGTCTCCACTCCAGTGCCGATATTGTAAGCGGCATTATTCCCTCGCTCTATAGCTAGCAGGTTAGCTGCTACCACATCAAGAACATGGGTGTAATCACGGGTCTTATCTCCAGAACCGAAGATGGTCGGTTGCTCTCCCCTGAGCATTTGTCCGGTGAAAATAGCCACCACCCCGGCTTCCCCTCTAGGGTTTTGCCTCGGACCATAGACATTAGGATACCTCAACACCACGTAGTTAAGCCCGTATTGAAGACCATAGAGGTCAAGATAATGCTCCACAGTATGCTTGGAAATCCCGTAAGGTGAGATGGGATTTATGGTGTGTTTTTCATCCACCGGTAGGTACTGTGGTTCTCCGTAAATTGCTCCACCGGAAGAAGCATAGATAATCCTCTTTACCCCGAAGCGAGCACAATTGAGAATAACATTAAGGCTGCCCAGGATGTTTTCCCGGGCATCAAAGAGGGGCTCGGCTGTTGACCTGGTGATAACCGTCTGAGCTGCCTGGTGATTAACTACCTCTGGCTTCTCCTTGGCAAAGAGGGGAGCTAGCTCAGGGTCAAGGATACTCATCTTATAGAATGTGGCGCCAGGATTAATATTCTCCAAGGAGCCAGTGGTTAAATTGTCCACTACCACTACCTGGTGACCCTGCTCAATTAAAGCATCGACTATATGTGAGCCAATAAACCCTGCCCCACCTGTAACCAGGATTTTCACTTTCGCTCCTTTACATTAATCAGCAGATAAAGCTCTAGGTAGGGCTCGCCTTCCCTATTCTTATACAATAGAAATTCTACCCGCTGCTCATCTCCTACCTTGCCTGGAACAAAACTTACTAATTCCTCCCACTCCTCTTCATCACCCAGCGCAATCGACTCTATCTCGTTGATTGTCCCGTTTATCCTCACCTCTAGCTGGTAGGTCACCTTCTCATCTTCATGATTCACAATCCCCACCATCACACTCCCCACATCCCCTACCTCCAGCTCTAGGGGATAGTCTGTAGCCTTGCCCTCCAGGTCTAGAATGTAGAACTCAGTAAACCCGCTCTTTGATGTAGTAGTGACATAGACTATACCTCCTATAGCCCCTAGCGCCGCGGCTATGAGAATAATGAGTAGAATCTTGTTTATGGAACCCTTCAGCACGGAATATCCCCGCCTAGCCTGGATGTAATAAATATACAATAGAAGATGACGGCAAACAAGGTAAGAACCTCAATAATCGCTTGAATTCTAGCCAATTGGCATGCCAAATAAGAAAGATTTCTTCAACATGGTCATAGGCTGGGGGCTTCTGTTCAGGATTTAATGGAGCTTATCCTCTTCTGGACTCTTTTCCATGAATCGGTGGTGAGAAAACTCTCCTCCATATTCTCAACCATTCTGACAAACTTATTCATCGGCACCGAGAGTGTGAGTCTATTTGACGGAACCCACGGGCGCGCCGAGACATCAAACATTCCGATAACTGCTCTGGGACGTTGGGATACCCTTTCAAGATAAGGGTATTGCACAATAGTGGAACAGCCAGAGCCAAATGGGGCAAATACGCCATTTGGTTCCGTTTCATCAAAGTTGGCTAGGGTGAAAAGGCCTGAGAGGACATCAGGCGCGGCAAAAAATATGACGACATCCGGATTGTCTGGCTCTTCAATCATGTCCCATCTTTTAAAAACGATGAAACGACTTGGAGCCTTAAATATAGTCGAATACTTCATTGACTCCCTCACCAGAACCGGAGTTTTCTTGTAGCGTTCTCCTTCGAGTTTACCGGGGATTCCACAGGAAAGGAAATATTCGAAATCGGGCATAATCTTTTCAGTAAAGCCAAGATATCTTTTTCCACCAGGGCAGCCAATTGAACCTGCATTGAAACGTAAAGAATGCCCCTCAAGCACTTTTGATAGTGCCCCGATTACACATCTTGGTACCGAACCTGCTTTGACCAAGTCAACATTTCCCGCCTTATCAGTGTAATAGAACACAATGGGAAGTTCTGCATCATTAAAATACCTCTTCCAGAGGGCAGTAAACTTTTCTTTGTTTTTTATATCCATATGTTAGCCTCCTTGTGTGATTATCAATTTGTCACTTTGCAAGCTGCCCTTCAATCAGGCTACACACATATTCAGCTATAGCTGGGGAGGCTGTCAGGCCAGGGGACTCAATACCGATAAGATTGACCAATCCGGGAAGACCTTCAGCGCTTTCCTCCCTAATCACGAAGTCCTTGAAGTCCTCCCCAGGCTTTTGAAGCTTTGGCCTAATACCAGCCATCTCGGGTTCTAGGTCATCATACTCTATCCAGGGTAAGAATCTTCTCACCGAATCGTAAAACAGGCGTTGGTGTTGATTGTCAACAGCATAATCTATGCTATCTACATATTCGATACCGGGACCCAGCCGCATCCTCCCTTCCAAATCAAAGGTAACATGAATCCCCACGCTAGTGACTTTAGGCAGTGGCACCGGGTATATTAACCGCTTGACTAATTCACTTTTACCACTAGCCACGCTGAAGTACTCCCCTTTGCAGTAGTGTACCTTGTAGCCGGCTTTGGTTATGTCTATCCCAGCTAACTCAGCTACTTTATCACAGTGGAGGCCAGCGCAGTTTATTAAGATCCTGGTGGTAAAGGAAAATTCCCCTGTACTGTCTTCCACAGTGACTCTGTACCCTTCAGTTACTTTTTCTATTGCTACTGCTTTTGTTTGATAGGCTATTTGAGCTCCCCCGTCCTTTGCCTTGGCAATGAAGTATTGCATTAAAGCCTGCGAGTCAATAATGCCGGTTGATGGGGACAGCACAGCAGCAAGCCCTTCTACATTTGGCTCTAATTCCTTCATCTCTCGTTTTGACAATAGCCTCAGACCCTCCACGCCGTTTCTTCGGCCTCTTTCCAGCAGCGCTGGCAATTCCCCAGTCTCTTTATCGGTTGTTGCCACTATCAACTTTCCCAGTTTTTTACAACCAATTTCGTGCCTTTCGCCGAGTTCATAGAGCATAGTATTTCCGCTGACGCACATCTTCGCTTTTAGCGAACCCTCTGGGTAATAGA
>CAZUZX010000114.1:0-3344 GCA_964624525.1 uncultured Dehalococcoidia bacterium | reverse complement strand
TGCCTCGCAACCGCTAGCGCTCCTCGCAAAGACACTGCGTTTTTCAGTGGTCTCTTAAGACTTTAAGAGAAGATTGCCTCTCCCGAAGATGAACTCGAAGAGAGAAAGAAGTATACGGGTAGGAAATCGAGATGAGTGAGCATACCCACGAATACCATTCTATGATAAAGACCAATCAGCATCGGCTGCTGATTGCTATCTCAATCACGGGCTTAATAACCATAGTCGAGCTTATTGGTGGAATCCTGAGCAATAGCTTAGCTCTGCTCGGTGATGCGGCTCACATGTTCACCGATACACTAGCCTTGGGACTGAGCCTTTTTGTACTTAACCTTGCCAAGAGACCAGCGAGCCAGACCAAAACATACGGTTATCTCCGGGCTGAGATTCTAGCTGCTTTGACCAACGGAACGATATTGGTCCTGATAAGCGCCTACATATTCTACGAGGCATATCGACGCTTCCTTGAGCCACCTGAAATAGAAGGCGGTTTAATGCTGATAGTAGCCGCAATCGGATTGCTGGCTAATCTAGTTGGTCTTTCAATACTACGGTCTGCAGGTCGCCATAACCTAAATGTTAAGGGCGCTTTTCTGCATATGTGGGGGGATGCTGCTTCCTCCGTAGGGGTGATTGCTGCTGGCATAATAATCTTGCTTACAGGATGGAACCTCGCCGACCCCATCATTAGCATCCTCATTGGGGTACTTATCCTGAGAGGAGCAGTAGGGCTAGTCCTGGAATCGAGTAATATTCTTCTGGAGGCAGTCCCCAAACATCTCAATGTGAGCCAGATAACCAGTGAGGTCAAGAAGATAAAGGGTGTAAGAGACATCCACGATGTTCATCTGTGGACTGTTACCTCTAGCATATACGCTTTAAGTTGTCATCTTTTGATCGAGGACCAGATGATTAGCAACAGTGCCCAAGTGGTGGAAGAGGTCAATCAAACGCTAAGTCAGAAATTTGGTATCGGGCATTCTACTCTACAATTGGAGTGTGAAGAGTGCCAGAACAGTCCAGTGTGTCACATAGAGGGGAGGAATAGATGAGATTCGAAACAATAGCTATTCACGCTGGGGATAGACCGGAGGCAACATTTGGGGCTATCTCGGTGCCTATCTATCAGACATCGACTTTTGTGTTCCAGGATGTAGGTAAAACAAGGGGTTATGATTACTCCCGCACAGCAAACCCGACGAGGAAAGTCCTAGAGGATACCATCACCCAGCTCGAGGGGGGAGAAGCCGGGTTTGCCTTCGCCACTGGCATGGCAGCTGAGACAACGGTGATGCACCTTTTGAAAGCTGGTGACCATGTAATCTCCGGGGACGATGTCTATGGAGGAACCTATAGGTTGTTTCAGAACGTGATGCGCAACTTTGGGCTGGAATTCACTTTCTTGAGGATGGACAACCGAAACAGGATTGAGGAGGCAATAAAGCCCAATACCAGGATGTTGTGGCTGGAGACGCCCTCTAACCCACTGCTCAATATCATTGATATCGAGATGGTGGTTGATATTGCTCGAAAGCATAAGCTACTAACAGTAATAGATAATACCTTTGCCACCCCATACTTTCTGCGTCCCATTGAATACGGGATTGACCTCGTTGTTCATTCCACAACCAAGTATCTCAATGGGCACTGTGATGTCATTGGTGGTGCTGTAGTAACTACCACTGATGAATTAACCGAAAGAGTGCAATTTCTGTTGAATGCCATGGGGACTTGTGCTGCTCCCTTCGACTGTTGGCTAGTGCTTCGTGGTATTGAGACCCTGCCGGTGAGGATGAAGCGCCACGAAGAGAATGCCCTCGCCGTGGCAAACTACCTTAAAGAACATCCCAGGGTGAAGAGGGTGCTCTATCCCGGGCTTGAGGCTCACCCCGGACATGTAATCGCCAGAAGGCAGATGAAGGGATTCGGTGGGGTGGTCTCATTTGAAGTAAAAGGTGGTATCGAGAGCGTTAATACCTTTCTAAGAAGGCTTAAGGTCTTTGCTCTGGCAGAATCGCTGGGGGGTATCACCTCCCTTGCCGAGCACCCCGCTACCATGAGTCATGCCTCAATGCCGAAGGAGCAGAGAGAAAAAGCGGGGATTACTGATGAGCTAATCAGGTTATCGGTGGGATTGGAAAATATTGGTGACTTGATTGAGGATTTATGGCAAGCGCTTGAGCCTCTATGAAGGAGAGGAAATTGTCTTATGCGAGAACCTTGCGGTGCCGAAAGTGCGGGCGAGAGTATCCACTGCAGCCTCTTAATCTGTGTGATTTCTGCTTTAGCCCGCTAGAAGTAAGCTATGACTACAAGTCCATGGCTAAAGCGGTGAGTCGGGAGAAGCTCATCGTGGGACCACCGAGCATGTGGCGTTACCATGACTTGTTGCCAGTTAATGGCAAGGTGGTGGATATCGGCACCGGCTTTACCCCTCTGGTTAGAGCCGATAACCTAGGGCGAGAGCTAGGACTGGAGGACCTTTACATCAAGAACGATTGCCTCAATCCAACGTATTCCTTCAAGGATCGAGTGGTCTCGGTAGCTATTACTAAGGCACGGGAATTCGGATTCGATACCGTAGCCTGTGCTTCAACAGGCAATCTGGCTGCTAGCGTGGCAGCTCATGCCGCCAAAGCAAATATGAAGTCCTATGTTTTCGTCACCTCTGATGTGGAACTGAGCAAACTGGTGGGAATAGTAATCTATAATCCAGTTCTGGTGATTGTCGAGGGAAGCTATGACGATGTCAACCGCCTCTGCGTCCAGCTAGCCGAAAGATATAGCTGGGGTTTCATTAACATCAATTTGAGACCCTATTACGCCGAAGGAAGCAAGACCTTAGGCTATGAAGTGGCGGAGCAACTGGGATGGCAAACTCCTGATTGTGTGGTAGCTCCTGCTGCTTCGGGACTCCTCTTTACTAGAATATGGAAAGGTCTGGATGAGCTATCCATGCTGGGTTTAATCGAGCCGGTCAACACCCATATGCATCTTACCCAGGCTGCCGGCTGCTCACCCATTGTTAATGCCTTTCAAGCCGGTACTCTCCACGTGCACCCGGTAAAGCCCGATACCATCGCCAAATCCATAGCTATTGGAAACCCTGCTGATGGTTATTACGCCTTAAGAGTTGCCAGACAGTCGGGAGGTAGTGCCTGCGCCGTGACCGATGCGGAGCTCGTTCAGGGGATGAAGCTGCTGGCTGAGACCGAGGGTATCTTTGCTGAGGCAGCCGGTGGGGTAGTGATAGCGGGGCTAAAGAAGCTGGTAGCCTCAGAAGTAATTAAAAGGAACGAGCTTACTGTAGCTTTTATCACCGGGGCAGGGCTGAAAACCCAGGA
>CAZUZX010000113.1:1841-3387 GCA_964624525.1 uncultured Dehalococcoidia bacterium | reverse complement strand
CAGGCAGGAGATCAGCCTCTTCTTTTCCGAGCCAGAGATATTTACCTACTAAGGCTGAGATGTCTTATCAGTCTGATTATTCTGCTCTAGATAGACCAGAGATTCTTCAATTTGTCTTTTATCCCAGAAAATGGTTTACTGTTGCTCCCCCAAATTCAACCGATTATCTCATTCCTGTGGAGAAGGACATATCAATTTCATGCCGCTTTTATGTTTGTAGTCAAAGCTCACCTTCTATCCTCTTCTTTCATGGTAATGGTGAAGTGGCTTGTGATTATGATGACATCGCCCCGATCTATAATCAACTGGGTATTAACCTATTTGTGGCAGACTATCGCGGTTATGGTTTAAGTGGAGGTACGCCAACATTCACTAATACTATTTCTGATGCTCATGCCATATTCAAAGGCTTCCAGGATATCAGGCGCCAAGGTGATTACCATGGCGATGTCTTTGCAATGGGGCGCTCTTTAGGAAGTGTTTCTGCTATTGAGCTTGTCTCCCATTATCCAAGTGAAATGAAAGGTTTAATTATTGAGAGCGGGGTTGCCAGTGTGATCAAGCTAATGAGCCATCTGGGCTTTCCTATGGAATTCCTTGGCATCACTGATTTGGACTTCCCCAATCTCTCCAAGGTAAGAACTATTACCTTGCCCACCCTGATCATCCATGGGGAAAATGACAGCCTCATTCCGCCTACTGAGGCAAGAGACCTTTTTGATAACGTAGCTACAAAGGACAAACGTCTGGTGATTATTCCTGGGGCGGATCACAACGATATATTTGTTTTTGGCATCCAGCCCTACTTTAAAGCCATCAGTGAGTTTGTCTTCGCCTGACTTTCAATTCCACTATGGTACACCTCCATCAGGTGGAGTAGATAGAACCTTACCTAATTGGGGTTACTGGAGACGCCTGCCACCACAGTGGGCATTGGATTACATAATCTTAACCACGAGGGGAGCTTTGCTCCATAATCGTTCTAGCTGGTAATACTCTCTCTCAAAGGGAGCAAAGATATGGATAATAACCTCGCCCAGGTCAAGCAGCATCCATCCTGAATTGGCAGTCCCCTCGCAGTGGTATAGAGTAATGGCTTCCTTTTTCACCACCTCATCAACAGCCTTGCGGATAGCTTCGATTTGGGGTTCAGTCTCTCCACTGCAAATAATGAAATACTCGGCAAAGGAGCATACCTGCTTGGTATCAAGCAACACGATATCTGAAGCTTGCTTATCAGCTACTGCTTCGACAATCTTTTTCGCTATTTCTGTTGGCTCTGGGGGCACCGTTTTACCCTCGCTTCAACTCAGCGATTTCCTCCTCTACCTCCTTTAGTTCCTCCTCTAGCTCCCTCTTGTATTCTTCCAGCATCTGGAGATACTTTTCCTTCCTAGGGAAGGGGCGAGGACCGAAGTAAAACATAAAAGGAGGAAATCCAAAGCGAATACCACCGTAGAAGCCATGTCTTCGATGCCACATCTTAGCTCCTCCTCACATTACCCGTTTCAGGCGGGGGTTAGGGGTGATTCCTGGGATTCTCCCC
>CAZUZX010000113.1:0-1741 GCA_964624525.1 uncultured Dehalococcoidia bacterium | reverse complement strand
TCCTCACATTACCCGTTTCAGGCGGGGGTTAGGGGTGATTCCTGGGATTCTCCCCCGCTTGGCAATCGGCTTACCCTCTACCTCGTGGAGGTCAGCCGTAAAGTCAATCGGCTTAGCCCCACTAATGTAGCTTCCCACTCCAAAGGCATCCACCGGAGCTCGATTTGCAATGAAATACTTGATGCGTTCCAGATCAAGACCTCCGCTAACAAAGATTTTTACCTCTTTAAAGCCCGCTAGGTCAAGTCTGGCTCTAGTTTCCTTGACCAGGTCAGCAGTGACCCTCCCCCGCTCAGGGGGAGTGTCTAATCTCACCCCTTGAAGGCGTCCCTTCATTGCTTGGGCGACTATTATACTCTCCTCGGGTTCGTCCTTGAAGGTGTCCACTAAAGCAATGCGAGGCACCTCCGGAGGCATATGCTTATCAAAAGCCAGGGTAGCCGTAGCAGTATCGCCCATAACGATGATGAGGGCGTGTGGTATGGTACCGGTAGGGGCGATGCCAGCAATCTTGGCACCGGCAATGCTAGAGCAGCCAGCACAACCCCCGACAATAGCGGCATAATCCATGATTCCCGCTAGGGCGGGGTGAATGTGGCGAACACCAAAGCTGATAATGGGTATTCCCTGGGCTGCCTCGACACATTCCCTGGCTGCTGTTGCCCAACCGCTGCACTGGGCAAGCATTCCCAGATAGGCAGTCTCATAGGCGCCATAGCTCTGGTAGGGGGCAGTTATCCGGAGCACCACCTCCTTCCTCTCAAAAGGTTCTCCTTCAGAGAGAGACCACACCTCACGGTTACCTTCAGGCAGCACCCTATCTAGTAGGGCGAGAACCTCGTTCATGCCACAGAGAATCCCCGCTCCGCTGGGGAAGACCTCCATTGTGGCTACTGGATTAAGCCCTTCCTGCTTCAGGATTTCTACCGTTCTGACAAAGTAGATATCAGCAGTTTCTCCAGATACAATTGAGGGCGAAGGCTCAAATGTGGGGATAGGAAGCTCCGCTGCCGGAGCCTTTACTAACTTGGCCCCCAGAACCTTTTCCACATGCTCTAGAGCAAATTTATGTGCCATTAGGTCAAAGGAAGCTACACAGTCAACAGGTACCTCCACTTGATAATGATAATTTCGAGCATCAGCCACAGTGTGTAAGACACAGATATCGGTGCATACTCCGCAAACAATTAGCTTCTCCGGTCGAAGAGTTTTTAGCCTTTTCTCTAGGGAAGTATCGAAAAAGCCACTGTAGCGATTTTTCGGTATTACTTCTCCAGGGTATTTGCTGAGCTCAGGGATGAGTTCTGCTTCTGGAGTACCTACGATACAATGTGGGGGAAATGTGTTAAACTCTGGGTCATCTGGGGTATGACGGTCACAGAGATAAAACACCTTTGAGCCCTGAGCTATTTCCTCTTCCAGCAGTCTTTGAATGTTGGGGATAATGCGGCGAGCTGCTGCCCCACAATAAAGGGGGTTACCCTCCTCCAAGAAGCCCCTTACCATGTCAACAACTATAACGGCATTAGGCATGCTTTTTGCTCCTATGGTAAGAATTTACCCCCTTCTTGTCTCTCATTTCTCTTTCAAGTAAAAATCATATCATATTAAAGAGGCAATGGGCTAACAATTTCCCAGGGTTCCCATGCCAATTTGACACAGACTGCTTCATCGCATCTTACCTCTGACAAGCGATGCAAATATACCTCCGAAACAAAGAGCAGCAAAAATGGTGAACGCT
>CAZUZX010000112.1:0-3390 GCA_964624525.1 uncultured Dehalococcoidia bacterium | reverse complement strand
CTATTTTCCAACGGACGTGTTCACTCGGCTGTATTGGATATACTTACAAGCTTCCCAAAACAATTGTAGGGGACAACCTCTGTGTCGTCCCTAAAGAGTGCGGACAGGGACCTCTGCCTCTACAGGAGACTTAGACACCCTGCTTAAAAGGACTTAGCCAAGTAGGGGACGACCTCTGTGTCGTCCCTAAAGAGTGCGGACGGGGATGTCCGCCCCTACAGGAGGCAAAGAAGGAGAGCCATGGGGATCAGAATTTACAAAGAACCTGAGCTTGAAAACCCAGTTTTGATCGCCGGTTGGCCCGGAATTGGGAATATTGGCATAATCGCCGTCCATATGCTGAGAGGAGTGTTAAGAGCCGAGGAATTTGGAGAGATAGAACCATGGGATTTCTTCTACCCTAAGAAGCTCTTGATTGGAAATGGCGAATTGAAAGACCTGGAGTTCCCCAGTAACAAATTCTATTTCAAGAAAACTGAGAAAAGGGATTTGATATTTTTTATCGGAGAGGAACAGCCTGCTGACGGAGGAAGAACTTATGCGGAAGGGAGAAAGGCTTACCAAATAGCTAATCTTGTTTTGGATGTCGCCCTAAAATTCGGATGCCAGAGAGTTTATACTTCAGGGGCAGCCGTGGCGCCCATCCATCATACCATGAGGTCAAAAGTCTGGGCGGTACCTAATACCGAAGCTCTCATTGACGAGATAAAAAGTTATGAAAATACCATATTAATGTCAGACATCGAGGAAAGAGGAGGGCAAGGCAATATCATCGGGTTAAACGGACTTTTGTTAGGGGTGGCTAAAAAGAGAGGTCTAGAAGCTATCTGTATCATGGGTGAGATACCGATTTATCTTCAGGGATTCCCTATCCCTTATCCAAAAGCTTCAAAGTCTGTACTCGAAGTCTTGACTACCAGTCTGGGAATTAGAATTGAAATGGAAGAAATTGCCGAGTTTGTGGAACGAAGTGAAAGAGAAATCGAAAAGTGGTATGAGAGGTTCCCTGCGGAAATAAGAGACCAACTCGATAAGCTAAAATACGTCACCTATGCTAAGCCGATGGAGCCTGGACCAATAACCGAAGAGGATAAGAAAAGGATTCTGGAGGATATTGATAAATTTTTTAAGAGAGGAACTAAGGAAGACTGAGAGTGAGTGGAAAACACCCTTTCAAAATCTACGGAAAACCAGAATTTCAAAGCTCGTCCTTGATAGTAGCTTGGGCTGAGGATGCTGGCAAACTGGGTACAAAAGTTGTTGATTACCTGAATAAGAAACTGGCAAGCCAAGACTTCGGAGAGATTGAACCGGTAGATTTCTTTCCATTGGACGGAATTTCCATTGAAGATAATGTGGCTCAATTCCCGGAAAGCAAATTCTATTGTTGCCAGAAAAAGAATCTCGTGATTTTCAAAAGTAATCCACCTAGAGCCGAGTGGTATAAATTTCTAAACTCAATCTTAGATATAGCTGAACACTATTGTCAGATGAAAGAGCTATATACCATTGGTGGTATGGTTTCTTTAGGTGCTCATACTGCTCCCCGAGAATTATTAGCGGTGGCAAATTCTCCCGAAATGAAAAAGGTCTTAAGTCAGTATGGCTTAGCTAGAGATGTGGATTATGAAACCCCGCCTGACCAAAGACCAACCTTAAGCTCTTTTCTCCTCTGGGTGGCTAAAAGGAGAAATATTGCTGGGGCAAGCCTTTGGGTGACAATACCTTTTTATCTGGTAGCCACTGAAGACCCCCAGGCATGCCAAAAAATGGTTGAGTTTTTTGACCGGAGATTTCAACTAGGGATTTATTTGAAAGACCTCGATGAAGAAGTGGTAAGACAAAACGAAAAGATAGCTCAGCTAAGAATTCGTCTCCCTGAAATCGATAATCATATCCGCAAATTGGAAAGTAGGTTGGGTTTAACTCCAGAGGAAAGTGAAAAACTGGTTAAAGAAATAGAAGAATTTCTCAGGAAAGGAGATTGAAGTTGGGGTACAGATTATCTCGATTGAACCGTGACTATCCCCAGCGCGACCAGACAAAGACCAGAGGCAAGATACATTAGCAGTTGGTAGCCCCAGAACTGAGCCACTAGTCCCCCTAAGAAGGGTCCTGCCGCTCCTGAGATGCTGATGGTGGAAAAGAGGATACCGGTCGAAGTTGCCCTTTCCTCATTATTCTTCAGCAGTAGCAAGAGCGCTCCTACATAAAGGCAAGACCAAGCCACAGCGAGCAGGGCTTGAACCGGGATGACCTGGAGATAGTTAGTCACCTGAGCATACGCTAGGAAAACCAGCGCTGAGAAAAGAAAACCAAGAAGAAAGAGACGGGATTCCTTAAGCCTTTCTATAAACATCATAGTTATGAACTGACCTCCAGTATTGATGCCGTCAAGAATAGCTATCCAAGTCTTGCTGGCTCCTATGGTTGCCACGAAGAGAGGAAAGATGACCCAGACCATATTAGCTCCCAAGTGCCTCAAAAAGAAAGGAAGGTACACCCGGATATTGCGCCAGACCACGCGTATAGTGACAGGCTTCAGGGAAATGCGATCCTTTTGCTCCTTCAATGATAGAGAGACAGCAAAAGCTATGCCGCAAGAAGCAGAACTCAGGAGAAACAGGCTATGATAATTCTGGATGAAGACAGCAATTATAGCGCCCATGAGCCAGCCCAGAGCGCCCAAGGAGGCAAATCTGCCCGTGCCTCCACCAGCTTCGAAGTTGTAAGCCATAAGGGCAGCTGCCGAGATGCCGAGGCAGAATCCCACCAGGGCACGCCCAAATGCCAGAATAAGAGGGTTGACTGCTAGGGTCTGCATGGCAAGGGTTACTACTCCTAGACCCAGACCGAGCCGGATGAAGAACACCCTCCCCCTTATATCAGATTGGCGTCCAAACACCCAAGAAGAGGCAAAATAGGCAATGCCGTAGGCACCACCAATTGCACCCACCTGAAGCTTCGAGGCGCCAATCTCCTGAGCAAAAAGAGGGAGGAAAACAACGGAGGCTTCCACGGCACAATTGGTAAAGAGAGTCACCAGCTCAGACCCGCGGGAAGACCAAGGCACGGCTGGTATATACCTTGTCACAAATAGTAATTGTATCATGTGCCTGTGATTTAAAAAATTCTCTTCCCTCGCCCCTTACGAAGGGGAGAGGGATAAAGGGTGAGGGATTGATAAATAATCTCCAATCTGCTCGTTGACCACCAAGATGCTAGTGCCATATAATGTGACCAGATATGCCGAAGTGGCGGAATGGCAGACGCGCTACGTTCAGGGCGTAGTGTCCAAAAGGGCATGTGGGTTCAAATCCCACCTTCGGCACCAAGCGCCTGTAGCTCAGTTGGATAGAGCGTAGCCCTGCGGAGGCTAAGGTCGTGGGT
>CAZUZX010000111.1:0-3394 GCA_964624525.1 uncultured Dehalococcoidia bacterium | reverse complement strand
TGGCAAGATAACGACGGCAAAATTCTATGCCCTGGCGATCTGGGCTGGGAAAAGCGCATCCCAGTTTTATGAAATCTACTATCGGGAAGAAGAGGGGAGGCTAGAACCGGTACCCGTATATTATCCCGAATATTATCAAACCATGTGCTCCAGACTGTACAATTTCGATGGGAAGCAAGTAGTCCCTCGCAATTCGACCTGGGTCATCTCATACACGGAGAGGGATGGATATAAAGTAATCTCCAGTACTCAATTATTTCCTACATATGAAGAGGCAAAGGCATATTTGGAAAGCCAGACATCCCCGAACTATAGAATAGTGGGGAACGACCCCTTCGTCAGCCCTGTGCCCCTGAAGAAATTGGAACACTACCGACCAATTTATCACTCCGACACCTGGGGGGCAAAACGGGGAGAGGAGATAATCTCCTACTATGTTGAGATATTCGAGTATCTACCTTGAAAACGCTCCTCTTATTCCTTTTCCTTTACAGCGATGAAAAGGTGAAGCGTTGCATAAGGCTCACTTTCTTCGGGAAATGTCTTTGACCGTAGCAAAGATAAGACAACAGATTAAGGACCCTCTATACCGGAACTCCCTCTTTTTGATGGCCAATACGGTAGTGACCACTGGCTTGGGCTTCTTCTTCTGGATGGTTGTGGCTAGGTTCTATACGGAAGCCGAGGTAGGTCTGGCGTCCGCCATAATATCGGCTGTCTACCTTTTAGCTTTGTTCAGCACGCTGGGTGTCGATGTGGCTCTCATCCGCTTTTCGTCCAAAGCCGACAAACCTGTGGAGATGATAAACTCCTGCTTCACCCTGAGCGGGACGGTAGCCCTGGCTCTGGCGGGGATATTCCTCGCTGGCTTAGACCTGTGGTCTCCTGCCCTAGGCTTCGTTAGGGAGGATGCCATGTTCATCCTGGCCTTTGTTCTCTTTGCCTTCGGCTGGACACTTTCCGGGATAATGGACTCTATCTTCATCGCTAAGAGAAGGGCTGAATTTGCTTTAACCAAGCAAACCATCTTCTCGCTGCTTAAAATTCCCCTCCCCATTCTCTTGGTCTTGTTTTTCCGCGCCTTTGGCATCGTTAGCTCCTGGGGCATCGCCATTGGCGTTGCCCTGGTCATTTCCCTGTTTTTCCTTCTGCCTCGGGTGCAAAATGGCTACCATCCAGTGCCCGGGATAAATCTAGGCATAATCAAGAATGTCTGGCGGTATTCCGCAGGTAACTACTTCGCTGCTCTATTTGCAGCAGCCTCAACCTTCATTCTGCCCGTAATGATTGTCAACCGGCTGGGCGCCGAGCAAAACGCTTACTTCTATGTAGCCTGGATGATGGCTGGCCTTCTCTTTATTATTCCAGGAGCGGTGTCCCAGTCCCTGTTTGCCGAGGGCTCCCACTTTGAAGACGAATTGGTGGTCAATATGCGCCGCTCTTTCCGATTCGTCTTTCTTTTGTTAATCCCAGCCGTTATCCTTTTACTCTTGGCAGGCAAATGGCTCCTTCTTCTATTTGGAGAGGGCTATTCGGCAAACGCTCTAGGGTTATTCTGGGTTCTAGGGGCATCAAGCCTTTTTGTTGGGGTAAACAGTGTTTACATGACTATGCTGCGGGTGCGAAGCAGGATGAGGGAGCTGGTGCTCATCTGTGGGTTCACAAGCGTTGCTGTGCTTCTGGGGAGCTATTTCGTTATGCCGACAACCGGCATAATCGGCGTTGGCTATGCCTGGATGGCAGCCCAAGGGGTGGTTAGTATCTATGTTGCTTTTGCCCTGAGATCGCATTATATCGAAAGGCGAGTTTGAGGCAATAGTAATCCCGGGAGGCAGGCATGGAGGAAAAATGCCCGATATGCGGTAGGACTGATGCCAAATTGCCTATAGAGCGTGGAAGGCATTACGTGATTTACCGTTGCTCCTACTGCGGAGGTGACATTGCCCGGACAGCGCTTTCGATAGATTACCGTGAGGAATACAGGAGGGACGAGACCCCTGATCAGACCTGGCGCAAAGTGGAAGCAAGGTCAACGCCTGAAGGGAAACTCAGAGAAACCGAATTCCTTTTGAAGCACACCCTCGAATTCTTGAAAGCGTCCTCAGTAAAGGGTAAGCTGCTGGACGTTGGCTGTGGGGTAGGAGCATTCGCAAAATTAGCCGAAGGACTTGGGTTTGAAGTCTATGCTTTCGATTTGGCTGAGGAAGCAATAAGATATGCCAGAGAGAACTTGGGGTTAAAGAACACCGTGGCCGGAACTATCGATGATATTCCTCCTATTTGGCAGAACTTCAACTTTGTAACTGCCTTCGAGGTTTTAGAGCATGTTGAGCAACCTCGTGAGCTGGTGAATAAAATATACGAGCTCTTGGCACCGGGTGGCTATTTCATAATGAGCACTCCCAATCGAAACCGCCTAACGGTAAAATTGAGACGCAGAGAATCATGGGACTACCCGCCACATCACCTGACCAGGTGGTCTAAAGATAGTGTAGGCTTATTGTTAGATGACCTTGGTTTTGTGAATGTGGCGATAAGAACAGGCAGTATAAATCGTCGGGATTTAGCAAACCTTTTGCTCCCGAGTAAGTTCAACATCAAAATAAGCATAGAAAAGATAAGCGCACCGACCGACCCAAAGCTGGGCAGAGGGGTTTCTTTGGTTCATAGCCCTATTTGGAAATTTGTCCAGAGGGGTGGGGATGCTATTGCCTTCTTACTGCAAAAATTAGTAGGCAGTGGCCATGGGTCGGGCTTAATCGCCTTTGCCCAAAAGCCGCCTGCTGGTGTTTAACCTAGGATTGCTGCAAAAATATTGTTTATCAGCGGAGCAGGCTCCGGTATGTATCTATAAGCACCGGGACAACAACATCCGGTGTGTAATTCTTCCTGAACCTGTCATGACCTTTGTTTCCCATCTCTGACGCCACTTCCGGTCTCTCCAGCAGGTAAGAGATGGATTGAGCTAATTCCGCTGAATTATTTGGCGGCACGAGGATCCCGGTCTCCTTATCCACCACTATGTCTTTCAATCCGCCCATATTGCAGGCTATCACCGCTTTGCCCTGGCTCATGGCTTCAATAGCAACTGTCCCGAAGGGCTCAGGCCACTTAGAAGGGAATACAGCGAATCTACACCTTGACATCGCATGCATCACCATATGATGGGGAGCATTCTCGATGACAACAATATTCCTCGTGCTATTGTAGCGATAATCCGGATGCTTACCTCCTATAAGAATCAACTTAGTTTGCGTATCCAGCTTTCGGAACGCCTCGATCAAAACATTTACACCTTTATCTGGAATGAGAACTCCGACAAACAATATGAAATCCTCCGGGAGCTCGATTTCCTTTTCCCTCTCTGGCTCAGGGCTAAAGAAAACGGGGATGG
>CAZUZX010000110.1:1440-3418 GCA_964624525.1 uncultured Dehalococcoidia bacterium | reverse complement strand
TCGTACAATGTAATCTGATCGCTACAGTGAGATAAGGCTACAGCGATTTTCACTATAGTTTCAGGGCTGCTTTGAAGCCCTCCTCAACGGCATCAGGTAATCGGCGAACCTCAGCACAGTCACCCACTATGTAAAGTTCGACGTCTAGCTTTTTAATCTGCTCAACCAGCTCTCGATTAGGTTGGGCACCTAGTGCCAACACCACCGTGTCTGCCTCGATGAATTCCTCCTTATTCCTGTGATCTACCACCACCCCTCGGTCAGTTATTTCCTTGGCAGTAGCCTTGGTAAGCGTCTTAACACCGAACTCATCCAGATTGAGTATCAGGAGAAGTCGAGAAGTCCTGTCCACATCGGTTGCAATGCTGTCCAGCATCTCAACTATGGTTACCTGCTTGCCCTTCGTTACCAGGTATTCAGCTGTCTCAGCACCTACCTCCCCTCCACCCAAGACGACTACTTTGTTACCAGTGGTAACCTCTTCTTTAAGTACCTGCCACGCGGTAACTACATTTCTCTTTTCTATGCCCGTTAAGGAAGGCACAAGAGGCTGGGCTCCGATAGCCACGATGACGGCATCGGGCTTCTCCTGTAATACAATTTCCGGAGTTAGTGTTTTGTACTCTATCTTTATCCCTAGTTTATCCAATTGCTTTTTCTCAAAGTCGAGGAAAAGCTTAATATCATCTTTACCTGGCGGTATGCAAGCCAAATTTAACTGCCCGCCCAGCTTCTCTTTCTCAAAAAGATGCACTTTATGTCCTCGGATGGCTGATACCCGAGCAGCCTCTAATCCAGCAGGACCACCCCCAGCGATGAAGACCACCTTTGGCTTAGTGGCGGGGGTAATCTTACACTCTGCTTCCTGGCCAGCTGCGGGATTGATAGCGCATCTCATATCAATCCTATCCTCGAGAACTCTCTTTATACACTGCATACAACCAATGCAGAAGTTTATGTCAGCCTCCTGCTCTTCCTTTGCTTTCCTAGGCCATTCAGGATCAGCAATCAATCCTCTGCCTATGCCGATGAGGTCAGCTCTTCCTTGTTCCAAGATGTCTTCAGCTTCCTGGGGGGTAACAATACGGTTGGCAGTCATTACTGGTATGGAAACCACTTGCTTTACCGCCGCAGCCAAATTCACCTCTAAACCGTGAGGAAGTCTCATAGGAGCTACTGGCGTCGGAAAGTTGCGTATAGCCAGCCCAATAACAGCACCACAAGAGAGGCTTATGCAATCGGCGCCGGCTGCCTCCAGCCCCTGCGCCACTTTCTTAGCATCCTCAATGGTAATACCACCTTCTAGACCCTCTCTGCCATTGATGCGCACCATTATGGGGTAATCATCACCCAATTTCTCCTTAACCTTGTGGATTATATTTACTAAGAAGCGGAGCCTACCGTTAAGGTCTCCGCCATAAATATCCTTACGCTGGTTAGACAGAGGAGAGAGGAACTGGCTAATCAAGTACATATGAGCAGCATGAAGGGAAAGTCCGTCAAAGCCGGCCTCTTTAACCCTGCAGGCAGCCCGGACAAACTTATCTTCCAACTCCTCAATCTCCTCAATGCTCAGTTCGCGAGGTACTACAAAACCCGTGACTGGATGAGGAAGAGCAGAAGGGGCCACTGGTATCTTCCCCTTCGTAACCAGTAATTGACCATTCTCTACTCTGCCGGCTCTTCTACCACCGTGGTTTAAGTTCAGCATGACTTTAGCCCCTCCGGATTTAACAGCCTGAGCTATACGACGTAGACCAGGCAGATATCCATCGTCATCGATATACATGCAGTAAAAAGTATGGTTCCCTATGGGCGTATCCACAATTGCGTCCTCTACAACAATCAGTCCCACGCCTCCTCGCCCTCTTTCTGCGTAGTAATCCACCATGCAATCGGTGACAAGTCCCTCTCTGGCAAAGTTGGTAGATATGGGCGGCATTACTATGCGATTAGCCAGCTCCAGCTTGCCTATCTT
>CAZUZX010000110.1:0-1340 GCA_964624525.1 uncultured Dehalococcoidia bacterium | reverse complement strand
CGAACTACCTCCTCTACATCACTAACCGCTTCAAGCCGGGATACTAACTGAATCAGCTTCTCCACATTCTTCTGACTTAAAGGTTTGGCTGCGTAGGAAGCACAATCCCGCAATTTTGCAGCCATGGCATCCATACTCATTGGGTTTTCGGGACTGCCATAGGGAGTGTCCACACGCTTAGAATAGACTTTCCCGTCTTTGGTCTTTATCTCAACTATAGCAGGACTAACCCCCATCCTATTCAGGGACTCATCTAGCTTCGGTGTCACCTTATTGGATAGTGCTAGAACTGTCTTGTCCTTGATAGCCTGCGGAGTAAACTCAGCTATACCCACTTTTCCTTTGACAATAGCCGAAGCTACTGCCCAAGGAATACTAAACTGAGCATCAACAGTAGTGCTGGGATTTTGCTTGGTACTGAGTGGTTCACCCAATAGTTTCATCGCGCCCTTACTGACATAGATGGTGACACTATCTACATCCTCAGCTTTAATGTTATACTCACCTACCATTGTCAATGTAGCATCAATAGGAGGATTAGTGTTCCGGCAGCAGGGATAGGGTTTAAAACTAAGGTTTACGACTTCAAATTTCTCACCAAGATTTGCTGTGAGCGCCTCGGGATTATAATCTCCTCTATGGTAAACATTGAATAACCCATCACGTCCCTGAAGAACGTTCCTAGCTCCAGTGATACCCTTTTGAGCCATCAGTGCTGCCATGATGCCATCCCTAGCAGCAAAGCCAGGTCCAGCTCGTTTAGCTAGAGTGCCATCGTGAATGCACTGGAGATTTCCTCCCGCTTGGTGATAAGCAAGACCAAAAGCACTAACCAGCGTCTCCGTATCAAGCCCCAAGAGTTTGCCAGTTATTGCAGCGGCACTGAAATTCCCATGTATAGCAGTATACTGCCAGCCGCGGTCAAACACAGAAACTTTGTTGGCTAAACACAGCCTAGCGGCGAGATCCACAGCCAGGGCTACAGCAGTGATTAGCCTTTTGCCATCAACCCCACCTAGCTTCTCGGCAATAGCCAAAGCTGTAGGCACTGCCACCGATGAGGCATGCAGAATAGCAACATCATGGGTATCATCGTAATCCAGAGCATGAATCATGGTAGCATTAGCCTGAGCCGCGCTGACGCAGGGAAGTCTATCTCCATAGACCCAAACGGTGCTTTCTCTCCTTCCATCCCAGTCCCTAACAATGTCTATCAGCTCACTTACACCTGCTTCCGCACTACCAGCTAAGCCTACCCCTAGACCATCCATGAATAGTCTCTTTGTTGCCTTCACCACTTCCGAGGGAAGATTTTCATAATTGGTATCTATAATATTCCC
>CAZUZX010000109.1:0-3662 GCA_964624525.1 uncultured Dehalococcoidia bacterium | reverse complement strand
CACTGCACAGCGTCATCAACAGTACATCGCGGTTCTGTATATGAGATATTTCGTGAGCAATAACCCCCTGTAGTTCATCGCGGTTGAGTTTCTGCAGCAGTCCCGAGGTGATGGCGACGGAAGCCTGATTGGGGTCTCGTCCGGTGGCAAAGGCATTTAGTGCCGGATCGTCGATAACATAGATGTCAGGCATTTTCTCTAGGCCAGAGGCAATCTTCATCTCCTCCACTACGTTATAGAGGCGAGGATGGTCGTCGCGGCTGATCTTCTTTGCCCCAGACATGGCTAGTAGGATACTGTCTCCCTGGAAATAGGCGATTAGATTCATCACCAACCACACCACCAGGGCAACAATCAATCCGCCGATACCACTGCCGAAGATGGCTAAACCCAAGAAGTAGCCCACCAAGAGCAGCAATATGCCCATAACTGATACCAGTATCATTGACCTAAGCTGATTAGATCTAATATGTTCCCACATGCCTCAGCGTCTCTTGGCTAACTGAAACTAACCTTGGGTGCTTCTTTCTCCTCTGGTACGGTAACCTCAAAGAACTCCCCGGGTTTGAAACCAGTCATACTGGCTACCATATTAGAGGGGAACATCTGGATCTTATTGTTATAACTGAAAACCGAATCGTTGTAGAACTGGCGAGAAAAGCTTATCTTGTTCTCCGTCGAGGTCAACTGTTCCTGGAGAGCCAGAAAATTCTGGTTCGCTTTCAGGTCGGGATATCTTTCTACCACTGCCAGTAGCCGGGACAAAACACCACTGAGCTCACTCTCAGCTTTGGCTTGGGCGCCAACACCGCTACCGATTGCCTTCTGAGCCATGTTGCGGGCATTGGTTACTGCTTCGAGGGTCGCCCGCTCGTACTGCATGTAACCTTTAACTGTTTCCACTAAATTTGGTATCAGGTCATGCCGCCTTTTGAGTTGGACATCAATCTGCGCCCAGGCATTTCTCACCTGATTACGCAGCCTTACCAGACCATTGTAGGTGAAGATAAACAACAGTAGAAGAAGTACGACGATGCCAATGATGATATAGACTGCGATCATAAAAACACCTCCTAAAAATAAATTGACGCTATCTTTTAGCTTGGAAAACCTCTCCCAGAAAGGTGATGACTCTTCCCTGCTTACCAGTTGCTGTAGAACCTGTCCCCCTAAGCTGCCCTATGACCTGACTGAGCTCACCACCATCAAACCATATTCCATCCCCCCGAAGGCAGACATCAATGAGCACTTCTGGTTCCGAGCCAATGGCAACCTTTCTCATCTTCCTCCGGCATATTGGACATAGCCTTGCCTTTTCCGCCACCTTTTTCGCCGGCAGAGCCATTATCTCAGCCATGGTCAACCCCGTTTCATCCAGTGTCATAGATTCCAGCAAGAGTTCCAGTTCTCCGGCATCAAACCAAACACCAGAGCACTTCGTGCAATAGTCAACCTCAATTCTCTTATGCTCAGCTACAACCATTACTCCCCTACATGCGGGACAGTCCACTGCTTCCCTCCTTTATATTAGGTGCGGTTCGATTTTGCCTTAGCTGGAAAGTATAACAAGAATTATTTATTATAGCACATGAAGTTGGTTTTTGGTTTACACTTTTTAGTGGATTGTGCAATCAGCAGACGCTTCTACTCATAACCGCCGGAGAGATGGCGGCACCTTTTCGCTTATAACCGGGCATTGGTTTTGACAGCGAATAAAAAGTGCTAAAATTGAATTTAAGAACAAATGGGTAAATTGAGGTACACTCTTGTTGCCTTTCTGGTTGTAAGTTTGCTACTAGCCAGTTCAGGGTGTGCCCAGAAAGAAACTGGCTCCTCCCCTGAGCCTATCAACCCTAATTGGCAGCCAAATTACATCGATGATGTGGTAGGTGCCCAGCTAAGCGAGGCTGAACTAGTAGCGAAGCTAGCCCCGGCAGTAGTTTCCGTTTTCACCGAGAAAGTGACTCGCGATATATTCTTGCGATCTTCTCCGCAGCAAGGGGCTGGCTCAGGAGTGATTATCGACCCCAAGGGCTATATCGTGACCAATTGCCATGTGGTTGAAGGTGCTAATACTGTTACAGTTATACTGAGTGATGGGCGTAGTTTCCTGGCAGAGAACTGGGTTACTGACCCCTGGACAGACTTAGCAGTGGTGCAAATTGAAGCCGAAGGTCTTCCTGTAGCTCATTTCCTTCACGGTTCTCTGGGAAAGCTTGAAGAACTCGAAGATGTAGTGGCTGTGGGGAATGCTTTTGCCCTGTCTGGGGGTCCTACCTGGACTAAGGGGGTGGTCAGTTATCTGGGGCGCTCCATTGAGGAGCAGAATGGTGTAGTGCTTTATAACCTCATCCAAACTGATGCCGCTATCAATCCAGGCAATAGTGGTGGACCACTAGTAAATATGGCTGGGCAGGTAGTAGGTATTAACACGGCTATTATTGCTGAGGCAGAAAATATTGGCTTTGCTATAAGTACCGATACCGCTATCTCGGTAGTGGAAGACTTGGTAAAGAATGGATATATCCCTTGTGCCTGGCTAGGAGTAAAGATGCTGACTGTTACCCCCGCTATTCAATCTGAATATAGTCTCTCGGTAGATTATGGGGCGCTTATTGTTGAGGTTATTTCTGATAGCCCGGCAGCAGAGGCGGGCTTAAAGGAAAAGGATGTTATTATCGGGTTTGATGACCAGCCAATAAATGCTGCGGAGCAACTCGGAATAGCTATCCGAAGTCATAATGCTGGGGACACGGTAACAATCACCTATATGCGTGGTGAAGCAGAAAGAACCACCGAAGCTACCCTGATTCAAAGACCGCCTCCTTAGCGGCTCACCTTTTTACTCCAAGCATTATAGTGTGACCATCAATAGAGTGCTTCTCGGTGTAGGCGCCTTGTTCGGGAGGCTGACAGAGGAGTTGGTGAGATAGTGTCTCCTGCTTGATGTAAGAGGAGAAGTTTTCCATTACCTGTTGAAGGGGTGGCTCAGCTTGGTAATAGATGACAATGTAATCGGCGATATCAAAGCCAGCATTGCGGCGCATTGTCTGCAAGCGGTGTACCAGCTCCCGTGCTATCCCTTCTTCCTTTAGCTCGGCAGGAATCTCAGTGGCAATGCCTATGGCATATTCTTCTTCCATAGCTAGAGAATAGCTTGGCTTATCTAGCTCAGTTTCCTCAGTTACAAATCCCATCTCTTTTACATTGAGTTCCTCCAGCACCTGGGAGGCGAGCCTTTCCAGCCCTTCCCTTTCCCCTCTTGACCTGGTCTTAATCACCACCTTTGCCAGAGGCTGACGCACCTTGATGCCGGCTTTACTTCTTGCTGCCCGCCCCAGACTGCAGACCTTCATAGCTAAACGAGTGTCACTAGCAAGCCCCCTGTCAATCTTCGATGGGTCGGTTACGGGAAAATCGCAGAGGTGCACACTTTCTTCCGCCTCAGGATATGCGGAGCGCACTAGATTCTGATAGATTTCCTCGGCAATAAAGGGAGTGAAAGGAGCGAGGAGCTTAGCCAAGGTAACAAGACACTGATAAAGGGTAGAGTAGGCCGTTAGCTTGTCAGCATCATTTTCGCTTTTCCAAAAGCGACGCCGACTCCTTCTGACATACCAGTTGGAGAGGTAATCAACAAATTCCTCAATTCTCCTCCCGGC
>CAZUZX010000108.1:0-3682 GCA_964624525.1 uncultured Dehalococcoidia bacterium | reverse complement strand
TTTCAGCTTTGGGAAAACATCGCTCTAAGAAACGGCGACATTGAGCCAGGGCTTGAGGATGAGAGAAAATCACCTTTATCTCCAAGGCCTCGGTTCCTGGCTTGACCAGTAGGTAATGCTCCACAGGCAGGACTAATTCCTGTCGGATGAGTAGCTTTGACTCATGAATGAGGAGATCTAGGGTGTCAGTAACAGAACCCTCAAGGCTATTTTCAATAGCCACTACCCCTTCTTCTGCTATACTGCTATCTACGGCTGCAGCTACAGCGAGGATACTGGAAAAGGGAAGAAGCTGCGCCTTTTCATCATACTTTAGAGCAGCTTCCTCGCTGAAAGTGCCAGGCGGTCCCAGATAAGCAATCCTTTTTGCCATCTTTAGCCACCAGTAAGGATGATACGCAGGGCTTGTTCCAGCTCTGGCTTGGTTACTGCTATCACCCGGTCCTCGCCTTCCAGCGTAGTATATGGCGTAGGCACCTGAACCCCCTCCTCCTTAATTATCAGGGAGAGGAAGCTTCCAGGTGGTAAGGGAAGCTCCCTGACCTGCTTCCCTACCGCTGTCGAAGTAGGTGGGATTTTCACCTCTACAATCTCCAGTTCGCCTCTCCTGAGCTGCAGAAGGTGTGTTAAAGGATGGGTAGGTACCTCCTGTTCAATATACTCCAGGATAAGGTTGGTGGAGCTGACAGTGACATCAATGCCTAACTTCTTGAACAAGGCTTCATTTTTCGGATTACCTATGCGGGCAATAATGCGAGGCACATTAAATTTATGTTTAGCTACTTGACAGGCTACCAGATTATCTTCATCTTCATCGGTTACAGCCACAAACAGATTCGCTCTCTCCGTCCCTGCCTCTTCCAGTGTTGCCGCTTCACAGCCGTCCCCTTGCATGCAGATACTGCCTAGCTCTTCTTCAATACGCTCTACCCTAGTGGCATCCTTCTCGATTATTAGTACCTCGTGACCCTCGGCAAGCAGTGCCTTAGAGAGATAGTAGCCTACTTTTCCACCACCAATGACAATAATGTACATTCTTATTCTCTATTCTACCAGCTTTTCCTTGAGCAATTGAGCAGAGACCATGGTGGGGCTAATGGCATCAAGCCCCAGGGTTTGATAAAGCTCCTCACGAAGCGGGTCATAAATGCGGCAAAGCACTCTGGGCACGTTAAAGATATGCTTGGCGATCTGGGCCGCCATAATATTGCGATTGTCTCCTTGAGTTACCGCTACAAAGGCGTCAGCCTCTTCTATCCCTGCTTTCCGTAGTGAATCCTCATCAGTACCATCACCTAGCAATGCGGTACCTTTGAAAGTAGGGATAAGCCTTTTAAAGCTGCCTGAGTTAATATCTAAAACGGTCACGTGATGCCCCTCACTATCCAATAAAGCAGCTAGTTGAGCCCCTACCCGCCCGCAGCCCATAATGACCACTTTCATTTTTGCCTCTACAGAAGGGGTTGCCGTAGCAGTAAAACTCGGCAGGGAGCATTCTTTAGCACATAAGGGATAGTCTCACCAAGATCAAATTGCCCAAAACGTTTGTGGTAACTCATACCCATTAGAATGAGATCAGCACGTCGCTCTATTGCTTCATCTATTATAGCTGGCCCTGCTTCCCGTGTCTGAAGTAGGTCTGTCTCTATTTCGTAATCTTGCTCGTCAGCCACTTCCTCAGCGTGGCTTAGTACCTCCTCTGCCTTTCGACTTTCTGACTCGAGTTCGGCGTCCAAGGGGAGGGAACGTTTCACCTGAATTGTATAAACCACATAGACTTTACCCTTAGCCTCTTTAGCCATCCTGCAAGCTAGCTCTATTGCCTCCCTATCTGCCTCCTCACCACTTATAGGCACTAATATTCTAAGAAATTTCATTACCTATATTCCCACCCTATGTTAAGACAACGCCTGCTTGCCCATTATATCAATAACCATTGCTCTTGTCTTGTCATACTTTTAGACCGTCTCCAGTTTAGGGGGGTTTTCCAGAAGGTGCAAGTCTTGGGCTAATCTAATGAACCCGACCCGATGCTGGTACTACTCCAATTAAGGGAAGGTTTGCTCGTCTTCGATAGACATAGTAGGCAATTAAGCCAAAAATCATCCAGCCAAAGCCAGCGAAGCGACTGTAGGGTTGCTGGATAATAATCACTATCCAAATCACGGAGGTGGCTATTGCTCCAAGAACAGCAGTAAGGGGAATCTCCCGTCCCTTTATCCTCATGTTGAAACCTAACTTAAAGGGGCGAGGCATTTCGGGTTTCTTCACTCGTAATCTCAAGATAGAAATATGGGCCAAAGCAAAGCATAGCAGGGAGCCAAAGACATATAGTGAGCCTAAGTCAGCAAAAAACTCAGTAGCAAAGAACCCGGAAGTTAAGATCCCAAGGGCTATCAGGCTGAAAAGGATGATAGAGATGTAAGGTGTTCTGAAGCGAGGATGTATTCTTATCAAAGCTGAGGGCATCTGCTGGTGCATCCCCAGGTTAAAGCCGAGGCGGGAGATGCCCAGCAGCCCGGCGTTACTGGCTGTGAGCAGTATGGTGGCAGCCAGCACTGACACTAATGGCTCAAATATGTCGCGTAACCATGGATAAGGCAAGTGGGCTGCAATACCTGCTATGGGGTCTCTTGCCCAATCAGTTCCCAGACCGTCAGGACCTGTAGGCGGCATAGCGGAGAGAGCTACTACAGAAATGCCGGCAAATAGAATGAGAACAACCACTATCATTAAGAAATATGCCTGAGGCATTCTCTTTTCTGGCTGGCGTGTTTCTTCGCCCTGTTGAGACACAGATTCCACCCCAGTAAAGGCTAAGGCAGCGAGGGCAATGCCAAGAACCAATCCACCTATGCTCGGCCAGTAATTGTCAATACCACCCGTCAACTGGCTCCAGCTTGGCGGCCAGTTACCTTCCCCAAACATGTGACCCACCAAATCGCTTGCTGTAAATATGAGGGCGAAACCGAGCACTATAAGCGAGACTTGGGTAGCTATATCTATGACTATGAAACCTATGTTCATCCTTGATGATTCTCTTATGCCGATGACATTTATGAACATAAGCAGCGAGATGATTACCATGGATACCGCTGTGCTTGTTGCCGCAGATTCTCGCAGGGGTGCCCAGAAGTATCCCAAGTAGGGTGGGATGGTGTAGGCTGAGATGGCAATGGTGGCAATATAGCTCAGCATTAGAGCCCAACCCGAGACAAAGCTGACCAGGTTATTGAACCCAATTCGGGCATAACTAGCTGAGCCACCCCCCTCGGGGATCATGGCTGAGCCTTCAGCGTAGGTAAGAGCATTGAAGATATAAATAATCCCGGCTATTGCCAGGCAAACAGGGGCAGCGCCGAAGGCTACCAGAGCAACGACACCTAAGGCATAGTAGATCGAGGAGCCAACATCTGCATACCCAATACTGAAAAGAGCCGGAACCCCTAATACCCGCCTTAAGCGATAGCGTTTAATGCGAGGTGGGCGAACAATTCTATCGCCGGGTTTTGGCTGCCAGCCTTTTTCCATCAATCCCTGCCTTGTCCGGATTCAAACATAGCAGGGGATTTTATTCCCCCACTGGCTGTTTGTCAACCAAGTATATTCTTGCCAACTTATCTCTGAGAGGATATGATGATATTGTGCCCCTGTAGCTCAGGTGGATAGAGCACCAGCCTCC
>CAZUZX010000107.1:0-3808 GCA_964624525.1 uncultured Dehalococcoidia bacterium | reverse complement strand
TTGCTGAATGACATCCTTTGGAGACTGTTCTGACTCTACTCTGCTTGCTGGCGCAATTTCAGATACATTGCTTCCAAATCTTCGAGCCAGAGTTTTGCTTCGGCATCAGAGGGCATTCTCCAGTCTCCCCGGGGGGATAGACTTACGGTGCCAATCTTCGGTCCCTCAGGCAAGCATGTCCTCTTGAACTGGTTGGCGAAGAATCTCTCGATAAAACTCTTGAGCCAGCGGCGTAAATCGTCTATCGTGTACTGACCTTCAAAGAGCCCCTGTTTTCTCGCTTCGTTAGCCAGATAAAGAATTTTGCCTGGTCGCATTCCAAAGCGGATGAACGGATAGAGGTAGAAATCGGCCAACTCAACTGGACCAATAACCTCCTCGCTCTTTTGGATGATTTCGCCCCGCTCCGGCCGTAGTAGCTCGGGAGAAATCGGGGTTTCTAGAATGTCGTATAAAACCTTTTGTGCTGGAGAGCTGGCTAACTCTTCGTCGGCAACCCACCGTATAAGAAAACGGACTAATGTCTTGGGCACGGCGGTGCTAATGTGGTAGTGAGAGAGGTGATCTCCCGAAAAGGTGCACCATCCCAGGGCGATCTCAGTAAGATCGCCGGTTCCGAGCACAATTCCATCAAGCTCATTTGCTTTGTTGAAGAGGAATTCGGTGCGATAGCGAGCCTGCACGTTTTCAAAGACTGCGTCTTCCCGGTTATCGTGTCCGAGGTCTTTCAAGTGTGACCTACAGGTTCTCGTGATGTCCACTGGTTCAAAACTCGCTCCTAATGCGTGGCACAATTTTGTGGCGTTAGCCTTGGTCCTTTTGGTAGTGCCGAAACCGGGAAGGGTGTAAACATGAACGTTCGCTCGGGGCAACCCAAGGAAATCCATCGTCTTTACCGCGACCAAGAGAGCCAAAGTGGAATCAAGCCCTCCCGAAACCCCCAGTACTACCTGACTCTTTTTAGCCCCCGATAACTTCTTGGCGAGAGCCGCTACCTGCATGGAAAAGATTTCACGGCACCTCTCTGCCCTTCTCGTTAGGTCACTGGGGACAAAAGGGTGAGGGTCAAGCGTTCGCCACAACCTGGCAGGGAGCGGATCGCCAACTTCTGCTTCGACAATTCTAAATGATTTCGGCTGTCTGGAGGCATCGCGGAAACTTGTGGTGGCACGGCGATCATGTGCTAGCCGTTCTAGGTCAATGTCGGAGACTACAAGCTGAGGATTTGGTGATAAACGGTCCGATTCTCGGAGGATGTTCCCGTACTCGGCGATGATGGCATGTCCACCAAAGACAACATCATTCGACGATTCTCCGATGCCAGACGACACATAACAATAGGCCGCGATGCATCTGCCTGACTCAGAGGACACCATTATTCTCCGCCAGTCTGATTTTCCAATCACCTCATTGCTCGCCGAAAGGTTAACCAGCACAGTTGCGCCTGCCAGTGCCTGGTATTCATGAGGTGATAGTGGCACCCATAGATCTTCACAAATCTCCACTCCGATGACGGCCGAAGCGATGCCTCGCAATTCAAAGAGGATGTCGGTGCCAAAGGGGACTTCTTGCCCGGCTAATTCGATAGTATCAGAGCGGGCAATGTTGCTAGAGGTAAACCATCGGTCTTCATAGAACTCTTTGTACGTCGGCAAAAAAGTCTTGGGTATAACTCCGAGAATGCGTCCCGAGTTCAGCACTGCCGCACAGCTAAAAATCTTCTGCTCCACAACCAGTGGCATCCCCACTATTACCACCATGGTGCTACCAGCACTTTCGTCGAGAAGGTGGCGCAGGCATTCTTGTGCTTTCAGCAACAATGCTTGATGTTGCACTAGATCTCCAAGGGTATAGCCGGTGATAGCCATCTCTGGAAAAGTTAGTACCTGCACGCCTTCATTCTTGGCTTTTTTAATACATTCGATAATAGTTCCAACATTGAAATCAACATCAGCCACCCGAAGCAAAGGGATGGCAGCACCGATACGAAGAAATCCAAGATCCTTGCTCAACTGTACACCTTGGCTCACCTAGTACCTCCTTCAGAGAGCATCAGTCATCATGGTCCAGTGCTGGTGGACCAATCTTGGCTCTGTAGGTCCGCCTCGGACACTCTGGTTGAAACATTATTCACAAGTAATGATGGCAATCTATTAGTTACTATTCTAGCACACCAGTATGAGTTTATTCTTATCACCCAACAAACCTTACCATAACCGGGCCCATTTACGGTAGTATAGCCTTAGCTAATAAGGTGAGTCAAAGACTATAAAGACACTCCTTTGACGCAAGTCAATCCCCATGTTACTCTAAATACGGAGAGGAATTCTCCGCTACCACACTTAAAAAGGAGGGCAGGTGAATGAAAGTCGGGGCATGTGGAGTCTGCTGCGAGGTATGCCTCATGTTTACTAAAGGCGTCTGTAAAGGATGCTGCGCCGGGATAGATGAAATCGCCCCTAAGAGGCTGGAGAAATTGGAGAAGATGGGTTTGTTATGCCCGGCTCTTAAGTGTGCTGTAGATACCAAAATCGGCTTCTGCCCGAAAGACTGTGATAAGTTCCCCTGTGAGACCTATGAGAAGGGTGAGTTCCCCTATAGCCAGAGATTCCTCGCTGTCCAAAAGGCTATGAAGGGTTAAAGAATTGCCTTGAAACTAAGCTACCTGAACACTTATTCCTTTGAACTGGGACCAATCAGACCACCCAGTGAGGCTTACTCTCTACTGATAAGGGCAACACGGAATTGCCCGTGGAATAGGTGCTATTTTTGTGCCACCTACAAGACCCAGAAATTTGAGCTTAGAACTGTTGAAGAAATAAAGAATGACATACAAACAGCCAAAGCCATCAGCGAGGAAATAAGGGCACTGACCTGGAGGCTGGGATATGGGGGGAGGTTGCAAGAGGTAGCTGCTATGCTCTACACCAGCCTCTATTATAACCCCAGTGTGCGAAGCGTAGCTCTCTGGCTTTATTTCGATGCTCAGTCAGCTTTCCTTCAAGATGCCAACAGCCTGATTATGAGAACAGCAGAGTTAGCTCAAGTAGTAAGATTTCTTAAGGAAACCCTACCCAGCCTGACTAGGATTACCTCTTATGGCAGGTCTAAAACAGCGGCGAAAAAGTCGGTTGAAGAACTAAAAGAGCTCCACGACGCTGGTCTCTCCCGATTACATATCGGTCTGGAGACGGGTGATGACAAGCTTTTAGAATATGTCCAGAAGGGGGTCACTGCCGAGGAGCACATTAAAGGAGGAAGGAAAGTAAAGGAAGCGGGGATATCCCTATGTGAATATGTTATGCCCGGCTTGGGTGGCAGGAAGATGTCAAAGGAGCATGTAGAGCACACTGCCAGGGTTCTGAATGAAATCGAGCCTGATTATATCCGGCTTCGCACTCTGGAAGTCCGGGAAGGGATGCCCTTGCTCCATAAATTGCAGGAGGGAGATTTTGAACTTCAAACGGAGGATGAAGTTGTGGAAGAGGTAGGGGGACTGATTGAAAGACTGAATTGTCAAAGCGAGCTAAAGAGCGACCATATAATAAACCTTCTGCCTGAGGTGGAGGGAAAACTGCCCCAGGACAAAAGGAAAATGCTAGCTACTATAAAGCAATACCTCGCCTTATCTATTGAGGAGAGGATTAACTTCCAGCTAGGGAGAAGGATGGGCTACTATGAAAGGCTGGAAGAGCTCCAGGATGCCTATAAGCATGAAAAGGTAGAGCAAGCCATTAAGCGTATTGAGATGGAAATTCCCGGTGGAGTGGAGGAAGCGCTGTGTGACTTGAAGGCGAGATTTATATGA
>CAZUZX010000106.1:0-3838 GCA_964624525.1 uncultured Dehalococcoidia bacterium | reverse complement strand
TTCTCCACCAAGGTTTCCCTTTTACCAGTAAGTTGTAGATATTCTTTATAATAAATCTTGGGTTTGATGGCTGTTTCGGGGATAGAGAAGAGAGGAATAGATACGGGATTGCTTTGAGGGAAAGCTATTCTATCCTCTCCGCTTAATCCTCTTGGAGTTTTTGATGTGATCCTATCTACCCTGATTTTCCTCTCCTTCTCAAGTTCCTTTAAAGCCTGCCTATAATGTTGGTCAATGTAAGGTGGCTCAGAATACCAAGGCAAGCAAACTTCCTCTTGGATTTTGTCATAAGTGATAGTTTCTCCTTTGAACCGCTCCAATAAATATTTCTTTAAGTCCTCAATACTGTTGACATCGAATAACCTCATTTGAGAACGTGCAGCGATGTCTTCTGGACCTAAATAAGCAAAATTGCCCTGGGCACTTTGTTTGAACATAATGCCCTTCATTATGGAATGACCCTTGTAGTTATTAGTGACGTGAAGCAAGTAATATAAAGTTTGTGCTTTTTCAGGTGTGCATATTCTAAAGGGGCAGCTATATTTTACATTTCCCACCTCATGTAACTGTCGCCTGTAGAGGCCTATCAAGGCAATCTCTGGCTTCTGTGAAGAGTCTAGTATGCCTTTCCACTTTTCTGTCCCGAATAAGCTATTGAAGGTGTCTTCTAATTGAGGTAGCTCCATAAACCGTGCTATATCTCGCACCATGAAGGTAAAGAATACCTCTGTCCTTGGATTAGATAGAATCTTCACTATGGTGCTGAAGGGAACCCCACTGAATCCGAAGGGGTCTACAAAGAAGAAAGAGGGGACAAGAATACTCTTTTCCCTTTCCAGATAGTCAAAGATTTCTCCAGCAACATTAGCGAATTCATCATTTTCTTTTATAATTGCTATCTTCTGCCAGTTTTTGATATTCGGTTTCTCACGCTCTAAGACCTCTTCAAGGTTGTTAAAATTGCCTTCGTCTTTTTCCACAAAGAAGCATATTAACTTATCAAAGTAGCTGCTGAGCCTATCAGCTACTCTTAAAGCGATAAGGGGCGAGCCTACTTGAATAACATTATGCGTTTTTTCATGGATATATTCGCCTCTGCCAGCGAACCCATCAAAATAGCAAATTTTGGAATTGTGTTTTCCCAGGATTGGTATCCAAGCTGCAAGATACTTCCCCAACAAGATATGTTTCACTCTAGTATGCTCTTTGTATTCCCACTTCTCCGATGCAGAATCCTTCAGCATTTTTCTTTTCAACGCTCTTTCTTTTTTACCAGTGCCTCTACCTAATCAAGTCTGGAGTTATAAGAGATGATAATATCCTACATCAGGCCGGGAATCTTGAAGTCTCCGGCTAATG
This sequence comes from uncultured Dehalococcoidia bacterium, assembly GCA_964624525.1. GTDB lineage: Bacteria > Chloroflexota > Dehalococcoidia > UBA2247 > RBG-13-53-26 > CAZUZX01. The sequence continues at coordinate 2,479 of CAZUZX010000106.1, read as the reverse complement.
CCCCAAGGTGACTCTGAGCCAGCTCCTGGGACTTTTTAATGGCTTCGTTGACTGCGGTCAGCACTAGGTCTTCCAAGAGACCGATATCTTGTAGGTCAACTGCCTCAGGGGAGATTTTCACCGATTGAACTCTTTGCTGTCCGTCAATAACAACAGTTACTGCCCCTCCCCCAGCGCTTGCTTCCACCTGGGTATTGCCTAGCTCCTCTTGCGCTTTAGCTAGCTTTGCTTGTAGTTCTCGTGCCTGGCGTATAAGGTGCTTATTCATTCTTCTCCTTTGGTCAGAGTTTGGTCTTCAACTACACTGGTGATTCTGCCCCCCATCTCTAGGGCAGCCTTAACCAGATGCCCCTCTATAGCTCGCTGCTTGGCTTTTGGTCTAAGGACACAGCGCACTTTGTTAGGACTGCCAAACTTTTCACTCAGCTTCTTCTCTACCAGATGGCGATATTTAGGGTCCTCGATCTTCTCCTTATGGAAGGAATAATAAAAAGCTAACACCAGGGTATCGTCCTCTACAGCCACTGGCTCACAGGCGCTTCTTAAAAAGGCATCTAAGTTACCACTGGAGCCCATCCCTCGTAGAGTCTCTACAAAATCACTCCATTGGGCACGGACATATTCGATACCAGGGCTAGGTTGTAATTTAGGAGGTCCAGCAGCCTCTTCCTGGATTGGCTCAGCTTTATAGGGGGATATACCTGACTTAATTGAAGTAATAGTATCCTTCTTAGCGGGGCGTGTTTCTGTTTCTTCTACCTGAGGTAAAATACATTCCACCAGCGCTAGCTCCAAAGGCAGGGGGGAGTAATCTTTAAAACGGAAATCAATCTGCCCGAAGAGCTTTAGTGCCCGGAGAAGGTCTTCCACAGATAACTTGCGAGCCAACTCTTTTATCTGGGCTAAGTCCTCTACGGCAAGGGCTAGTGTCTCTTCGGCTCCAGATTTAACCAATAACATATTCCTCAGGTACTCAACCAGCCCCCGATTGAGTTGACCTAGGTCGAGACCATCGTTGACAAGGCTATTTATAGTTGCCAGCCCAGCAGCAACGTCTTTATTGGCAATATGCCCCGCCAATTCCTTGACTCGGAAGTCAGTGGTAACGCCCAGCATTTCCTCAACTTGGGAGACATTTATCTGGTTTCCATAATAGATAACCAATTGCTGCAATAAGTTTTCGGCATCGCGAAGGCTACCAGAAACACATTTGGCAATAAGCCTTAAACTTTGGGGCTCAATAGAGATGCCTTCCTTTTCGCTGATATAGGTCAGTTTAGAAACTACGGCAGCTTGAGAGAGTCTGTGGAAATCAAAGCGTTGACAGCGGGAGAGAATAGTGGGTAACACCTTATGTGGCTCAGTAGTAGCTAAAACAAAGATGGCATGGGGTGGGGGTTCCTCCAAGGTCTTAAGCAAGGCATTGGAGGCTGGCTCAGTGAGCATGTGGACTTCGTCAATGATATATACCTTGTACCTTGCTCTACTGGGGGCAAACTTGACTCTCTCCCGGAGCTCTCGAATGTCATCAATTCCTCGGTTACTAGCAGCATCAATTTCAACTATGTCGAAGGCTCGACCTTGAGTAATAGCTTGGCACATCTCGCAGGCATTACAAGGCTCCCCCCTGCCGTTACTGAGGCAATTTACCGCTTTAGCTAAAATACGCCCGGTGCTAGTCTTACCGGTGCCCCGCGGACCACAGAAAAGGTAAGCATGAGCCACCCGCCCACTCTCCAAGGCATGACGCAGGGTTTGGGTCACATGCTCTTGCCCGACTACCTCAGCTAGTGTTTGGGGACGCCACTTACGGTAAAAGACTTGAGAGGTCATCGCTACTCTTTATTTTAACCACTTCTCAACTTCAGACAATACCTTTTTCTCTAACGCCCACATTTCTCTTTCTTTTGTGGGCTTATCGTGCTCATATCCCAAAAGATGCAACACACCATGAATGACAAGCAGCGCTACCTCTTGCTCCACGCGGTGATTATTTTCCTTAGCTTGTCTTACTGCCTGAGGATAGGAAATGATTACCTCACCAAGATGAAGAATGCCATCAGGAGGATTTACAAAAGGAGAGTCATTCCCAGGCTGCTTTTCCGTCAAAGCAAAAGAGAGCACGTCAGTAGGTTCATCCAGCCCCCGATAGCTTTTATTAAGCGCTCTCACCGTCTTGTCATCGGTAATAAGTAAGCCTACCTCTACCTCGGAATCAATGTTTTGAGTAGCGAGTATTTGTTCAACTACTTGCTGCAACCATTCCTCCCGGAGATACTTCTGAAACTTTTTATCAATCTGGATTCCGAGCTTCACTTGAAATTAGCCTTTACCATTAAAATTCGTTTAACCCTGTAGGGGCTGAACTCTGTGTCAGCCCCACCCCTACAGTTTATCTCATTTTGCTTACATTTTTTCAAGGGTGGACAGAGACGTCCACCCCTACGTGGGTTAGATTACTAGGGTAACTGGTCTAACA
>CAZUZX010000105.1:0-3922 GCA_964624525.1 uncultured Dehalococcoidia bacterium | reverse complement strand
TTCCATCCCACGCCACACTTAATGTACCTCCAGGCAATATAACATCAACCTCATTATCCACATAATGATGTAGCTGAGCAGCCACAGCTATAGCACAGGCACCGCTGCCACAAGCGAGAGTTTCTCCTACCCCTCGCTCCCAGACCCGAGCTCTTATTTTTCTCGGCGACAAAATATTAACCACTTCAAAATTTAACCGCTGCGGGAAAAGGGGGTGACGCTCTATCTTTGCCCCCAATTCAGGTAAAGGGAAATCAGCTACTGACTCCGCTAAAAAACATACCCCGTGAGGGTTACCTATAGAGACAAAGGTGAGAAGCAAATCCCAACCATCTATATTAAGGGGATAATCTAGAATAGGTGTGATGTCCACTCTGCTTGACAGCGGTATTTCCTCGGCTCTAAACCGGGGTATGCCCATATCTACTTGAAACTGATTACCCGAGTAAGACTTAACCTTTCTAATCCCGACTATAGTCTCTATCGTCAATTCTTGAGCCGGAGCAGGTGAAATTCTCTCTGCGATATATTTCGCCACGCATCTTAAGCCATTGCCACAAACCTCGGCTTCAGAACCATCGGGATTGAACATTCGCATACGGAAATCAGCCACCTTTGATTTCAGGAGCAGTAGTAAACCATCGGCTCCGACGCCATAATGGCGGTCACACATAGCCCTGGCTAACTCCGGGAGAAGTATATCTCCTCGGGGTTTATTCCCACCTAAGGCAAAGAGACTATCAGGGTCTCCCTTAGTGAAAGCATCTATCAGTATAAAATCATTACCAGTAGCTTGTAATTTGGTAAATTCCATTGCATTTCATCTTTGGGTTTCTTTCTCTGGTTGTGAATGGAGGTAGGCATTAATTAACTCATCTAGCTCACCACCCAAAACTGCAGTGGCATTACTCGTTTCGTAGCCAGTGCGATGGTCCTTTACCATCTTATAGGGGTGGAGAACATAGCTTCGGATCTGATTACCCCAAGCGGCAGTCAGGCGTTCACCTTTAAGCTTAGCCCTTTCCACGGCTCTTTTGTCTCGCTCCAGCTCTAAAAGCCGAGCCTTAAGGATTTTCAGGGCTATCTCTTTATTTTGGTGCTGAGAGCGCTGACTCTGACAGGAAACTACCAGTCCAGTAGGAAGATGAGTTAGACGCACTGCGGTGCTTGTTTTCTGCATGTGTTGACCACCGGGTCCACTTGACCTAAAGGTCTCAACCTTCAGGTCGCCAGGGTCTATCTTTACCTCCACCTCTTGTTCCACCTGGGGCAAGACCTCTACTAGGGCAAAGGAGGTGTGCCGGGCATGGTCAGCATCAAAGGGGGAGAGGCGAACCAGTCGGTGCACTCCGTGCTCTGACTTAAGATAACCATAGGCATAGCTACCTTTAACCTCGAGCATGACACTCTTTATTCCCGCTTCCTCTCCAGGTGATGTATCCAACAAATCAGCTTGGTAGTGGTGTTTTTCCGCCCATCTTAGATACATCCTTAATAGCATCTCCGCCCAGTCCTGAGACTCAGTGCCCCCAGCACCGGCATAAATAGCCAGGAGGGCATCCCTCTGGTCATATTCACCGCTGAGGAGTAACTGGAACTCGAGCTTCTCTAGATGAGAGGCAAGTTGGTCGATTTCTGAGCGAATTTCCGAAGTTAAAGATACATCTCCTTCCTTAAGGGAGAGATTGAGCAAATCAGCCAAATCGTCAGCTTTTCGCTTTAGCTCCTGCCAGCTTTGGGTTTCCTCCTTTAGGACACTAAGCCGGCGCATCACCTGATTTGCCTTAGACGGATCCTGCCAGAAATCGGGTTGGCTGGACTCCTTTACTAAGGCAGCGATTTCTCTTTCTTTCCCTGAGATGTCAAAGGTGCACCATCATAGCCGAGATTTGGCGGCGCAAATCTTCTAATCTTCCCTTTTCCTCCTGCACCTCTTACCTCCTCTACGTGAAAAGTTTCCCTTGTTGTGCTTCTTTGTTGTTCAGATGTCCGGCAGCGGCTAGGTGAGCCAGGCGAGTCGGCTCAGGGAGCCGATAACCACGGCAGCACTCCATCACCCAGAATATAGCCGACTCCAGATCTACCTTATGCCCGATGGAAACATACACCGGGGTAACTCCTGTCTTAGTGCGTAGCGCTGCACCAATAACTTCGCCATTATCTCTTAGCTCGGCAAAGCTACCTGGAATGGCTCCCACTGGTTCATGCCTGCCACAAAGGATAGATTTAGCACAACCAATGGCAGGTATATCTAGTAAAAGCCCAAGGTGAGAGGCAAGCCCCAGCCGCCTTGGGTGGGCAATGCCTTGACCATCCACTAAAATGATATCTGGGGTAATAATCAGTTTTTGACAAGCAGCCAGAATCAAGGGTGATTCACGGAAGGACAGAAGCCCAGGCACATAAGGGAAGCTAATTTTCTGTTTGGCTACCTTTGTTTCCACCACAGTTAGTTGGGGATAATCAAGAACTACCACCGCCCCACTGGCTATCCCCTGAGCGGTGGGTGGGGATATGTCTACCCCGGCAATAAATTTTGGCGAGGCGATTTCATTCCTTTTACACACCAAGTTTGCTAGTCTCCTCTGAATCTCCTCAGCTTGAGCTGGGGTTACCTGCCAGCCATGCAAATTCTTTGCTTGCATAGCCTGATTATAATCACTCTCCAACGTCCCAAGCAACCTGAAGTCAGTGACGTTAGTTTTGAGAGATTATTTACCAACGAACATCTTGTAGGGGTGGACGTCTCTGTCCACCCCCCTATTGTAAAGGGACGACACGGAGTTCGTCCCCTACGATTATTAAACGGTCTTGGTTTGAGAGGTTTGACAAATTGGGGCAGTTTATGGCAAGAAGTGAGAGCATGGTTTAGGTAATGAGATTTCACACTCCTGTTCTTCGGGAAGAGACTATTAAGCTTCTGCAAATTCAGCCTGGGAGGCGTTACATTGATTGCACTGTGGGGACAGCAGGGCACGCGGCTGCTATTCTTGAGGCAAGTTCGCCAGGAGGACAGTTGCTAGGTATAGACGCTGACCCGAAGGCTATTGAGATAGCCCAAAAAAGACTCCCATCCTATGGTAGCACGGTTCTGCTGGTTAATGATAATTTCGTACACCTAGAGGACATCTGTCGGAGATATAATTTTCATCCGGTGCATGGCATCCTTTTTGATTTAGGAGTGTCTTTACTTCAGCTAGAGGATTTAGGTCGGGGGTTTAGCTTCAGGTTTGATGCCCCCTTGGATATGCGCTTTGATCCCACCCAGCCCCTCACTGCAGCTACTATAGTGAACACCTTCTCTGAGGCTGAAATTGCTTTACTCCTTAAAAAATATGGAGAGGAGCACCACAGCCGCCGCATAGCCAGTCAGATTGTAAGTAATCGTCCGATTAATACCACCCTTCAGCTTGTTAGGGCAGTAGAGCGAGCTGTTGGAGCGGCAAAGGGCAGGATTCAGCCCGCGACAAGGACCTTTCAAGCTCTGCGCATAGCAGTTAATCGAGAGCTAGTAAACCTAGAGGCAACCCTGGGGCAAACAATTAACCTTCTCCATCCGGGAGGTAGACTGGTAGTAATCAGCTACCATTCTTTAGAAGATCGTCTGGTTAAAAGGTTCTTGCAACGGGAGTCGAAGGGCTGTCTTTGTCCTCCGGATATAACGGTATGTGTCTGTGGGCACCTTCCCACACTGAAGCTTATTCGTAAAAAGGCAATTACCCCCTCGGCAGCAGAAAAAGAGGCTAATCCACGCAGCCGCAGTGCTAAATTGAGGGTAGCGGAACGCCTGTAACCAGGGAGTGCTTTCTTGACAAGGTTATTCATCCCCGCCCATAATATTCTACAAGCGGGTGTAACTCAGCGGTAGAGTGCTTGCTTCCCAAGCAAGAGGTCGGGGGTTCGAATCCCCTCTCCCGCTCCA
>CAZUZX010000104.1:0-3943 GCA_964624525.1 uncultured Dehalococcoidia bacterium | reverse complement strand
CATCTTAGCTTTGGTGGTGTTAAAGCCCTTGATGAGGTAGGTTTTATGGTCAGGGAAGGGGAAATCTTTGCTATCATTGGACCCAATGGTGCCGGGAAGACATGCATTCTGAACTGCATCAACGGGTTTTATCGTCCCCAAAAGGGGGAAATCTACTTCGAAGGACAAAGGATCACCAAACTCCGACCCGATAAGATTGCCCAGCGTGGTATAAGTAGAACCTTCCAGAATATTCAACTCTATACCGGATTGAATGTGGTAGATAACTTGATGGCAGCCAGGCATTTCCTTTTCAAATCTAGCTGGGTTGAGGGGGCTCTTTATTTCGGGAGAGCACATAGAGAAGAGATTGAGCATCGGGAGGTAGTGGAGGATATTATTGATTTCTTAGAAATGGAGCGGTGGAGGAAGGCTGTAGTCGGGGGTCTCCCCTATGGAGTGAGGAAAAGGGTTGATTTAGGCAGAGCCCTTGCCCAGGAGCCGAAGTTATTACTTCTGGATGAGCCTATGGCAGGGATGAATGTGGAAGAAAAGGAAGATATGGCAAGGTTCATCTTAGATGTACAGGAGGAGAGGGGGGTAACTATTGTCCTTATTGAGCACGATATGGGTGTGGTTATGGATATAACCGATAGGATAATGGTTCTCGATTTTGGGCGGAAGATCGCTGAGGGGGTACCGGAGCAGGTAAAGCGTGACCCAGTGGTCATTAAGGCTTATCTGGGCGAAGAAGTTGCTCCAGCGGGGTGAGGGGCTTGAGGCAATTTTAATCTCAGGGAGGTAGTATCATGCCACTATTGCAGTTGAATAATATTGAAGTCAAATACATGGATGTTATCCTAGTTTTGAGGGGGGTTTCCTTAAAAGTAGAGGCAGGGAGTATTGTGGCTTTATTAGGAAGTAATGGTGCCGGAAAGACTACCACTCTTAAAGCTATCTCAGGGTTACTTAAGACTGAGGAGGGTAGGGTGAGCGATGGAAGTATCGAGTTTGAAGGAAATAGGATAGAGAATGGAGACCCGGAAGAGATAGCCAAAAGAGGGATTATGCAGGTATTAGAGGGGCGGAGGACGCTTCAGCATCTTACTGTGGAAGAGAATTTAAGGGCGGGAGCTTATATTGCTGGCGACGGAGCTCGATTAAAGAGAGACTTGGATCTGGTCTACAATTATTTTCCCAAGTTGAGGGATCTTCGTCATCAGACTAGTGGCTACCTTTCTGGGGGGGAGCAACAAATGCTTGTGGTCGGACGGGCGTTAATGTCACATCCTAAACTCATGCTCTTGGACGAGCCCTCTTTGGGGCTAGCCCCTCTTTTGGTGCAGGAAATTTACCAAATAGTGAAAAGGATTAACGAGGAGGAAAAGGTCTCTATACTCCTGGTGGAGCAAAATGCCCGAGCTGCCCTTTCTGTGGCTGATTATGGGTATGTGATAGAGAATGGCCGGATAGTCCTCGATGATACTGCTGCCAAGCTTAGGGAGAACGCAGATATAAAAGAATTCTATATGGGACTCAGTGCCGTGGGAGAAACGAAGAGCTATCGAGCAGTAAAGCATTACAAGAGAAGAAAAAGGTGGCTGGGTTAAAAGAGGCTGTTTAAAAAATGTAGCGCTCCGACGGGTCGTGGCGCTACGAGAATCTCGGGGTGAGGTTCTCCCAAAATGCCGAATTTGAACAGGGATTCAAAGTTAAACAGCCTCTAAAAGAAAAAGGGGGGGTATCCAGAGCCCCCCTTACTTCTTTTTGCTGAATAAGGAAGAAAAGTCACCTTTAAATTCTTTCAGGAAGGTATGCATATCTAATATATCATCCGCACCTATTGGGGGGACATTAGCAAATTTGGAGCGCTCTGCTTCGGTGAGTTCAGTGACTATTTCGGATATCTTACCTTCTTTAATAACAGCGGCGACTAAACCTTGGCTGACGCAGGCAGGGCAGAAGACGGAAAGGAACCACATATTCTCCTGGTGTCCCAAGACTTTAACATTGGCCGGTTCATAATGACGACCGCAGACAGTACACTTCATATTAGAGAGTAATTTCTTAATAAGCTTCTCATCCATTACTTTATAAACCGTCTAAAAACAAAGTTTATAATTGGCTTACTTATCTTCAGATTTACCTTTATCCAGATCACGCAGGTCGAGGGTACTGATAAAATCGGTAAAGGCGGATAACTTCTTTAGCTCTTCCTCGCTAAGCTCAATCTTTCTACCGTGTTTATCTACCTGGGCACTAGGTATAGGTTTACCTGTTTCTCGATCAAAGACAATTCCAGCTTTATCGAGAACTACCTCTTCGGCGTAAATAGGTGCCTTGGCTCTCACCGCCAGGGCAATAGCATCACTGGGACGGGAATCAATTTCCATATGGCTACTGTTAATGCTAATATTGATTTTAGCATAAAAGGTATCGTTACGAAGCTCAGTAATCACAATAAAGTCTACCTTGGCCCCTAAGGTGTGGATTACAGAGTATAGTAAGTCATGGGTTAGGGGTCGGGGGGTAGTGATACCTTGTAATTTTACTGCTATGGCATCTGCCTCAGCGGGACCGATCCAGATGGGGAGATAGCGTTCCGCACTATTTTCCTTCAATATCACTACCCGCTGATAGTTCACCACGCTGGCTCGAATACTCTCAATAGTCATCTCGACCATATGCTGCCTCCTGAGACTAATTTTGGACTTGCATCTTCTCGGTGTCAAGTTTTCTTAGAGCACAGCCTCTTTATGGCGGGCACTATGGCATTGAAGATTCACTGCCACCGGTAAACTGGCGATATGACAGGGGAAGACCTCAACATGGACTGCTAAAGCGGTTATCCTGCCCCCAAAGCCCTCGGGACCAATGCCTAGAGCATTGACCTGCTGAAGAAGGTCTTTTTCCAGTTCAGCGACCTCAGGCTCAGGATTTGGTTCGCCTATCGGACGTAATAATGCCTCTTTGGCGAGCATCATTGCCTTTTCTGCCGTGCCACCAATCCCCACTCCCACAATCACCGGAGGACAAGGATTACTACCGGCATCCTCCATGGCTCTGACCACGAAGTCAACAATTCCCTGCCGACCCTGTGCTGGTTCGAGTATAGCCAGGCGACTCATATTCTCTGAGCCTCCACCCTTAGGCATTACTACAATCTTGAGCTGCTCACCGGGAACTATGTCGGTATGAATAATAGCCGGGGTGTTGTCCTTGGTATTTATTCTAGCTGAGAAGGGATGGCGCACCATTGATTTACGTAAATAGCCCTGGGTATAGCCCAGGCGCACTCCTTCCTCAATAGCAGCATAAAGTTCACCACCAGTAATATGAACTTCCTGTCCTACCTTGAGTAAGACTACGGTGCTACCGCAGTCTTGGCACAAGGGGAAGCCCTCTTTAGCAGCAATAGCAGCGTTTTCCAGAATCTGAGACAGGGTCTCTTTTCCTAAGGGGGATTCCTCCTTATCGCTAGACTCTCTTAAAGCTCGAAGGACATCTTCACCGAGGAAAAAGTTTGCCTCCTGGCACAAGCGGGCTACAGTTTGAACAATATCCGTTACATGGATTTCTCTCGTCATACTCTTAACCCAATTTCATAATGTTGACTAGCTCTCTCACTGCTTCTGCCGACTTCTCTAGTACTGCTTTCTCTTCTGGAGTCAACTTGATCTGTATTATTTGTTCAATACCGTTTTTGCCCAGCTTTACGGGAACCCCTACTACTAGCCCTCTGATACCATACTCGCCCTCGAGGTAGACGGCGCAAGGGAGAATCTTTTTTTTATCTAGGAGTATAGCTTCTACCATCTGGGCAGCTGCCGCTGAAGGGGCGTAGAAGGCACTTCCTGTTTTGAGTAAGGCAACAATCTCCCCGCCACCCTTTATAGTTCGGTCTACGATCCTTTTGATAGTTTCCGCCGGCAAAAGTTCTGTTATGGGAATACCGCCAACAGTG
>CAZUZX010000103.1:0-3986 GCA_964624525.1 uncultured Dehalococcoidia bacterium | reverse complement strand
AATTCAACTGCGCGATAAACAACGTCATAAAGCTGATCTATTAGAAATAGCTCAGAAACTTAAGGAAGTCTGTGTTCACAAAGGAGTATTATTTATTATCAATGATTATCTGGATTTGGCTCTAGCGAGTGATGCTGATGGACTTCATTTAGGGCAAAAGGATCTGCCTATCCCAGAGGCACGTCGGCTTCTACCCATGGATAAGCTTATTGGTTGCTCCACCACTACTGTATCAGAGGCAGTGCGGGCTCAGTCCGAGGGTGCTGATTATATTGCGGTCGGGTCTATCTATCCTACGACATCGAAGGCAGACTTTAAGCTTGCTGGGTTAGATACCTTACGGCGAGTTAGAAAGAGGGTATCGTTGCCTTTGATCGCTATTGGAGGTATTAATGAGACCAATGTGGAAGAGGTGATGAAAGCGGGAGCAGATGGAGTAGCAGTAATTAGTGCTGTCTTAGGAGCAGCGGATATAGAAGAGGCAACCCAAAAGCTGGTGACCATGGTAGAACAAGTTAGCCTTGGAGGAAACTGAAGATGGCGAAGCTATTTGGAGGAAAAAGAGAGCGGATAAAGATTAGAGATATCGAGACTGGAGTTGTCTACAAGTCTAAATATGAGGCAGGGAAGAAGCTTGCTGCACTTGTTGGTGGAGATTCGTCAGATCACTTTGTCTGGTATAAGATTCTTCATGCCTTCCCTGATAGGTTTGAAGAAATTAAGGAGAAAGCAACCTCTAACCTGGAGGCAATTGCCCAGAGGATTCGCTCAAACTTCACAGCTAAAGATGTGGCTCGAGAGAAAGCGCTAAGGCTCTGTCGGGAAACAATCCGTTATAGCGCTAATGCCATCAGTGCTATCCATCGTAATGAACTTGACCAGACTCGTTTATCCTTAGATAAAGCCCGGCAACTTCTCCAAGAGGTGAGAGAAACTTTGGCTCAGCATGGTGACCTTGTTTATAGTGGTTTTGTTCACGATGCTCAGAAGGAATATGCTGAAGGCTGTATCACCCTGGCGCTAACTTTAAACCAGGTTCTACCCACACCTGAGGCATTAGGCGTGGGCTATGCTGCCTATCTTCACGGGCTGGGTGAGGCAGTGGGGGAATTGCGTCGTTACCTTTTGGATACGATAAGAAAGGGCGACCTTTCCCGCTGTGAAGAGCTTTTGTCCAATATGGACGACATCTATGGTGTCTTGGTGGCTATGGACTTCACTGATGCCTTGACCTACGGCTTAAGGAGAACTACTGACATAGTTCGGGGCATTCTGGAGAGGACCCGTAGTGACTTAACTTTAGCCATGAGGCAAAGGGACTTGGAGCAGAAATTAGAGCGCTTTAAGGGGGCTAGTGAAGAGAGCGTTTAACAACATTCACTTATCATTCTGACCCTGAACCCTTCGCTATCGCTCAGGGCAAGCTCCGTGAAGGGGAAGAATCTCAGAGATTCTTCGTCGTCCAAATTCATTTGGACTCCTCAGAATGACATTATTAAATGCTCTCTAACGAAACATCTTGACTAGCTCCCCAGGGAGTAGGGTAAACTTAGCCCGATGTTTTGGCAAACCTATATTTAGTTAACGGGGGCTGACAGCCTAAAGGCATAAGTCCCCTTATTTTTTACCTGCCTAAGGGATGTTTAGCGATTCTATCTGTCATTCTGACCCTGAACGAAGTGAAGGGGTAAGAATTTGAGACCCTTCGCTATCGCTCAGGGTGACAGTTAAGTAGTCTCTGCCTAAGGGAGTTGAACATGGAGTATATGTATATAGCCGTAATAGCCGGTATTTTGGGATTAGCCTTTGCCCTCTTCGCCGCTTTTTATGTGCTAAAGCAGGACCAGGGCTCAGAGAGGATGAGGGAGATATCAGGAGCTATCAAAGAAGGCGCTTTAGCCTTCTTGCATCGAGAATACCAGATACTGGCTATATTTGTGGTAGTTGTCACCATCGTTCTGGCAGTTATCCCTGACCTTGGGTGGCGGGTAGCTATAGCCTTTGTCTTTGGTGCCCTTTGCTCTATGGGAGCTGGCTACGCTGGCATGAACATGGCTATTAGGTCAAATGCCAGAACAGCCGCTGCCGCTCAAAAAAGCTTAAACCAGGGTTTAAGGGTTTCCTTCCATGGCGGCGCAGTAATGGGGATGACTGTCGTTGGTGTGGGTATCCTTGGGCTGAGCATCCTTTATTTCGCCTTCCATCATCATCAGGATTTCCTCAAAATTATCCCCGCTTATGGATTTGGTGCCTCCGGGGTAGCCTTGTTTGCCAGAGCAGGCGGTGGCATCTATACCAAAGGAGCGGACGCCGGCGCTGACCTAGTGGGAAAAGTAGAGAAGGGCATTCCGGAGGATGACCCCCGAAATGCCGCAGCGATTGCTGATTTCGTGGGTGACAATGTAGGGGATGTAGCTGGTATGGGAGCTGACCTTTTTGAATCATATGTAGAATCAATTATTGCTACTATGGTATTGTGTACCATAGCTATCCCCTGGCTGGCTAAGGATAACCTGACAGCATGGTATTTGCCCATGATGGTAGCTGCGGGAGGGGTTATCGCCTCAATTATTGGTGCTTTCTTGGTGAGAGTGGGTGAGAAACCAGAAATGGGAGCATTGCTCACTGCTCTTCGCCGTGGCGTCTTCTTTGCTTCAATTCTTACTGCTGGTTTCTCTGCTCTAGCAGTATGGTGGTTTGATACCGATTGGGGGGTACTCTGGGCTATTCTCGCCGGCTTGATTGCTGGCGTGCTGATCGGGGAGAGCACTAACTATTTCACTTCCTACGCCTATGCACCAACGCGGGCTATCTCCACAGCTTCAACCACCGGGGCAGGAGCAACAATAATCAGAGGATTTGCTAACGGTTTGCTTAGCATTCTACCTCCTTTTATCTTCGTTGCGGCGGCTCTTCTCATCGCCTATCAATTTGCCAGTTTCTATGGTGTGGCTATCGCCGGTATCGGTATGTTATCCACTTTGGGAATCACCCTGGCTACCGATGCCTATGGTCCGGTAGCCGACAATGCGGGGGGGATCGTGCAGATGTCGAAGTTGCCACCAGAAATCAGAGAGCGAACAGATGCCCTTGATTCTTTAGGAAACACCACCGCTGCCACCGGGAAAGGCTTTGCTATCGGCTCGGCAGCACTTACCGCTCTGGCTTTAGTGTTATCCTACGCGGTAGCGGTAGAAATTGTGACTATCGAACCCGGGGGAGGAATTAGCTTCTCTGATGAAGCAGCCCAAAAGATAAGCCTGCTCAATGCCCCTATGATAGCGGGGTTACTCATTGGTGTCATGCTACCGGCCATTTTTTGCGCCCTAACTTTGACCTCTGTCGGCAAGACTACTTCTTTAATAGTTGAGGAAGTTCGCCGCCAGTTTCGAGAGATAAAGGGATTATGGGAAGGCACCGCCAGACCAGAGTATGGCAGGTGTGTTGATATATGCACCAGGGCAGCACTGAAGGAGATGCTCATCCCCTCCTTAATGGCGATAGTTACCCCTGTACTCGTTGGCTTTATATTGGGTAAATATGCTTTAGCTGGTTTCTTAATGGGAGCCACTGCTAGTGGATTTCTACTCGCGATAATGATGGCTAATGCTGGTGGCTCCTGGGATAATGCCAAGAAGTGGATAGAAGGTGGTAACCATGGGGGGAAGGGCTCGGAGGCCCATAAAGCAGCGGTTGTTGGTGACACGGCAGGCGACCCGATGAAGGATACTTCCGGACCCTCTCTCAATATCATGATAAAGCTGATGGCGGTAATATCACTGGTTCTTGCCCCAGTTCTAATAGGGGCTTCTGGGATAATTTAGGCTTTAGCCTTGTAGGAAGGGGTTCCACTGCCGCTCAAAGCCGATAGTTGTTTCTGGTCCGTGCCCGGGGAAGACTCTAGTATTATCAGGCAAAGTCATAAGCTTAGTGTGGATGCTATTCATTAGTTGACCATAACTACCGCCAGGGAAATCTGTCCTGCC
>CAZUZX010000102.1:0-4041 GCA_964624525.1 uncultured Dehalococcoidia bacterium | reverse complement strand
GAGACAGGGGTTAATTTAGAAATTGATCTATCCCGAGGAAGCATTGAGAAGGAAGAAACTGACCCAAGATTAACTGAACTTTATCTGGGGGGTGTGGGTACTAACGCCAAGATATTATGGGATAGGGTTCCTCCTGAAGTTGAGCCCTTTTCTCCTGATAATCTATTAATATTTGGTCCTGGTCTTTTAACTGGCACACTTATTACCGCTACCAATCGTACCATTGTTGGTACCATTTCTCCTGTGACACTGTTACAAGCACATTCAATGGCGGGAGGCTTTTGGGGACCAGAATTGAAATATGCTGGTTATGACAAAGTAATCATTCGTGGTAAGTCCCCTAGCTGGGTTTATTTGTGGATAAACAATGACAAAGTAGAAATACGTGATGCCTCTCATCTCTTGGGAAAAGGCAATCTTGAAACTGCAGAACTTATTCGAAAGGAGTTGAAAGAAGACAAAGCCCAGGTGGCCTCTGTTGGCCTAGCCGGTGAAAATAGGGTCTATATGGCTACTATCGACTTCGAAAAGTCCAGTGCCGCCCGACCAGGAGTAGGCGCGATTATGGGAGATAAAAAGTTAAAGGCGATAGCTGTTCGTGGAACAAAGGACATCAATATTGCCCGACCAGCTGAACTTTTTGAATTGTGCAACGAGATGATGAAGAAAATACGTGATAATATAGATCAGCTGACGCCAAAGGAGCAGCGAGGATTTTTGAACCTGTCCAGTTGGGGGGTGCCAGACATTATCAAACGAAATGACGAGACTTGGCACTTTCTCGTTGGTGCCTGGGGCAATGCGCGTGAGCGGACAAAAGGCTTTTGGAACAAAGAAATTGAAAAGAAGTGGGACGAGATTATGGCAAAGGCACGGGAGCGAGTAGTAGGTTGCTATAACTGTCCGGTGGCATGCACGGGAGTGATTACCTTGCCAGGATGTCAAAGATGGTTCCTAAAATGCGGGAAACAGCCTTACATTTGGGCGGCTCGCATAGAAGATCTGGACTTTGGTTTAAGAATACAAAGTCTTGGTGCGGAGTTGGGACTGGACCTATACTCAACGCCGCAAGTTATAGCCTTCGCCCTTGAGCTTTACGAAGCTGGTATTTTGACTGACGAGGACATGGCAGGAATGCCATCCGACACTGAGGGGAGATTCTTCTGGCTTATCAACAAGATTGCCCGGCGAGAAGGGATTGGAGATGTTTTAGCCAATGGCACCTATTGGGCAGCCCGTCAGATTGGTAAGGGAGCAGAAGCATATGCTCATAATACCGTTAAAAAACTTGAGCAAGTACCTTTCAAGCTAGGAATGTGGGATTACCGTTGGTTTCTTATGGAGGCCACTGGTGAGAAGCTGGCCAACACCCAATTTCAAGGGTTGTGGCCTCCGAACCCTCTTCCCACTAGAGAGGAGAGAGAAGAGTTTGTAAAAGATTGGGTCGGGGTTCCCAATGAAAAATTTAAACAATATTATGTGGACTCGGACCCACGTTCACACCCAACTATGGAGGCAGCTTGCGAGACTGTTGATTGGATGGAGATGATGCATTACATTGATGACTCCACCGGGATGTGCAACGGTTTCGATTCACGTGTACGAAAGACTCCGTTTGACATACATAATTTACCACATTTCATCTCACTTGCGACCGGGATGGCTCTTAATGAAGCTGAACTATGGAGAATAGCTAGAAGGAACCGAACTTTGGTTAGAGCCATTAATGTAAGAAGAGGCATGAGGAGAAAGGACGAGACTATTCCAGAGGACCGTTATAAGCATAGAGACCCTGAGACTGAAGCTAAGCTGCTTGACGAGTATTATAAACTTAAGGGATTTAATAATGACGGTATCCCTACTAAAGAGACTTTGGACGAATTGGGTCTGGATTACGTCAGGGAAGACCTAGAGCAAAGGGGTATTTTATAAGAATGAAGAAAGTTAAAGTAATAAAGATCGATGCTGATAAATGCACTGGTTGCCGGTCATGTGAGATAATCTGCTCCGCCTTTCACGCTGTGCCAAAATATAGCATCGTTAATCCGGCGAGAGCCCGGATTCAGGTGTTTTGGGATAGACTAAAAGGTATTTATGTTCCGGTACGTGCCGGTGAGTATACTCAAGCCCAATGTATTGGCAGAAGCATTTATACAATCGATGGAAAGGAATACAGCGAGTGTAGCTTCTGCGGGGCTTCCTGCCCATCCAGGGAGCTTTTCAAAGAACCCGATTCCGGTCTCCCTCTAAAGTGTGATATGTGTGAAAACGAACCGCCACTATCAGAGCCAATGTGTGTTCAGTGGTGCATAGCTGGTGCCCTGACTTACGAAGAAAGAGAAGAGGAAGGGGAGGAAGAAGAGAAGTCGGGAGAGACAGAGATAGGATTAGAAGCATTGGTTAAAAAACATGGATTGAAGACAGTAAAGGATGCCCTTGCCCGAATATCAAAGGGCTAAATACTAAGGCGAAAGAAGATGATTAAGAGATAGTGGAGATTGTAGCCCCCTTCAAAGACGCAATAGATGCCATAAAAGAGGCTGGTGGAGAAACCTTCAAATTTTGCTATCAATGTGGATTGTGTGATACTGTCTGCCCGTGGAATAGGGTTAGAAACTTTAGTATGCGCCACATAGTCAGACAGGCTACGTTCGGTTTGGCTGAGATAGAAGGTAAAGATATGTGGCGTTGTACTACCTGCGGTAACTGCCCTCAGCGGTGCCCCAGGGGAGTAGGAACGATAGACGTTAGTGTATCCTTCCGCAGGATTGCCTCGCAAGCAGGGTTTCTTCCCGCTCCAATCCACACCGTAAGTGCAAGCCTAGGTGCTGAAGGTAACCCCTTGGGTCAAGCACGAAAAAATAGGGCAGATTGGGCAGAAGGTCTGTCCGTAAAAACCTTCACCGAGGGGATGGAGGTTTTGTACTTTCCTGGCTGCTACCTCAGCTATGACCCAAGATTAAAGAAGGTAGCTGCTGCCACAGCCAATATCCTTAACAGGGCAGGGGTTAATTTTGGGATACTGGGTCCCAAGGAGAATTGCTGTGGAGAAAGCATCCGCAAGACAGGCGACGAGGAATTATTCAAACGTTTAGCCAGGGAAAACATCAAGACTTTTATCGAAAATGGAGTAAAGAAAATTCTTGTTTCTTCACCCCATTGCTACCATACCTTCAAAAACGAGTATCCCAGCTTCAAGGTCAACTTCGATGTGGTTCACATCTCCCAATATTTATTCGAGCTTATTAATGAGGGAAGGCTTAAGCTCACCAAAGAGTATGGGAAGAAAGTGACTTATCATGACCCATGTTACCTAGGTCGGCACAATGGTATATATGATGAGCCCCGGCAGGTCTTAAGAAGGATACCCAGTTTGGAAATGATGGAGATGGCTGATTCCCGGGAAGATAGTCTCTGTTGCGGAGGGGGAGGAGGCGGGATTTGGATGGACACTCCAAAAGCTGAAAGATTCTCTAACCTCAGAATAGGACAGGCCATTGATGGCGAGGCTGAGGTGCTGGTTACTGCCTGCCCATATTGCATCATTAATTTTGAGGATAGCAGATTAACCCTGGAGGATAGTGAAGTCATAGAGATAAAGGACATCACAGAGATTGTCCAGGAAGTGATTTAGGGAAGCGAAGAGGCTAAACGTGCCAGAAGCGATCAGTGAATCCACGATTAAGGGTGCTGTACCGGACATACTCTGCGATCGCTTTTCGGACGAGGGATGGGTCACGACCTCAGCTCGCGTGCCTGACGAGATAGAGCTCACAATCTATGTAAATAGTAAGGAGCTGGTCACCGTCCTGTGTACCCCGATCAAGCTGAATTGCCTTGTCCTCGGATTCCTGTATTCAGAGGGAATCATATCAGGCACGGGCGACGTGGCGAGCATGCGGGTGTGTGAGGAGGAATCGCTGGCCGATGTAAGGCTGAGCAACGCCGGATATGAATTGCCAACACTGCGGACACTGACCTCTGGGTGTGGTGGTGGTGTAGCTTTTAAAACTCAGGGACAGAGGGTTGATTCGGGTCTCG
>CAZUZX010000101.1:0-4044 GCA_964624525.1 uncultured Dehalococcoidia bacterium | reverse complement strand
TCGACTTGACAAATACTTAAGGGTTTGTTTATCCTTTAAGTGCCATTGACCGTAAGGCGATGAGCGTTTAGTAGTTTAATAAAAAAGCTCGCTTGGATCGGTTACGACCGAGACGGCTAATAGGGTATCAATTGAAATGCCTTCTTGGCGTCGCCGAGAAGGCATTTTGTTTATCGGGGCTAGGTGAGATGGTAGGTATAGGCTTCATTGGTGCCGGGACAGTAGGTACAGCCTTAGCAGTCCGGCTGAGGGAGAAGGGCTATCCGGTGATAGCTGTGGCTAGTCGGACTCGTGCTTCAGCGGAGAGATTGGCTGGTATGGTTGATGGTTGCAAAGTCTGTGATAATGTTCAGGCTGTAGCCGATGTGGCGGGAATGGTTTTTATTACTACCCCAGACGATACTATTGCCCCGGTTGTAGCACAGATAAAGTGGCATGCGGGACAGAGTGTAATTCACTGCAGCGGGGCAGACTCTCTGGATATCCTTGACCCCGCCACAAAAGCAAGAGCCCTAGTTGGTGGCTTTCATCCTCTGCAGACCTTCGCCAGTGTAGCCTATGCCATCGAGAACATCCCTGGCTCTACCTTCGCCTTGGAGGCAGAAGAGCCCTTATTAAGCAAACTAAAAAAAATGGCTATTGCCTTAGGGGGGCGATGGATAGAGCTTAAACCTGGGGATAAGGTTATTTATCATGCTGCCGCAGTATTCGCTTGCAATTATGTGGTAACGCTGGTTAAGCTGGCTACTGACCTGTGGCAAACCTTCGGAGTTTCTACCCCAGAGGCAACACAAGCTCTAATTCCTTTGCTGCGAGGCACAATCAATAATTTAGCTAATGTGGGATTACCTTATTGCCTCACTGGTCCTATTGCTCGAGGCGATACAGGAACAATAAGAAAGCATCTTAAAGCTCTGGAAGTCATAGCTCCAGCCTTACTCCCCGCTTATCAGGAGTTAGGGCGGCAAACTATACCCATCGCTTTAGCCAAAGGGAAGATTGATAAACTAAGGGCAAAAGAACTGAAGGAATTGTTGAGCCAATCTTAGGTTGGCTCAAAAGTATTACTATGGAGGTGAATCATGAGGATGATGCTAAAGAGCAAGATTCATCGGGCAAGAGTCACTGGAGTGAACCTCGACTATGAAGGCAGCATTGCGATTGACAAACTGCTTATGGAGACGGCTGACATTCTTCCTTATGAAATGGTTCATGTATTAGACGTCAACAATGGAGCCCGATTTCAGACTTATGCTATTGAAGGAGAGGCAGGTTCCGGGTCAATTGCTATCAATGGAGCTGCGGCGAGACTGGTCTCCAAGGGCGATGTAGTGATTATTCTTTCTTATTGCACAGTCAGTGATGAGGAAGCACAACGTATCCAGCCGAGATTAGTCTATGTTAATTCTAAGAATGCCATTCTCAGTCAGAAAAAGGGAAAATGGGTGGAGGAGCTGGCTGAGTCATTGAAAGCCTTCTAATCTGGGCTACAAGGAGAGGGGAGATGCGGGTTACTATTGGTGAATTAAAGGAAATGAAGCAGAGGGGTGAAAAGATTCCCATGCTCACTGCCTATGATTATGCTACTGCGAAGCTAATTGATGAAGCAGGTATGCCTCTCATTTTAGTGGGTGATAGTTTGGGGATGGTGATTTTGGGTTACGAGTCTACTATACCGGTGACTATGGAGGAGATGCTTCATCACACAAAGGCAGTGGTCAGAGGCACAAAACATGCTCTGGTTATCGGTGACATGCCCTTTATGAGTTATCATGTCGACACTAGCGAGGCTCTTTATAATGCGGGTCGCTTTATTCAAGAAGGAGGAGCCCAAGCGGTAAAGCTCGAGGGAGGGGAAAGAGTAGCTGAAGTGGTGCATCGGGTAGTGGAATGTGGTATCCCGGTTATGGGTCATATTGGGCTTACTCCCCAATCTATCCACCAGCTTGGTGGTTTCAAGGTTCAAGGAAAAACGCGAGAGGCAGCGGTTCGTTTGTTGAAGGATGCTCGTGCTCTGGAGGAGGCTGGTGCTTTCGCTATCGTCCTTGAATCAATCCCTGCCCCTTTATCTAAGATAATTACGGAAAAGGTCAATATTCCTACCATTGGCATTGGAGCCGGTCCGTGGTGTGATGGGCAGGTGCAGGTTATTAGCGACCTTCTGGGTCTTTTCACTGAGTTTGTTCCCAAACACGCCAAACAGTATGTCAAGCTTTCTGACTTCATTAAGAAAGCAGTAATGGATTATTTGGCTGAGGTAAAAGCGGGCGCTTTCCCCACCAAAAAGGAAAGCTACACTATGGATGAAAGTCTTTTAGCTGGGTTAGAGGCTGTTTAAAAATGTAGTGCGGGTCTTTAGACCCGCCCAGAAACCCCCGGCCCGTCGGGGCATTACGAAATTTTGGGGGTGAATAGCTTCCAAAATACCTAAATAGAAGCTAAAATCAAAATTAAACAGCCTTGGGTTGGAGTAAGAGGTCTAGGAGTGAAACTTCCTGAGCCGAGGAAGAAGGGGGGGTGTTCGGTTGAGGAGGCTCTGGAAAGGAGGAGGTCTAAACGGAGATTTACCTCCCAGGTCTTAAGTTGGGAGCAAATCTCCCAACTTCTCTGGGCAGGACAAGGTGTTGTGGGAGAATATCGCACTGCCCCCTCGGCTGGGGCGTTATACCCTTTAGAGATTTACTTGGTAACAAAGGAAGGCGTTTATCATTATAAGCCAGAAAAGCATGAAGCGGAGCAGACTCTTAAGGGTGATGTGCGTCCTCAGCTTAGCCGAGCAGCCCTGGACGAAGAAGCAATAGAAGAGGCACCAGTTAATATTATCGTCGCTGCGGTATACCAGCGCACTGAGTGGCGGTATAGAGAACGAGCAGCTCGCTATGTTCATATCGAAGTAGGGCATGTGGCTCAGAATATTCACCTCCAGGCAGTAGCTCTAGGTTTAGGCTCTTTTCCTATCGGCGCCTTCTACGATGAGCAAGTGCAAAAGGTTCTCTCTCTACCCAAAAATGAGCAACCTCTATACATTATTCCGGTAGGGTATCCCGCAGAATGAAGAGATTAATTACTAATCCATATGTCATTCTGACCCTGAACCCTTCGCTTTCTGGCATTCTGAGCGTAGCGAAGAATCTCGTCGCGCTCAGGGCAAGCTCCGTGAAGGGGAAGAATCTAGAGACCCTTCCCCTTCACTTCGTTCAGGGTCAGGGTGACAGTTAAACACTCCCAAATGAAGGTATTTTCTACTATTGCTGAGTTTAAACAGGCGAGGCAAAGGGTAAAAGGCTCCCTTGGTTTTGTACCTACTATGGGTTACCTCCACGAGGGGCACCTCAGCCTGGTGCGGCGGGCGAGAGAGGAAAACAATGCAGTAGCGGTTAGTATTTTCGTTAACCCCACCCAGTTTGGGCCGACAGAGGATTTGGCTCGATATCCTCGAGATCCAGAGCGTGACCTTGCCCTTTTGGAGAAGGAAAAAGTTGATTTGGTATTTATGCCTTCTGCTGAGGAGATGTACCCTGAAGGATTCAGCAGTTGGGTGGAGGTGGAAAGGGTGAGTGAGAGGCTTGAGGGTGTGGTTCGTCCGGGGCATTTTCGGGGGGTAGCCACCGTAGTGGCTAAGTTATTCAATATTGTTCAACCCACTAAAGCCTACTTCGGGCAGAAGGATGCTCAGCAGGCAGTAGTGATTAAGAGAATGGTAGCTGACCTCAATATGAATTTGGAAGTGGTGGTGGCACCTACAGTGCGTGAGCCTGATGGACTGGCTATGAGCAGCCGTAATATTTATCTTAATCCAGAGGAACGGCAGGCAGCCTTAGTTCTGTGGAAATCGTTTAATCTAGCTCAGCAGCTCTGGTCGCAGGGGGAGTGTAAGGCTGACTCTCTGCGCCAGCAGATGGCGGCTTTCATCCAAAAGGAGCCTTTAGCTCGAATTGACTATATTAGTATAGCTGACCCGCAAACTCTGAAGGAATTAATGGAAATAAACCGCCCCGCACTAGTTTCCCTAGCAGTATATATTGGCAAAACCAGGCTGATAGA
>CAZUZX010000100.1:0-4120 GCA_964624525.1 uncultured Dehalococcoidia bacterium | reverse complement strand
TTATGTGGGGAGTGTGCCTTGTATCGAGGCCGTCATTACTATTTGTGTTTCTGCGATAAATATCGGGGACACCTTGCTGATACTGGCGGGACACCTGCTTCCCTAGCTTCAGGATTAAGTCCTATGAGGAAATTTGAGATACCCCTTATATACGCAAGAAGTGCTATAGACCCGTTCGCTATTGTTATGAAAGAGATAGAGGAAGGGGATTGATCTAAAATACTTATTGTGACCATATCCGTAGAATGAAGGAGGCTAGGTAAGAATGATAAGAGATTTTGAATACTTTGCTCCCAAAACACTTGGAGAAGCTCTTAGCTTGCTGGATAAGTACCGGGAAACCTGCAAAGTGATTGCTGGGGGACAGTCTCTATTGAAATTGATGAGAGCAGGGTTGATTACCCCTCAGTACCTAATCGATATTAAGGGCATGTCTGAGTTAAACTACATTAAATCTGAGGGGAAAAAGGGGCTGAAGATTGGTGCCTTAACTACGCATCGGGCAATAGAAGAATCACCGATGATTCAAAATGGTTTTAGTACATTGGTTGAGATGGAGCGAAGGTTGGCCTTTATCCAGATTCGTAATTGGGGCACTATAGGCGGTAATCTCTGTCACGCCGACCCGGCTCAAGACCCAGCACCGGTGCTGATGGCGTTGAACGCAAAGTTAAGGGCATCTAGTCTGAAGGGCGAAAGAACCATAGCCATCGAGGACTTCTTCACGGATTACCTTAAGACAGCACTTGAACCTAATGAGTTGCTTACCGAGATTCAGGTACCGGCGGTTCCGCCTCACACCGGCACCGCTTATACCAAGTTCAATATCATAGAAAATGATTTGGCTACAGTGGGAGTTGCTGTGTCAATTACGCTCCGCTCTGGCACGGATGTTTGCCAGGATGTCCGGATAGCATTAGGTGCTTCGGCACCGACTCCGATGAGGGCTAAACGGGCAGAAGTAGTGCTGACGGGTAATAAGATTACAGATGATCTACTCACCGAAGCCGGGGAAAAAGCTTCTGCTGAGGCTGAACCCTTGTCTGATATCAATGCCTCTGCGGAGTACCGGCGGCAACTGGTAAAGGTTCTCGTGAAGCGAATGGGCAAGGAAGCTCTGAGCAGGGCTAAGCAGGCTTAGCTTTACTGAAGGAGGTTTCATAGGATGAAAAAAGAGCTAAGATTGACAGTGAATGGGGAGGTTCATGAGCTTTATGTTAAACCCAAGAGCCTCCTAATGGATGTTTTGAGAGACCAGTTAGGATTGACCGGAGCGAAAAGAAGTTGTGACACCAATACCTGCGGCACCTGCACGGTAATTCTCAATGGCATGGCAGTTAAATCATGCTCAATATTAGCACTGCAGGCAAATGGCGGAGAGGTCTTGACCGTAGAGGGTCTAGCCAAGAAAACTGAACTGCATCCTTTGCAGAAAGCCTTTCTTGACTATGGATCTGTTCAGTGTGGCTTTTGTACCCCAGGGATGTTGATGTCGGCTAAGGCGTTATTAGACAAGAACCCCACCCCCACTAAGGAGCAGATAAAGGAAGCTATCGATGGTAATCTCTGTCGCTGTACTGGATATAACAGTATTATCCGCGCCATAACTGCTGTGGTCAATGGTGAGTATAAGGAGGAGAAATGAGCGACTACTCGGTGATCGGTAAACGGGTACATCGGATCGATGGAACAGAAAAGGTGACCGGCAACGCCAAATACACCTCTGATTTGGTTCTACCCAATATGCTGTACGGGAAAATCCTGAGAAGTCCCCACCCACATGCGAAGATTATTAACATTGATACCACCCCAGCGGAAAAAATGATCGGGGTAAAGGCAGTCGTCACGGGAAAGGATACATTGGGACGTAAAAATGGCATCTGGCGACGCTTCTCTGAACTATGTGACGAGGAAATCCTCTGCCGTACTAAGGTTCGCTATGTCGGTGACCCAGTGGCGGCAGTAGCCGCTATCGATGAGGACACTGCTGAAGAAGCTTGTCAAATGATTAAGGTTGAATATGAGGAACTACCTGCAGCTTTTGACCCCCTGGAAGCGATTAAGGAGGATGCACCTCAGATTCACGAAGGTGTGGAGCTTAACATTAATGTCACCCGACATATTGAGTGGGGCGATGTTGACGAGGCATTTAAACACTGTGACTATACTCGTGAAGACCAGTTCAAAACCTCGTCACAGCATCATGTCTGCATGGAGACACATGATGCTGTCGCAAGCTTTGACTACAATGGCAAGTTAACGGTTTGGACCTCCACCCAATCTTCATACTATATTCAAAGACTATTAGCTGATATGTTAGGGTTAAGAGAGGGCGATATAAGGGTGATCAAACCTCACACAGGAGGCGGCTTCGGCAGCAAGTTTGAGCTGGACTCTGCCCAGTTCTGTGCTTCTCTCCTGTCAATGAAGTTATGCCAGCCGGTAAAGATAGTTTTGACTCGGGCGGAGGAGTTCACTGCCACCAAACGCCGGACTCCCATGTACTACTTTGTTAAACTTGGGGCTAAGAAAGACGGCACTTTTTTGGCGAAAGAAGTCCGGGTACTCACCGAGGGCGGGGCCTACACTGGCATGGGAGCTACCGCCCTATATCTTACTGGTTTCTTCTCATCATTCCCCTATAAATATCCTAATTACCGGTACGACGGCTATCGGGTCTATACAAATACTGCACCAACGTCTGCTTGCCGTGGCTTCGGTGCACCCCAGTCAACATTCGTTGGTGAATCTCAGATCGACATGCTAGCTGAAGATTTAGGGATAGACCCGATTGAAATCAGACGTAAGAATGGAATGACGCCTAATTACGAAGTCCCAGGGCAGGCAAATATCCTGAGCTGTGAGCTGCACCAGTGTCTCGACAAGACCGAGGAACAGATTAGACAACGAGGCAAGCTACCACCCAACCACGGGATAGGTATAGCTTGCTACGGATTTATGTCCGGGGGCATCTTTAACTGGTTCGATACCCCTTATGCCTTTTCATCAGCTATTGTAAGGATCAATATTGATGGTAAGGTTGACCTATTCACCGGAGCCTGTGAGATTGGTCAAGGCTCAGATACTACATTGAGTATGATTTGTGCCGAAGAACTGGGGGTACGTCTTGAGGACATCAGGATTCATTCTGGCGATACGGGCATCTGCCCCCCTGATCTAGGCGCTTGGGGCAGTCGCGAAACACTGATGAATGGCAATGCAGTTAGGATGGCGGCAGCTGATGCCAAGCGCCAGCTCATGGCGGTCGCTGCCGGCAAGTTAGGGGCCAATATTGTTTATGACTTGAATATGACAGACCGATGGTTTCACTTGGTTGACCGTCCAGAAAGGGGCTTTTCTTACTATGATATCGTTAAACAGGCAATAAGGGGTAACGATGGTGAGGCAATCATCGGTCGCGGGCACTATACTCCCCACCGCAAGGGGATGATATCTCCCGCTTATAGCTTTGGCGTTCAGGCCGCCGAGGTGGAAGTAGATCCTGAGACGGGTAGATATAAGCTGGTAAATGTGAGCACTGCCCATGGAAGTGGCACGGTAATTAACCGGGTGGGTATTGAAGGGCAGCTCGAAGGGGCAATCATGATGGCTGGTGGCTATGGCTTCTGTGAAGACCAGCCAATGGATAAAGGCAAGATACTTAATCCATCCTTTGATGATTACAAACTTATTCGTTCCCTGGATATGCCGGAGACCAAGATTCTGGAGATTGAGTCCTATGAACCTGAGGGACCCTTTGGCGCCAAGGAGGCTGGTGAGGGGCTTACCAATCCAACTGCTGGCGCCATAGCTAACGCTATTTACAAAGCGGTTGGCGTGAGAATAAATGATTTGCCCATAACCCCAGAGAAAGTCTTTAGAGCACTAAGGGAGAAAGAGAAACAGAGGAAGTAACTCAACAAAGAGTTCATACAAATTACAAAGGGAGGTTAGTGGTGAATTATCAATGCCCAGTGTGTAAAAAGGTTTCAAGCAGCGCTATGGACTTGGCTCGCCATATGATTGGCCGAGGAGATAAAGTGCATAGAGACTGGATTAACTCGAAAGGTTTTAAGTTCTCAGAGTTGCTTGCCTTGCAATTCAAGTCTTTTGGCGGTGA
>CAZUZX010000099.1:0-4125 GCA_964624525.1 uncultured Dehalococcoidia bacterium | reverse complement strand
TCAGGCAGGTCTAAAGACCTGCGCTACATTTGAAGGGGGAGATATATTATGCCGGTCTATGAGTATCGATGCACTAAGTGTTCCTTTCAATTTGAGGTAAAGCGGAGCTTTGGCAGCAATTCCTCTGCTCCTTGCCCTAGGTGTCAGGGAGAGGGACACCTTGTCTTTATCCCAGTGCCCATAATCTTTAAAGGTCCTGGTTTTTATACCACAGATAACAGGAAGGAAGAGGGTCAACCCCATAAGGCTGATGAGGGTAGTTCTAAGGCTGAAGAAGAATCTGAGGAAGACTGACAAAAGGGAGGATTATAGCGGAGACGCACCGCTATTTAAACCTCCATAACTCTCCTCCCCAGCTTAACCACCCCTTCCTTCTCAGACTATCTCTCATTTCCTTTCTTTCCCTCTCTATATACTCCTTTGCTGGATTAGCCACTTCAGGCGGGTATTGGGCTATAAGATAATCCTCCTCATGGAGTTCATATCCTTGGTATTCTTGCTTAATACTTTTATATTTCTCGTGGTCGATAATACCTAAGTGGCGAAGATGGTAATAATAATAGGGAGGGATGCATATAGGGATGGTAGACGGCTCTATCCCGATGTAAATAACCTTTATTCTCCTTAAATAGCCATTAGCCATTTCTTGCTCTAAGAACTGCTCTAGTTCTTGCTTATCAACCCCCTCTTGTCCGAGTATTTCTAGTAAGGTGTGGATATGAAGTAAGTATTGGGAAGGAATTTGGCAGATTAAGCCCCTCATAATCAGCTCTTTAGCCGGCTTTCGGCTCACGGTTTCATAAACTTCCAATAGGCGAGCGGAGAATTCATCACTATAAGGAGTAGTATGATAAAGAAATCCTTCCTCCTTCTGAGTTACCACATTAATAGTCACCAATCTTTCTAAAGCTTTGTTGACATATTCTAGCTCTTCCTCGATAATGGTAGCGAGCTCTTCTTTAGTCTTTTTTGCCCCGGTATCCTTGAGATACTTTAGTACTTTAATAATAGTGGGTGTAAACATAAAACCTTTCTCCTCAGATTGAGGGCCAATAACAAATTTATCAGAGAACGAAATAGCTCTGTGGTTATAGCTATGTTAGTTTAGTCGAGAGGCAAATGTCAATATTCTTTAGAAAGGAATTCTTCAAGTCCGATAAAGCCAAAAACGATTTAGCCAACTATAAGCCAGTCTCCGTAGCCTACCAGCTGAGATACTCCCTTTTGAGAAGAATTAGAGCTGGTGAAGAGGTCTTGCCTGATATTCAGGGTAGGGAGGAAACAAAGAACGATGTTATCCGCGCTCTGTTATCTGGTGCACATCCCTATCTGGTCTCGGAGGAGGGCACGGGAAAGACAAGGCTAGCCCGCTCACTGACTTATTTGCTTTCCCCCATACTCAAAATTAAGGGTTGCCCTTACAACGATGACCCCAAGTGGCAACCACAATTACTTTGTCCGAGATGCCGGGGAACCAAAGATGCGGCGAGGAAATATGGCGTGGAACTCCTTCCCGGGGGGGAGCGATTCTCCCGCATCCAAGGTAACGAATATACTAATGAAGCCAAGTTACTGGGCTTGAAAGATATACAAGCCATTGCCCAAGGTAAAAGCCCGACAGACCCTACCGTGTTTACCGGTACCGGGATTTTCCACGCTAACCGAGGAATATTGTTTATCGATGAACTTCCGGCTATTAGAACTAATGTTCAGGTTCTCTTGCATCCGCTACTGGAAGAAAAAAAGGTTATCCTTGAAGAATACAATTGGCAGCATCCCTTAGACCTTATTTTAGTGGCTACCGGAAATCCCCGGGGATTCTCCCACGTCTATGAGGTTCCCAGACCGCTGCTGGATAGATTAGAGCTTATTTATATGGATTTGCCTGAAGAAGAGGTGGAGAAGGAGATCATGCTCAGAGAGAAGTTCAGCATCAAGGATAGCTACTACAAAGGTGTGGAACAATTGGAGGAAGCCCTCGTTCCTTATTCAGAATTGGAGGAGCAAATAAAAAGAACAGTAGCCGCACCCTGGTGGATTATTGACATTATAAATAGGACAGTGCGACATAGCCGAACTTGTCCCAAGCTGGAGAAAAAGGCAAGCATCAGGGCAAGCAACAAAGCCCTCGACCATGTCTATGCCACAGTAGAAATGGAAAATAGAGAGGTTGCTAATCTGAGGGATGCCTATTATGGGCTGAGGCTAGCCTTGAGGGGCAGGATTGGGCTCAGCCCGGAGTATTTGGATTTAGAGGAACCTAAAAAATCCTTTAAGCGCTGTGATAGGCTGGTAGAAGACCTATTGTGGAATGCGGTGGAGGATTTTGCCCCGGATATTTTCGTCGAGTGTGAAAGAGAGAAGCTAGCTGAGGAAATACTATCTATCTTCTCTTCTGGGATGGAGAACATTGCTTATCGGCTTCAGGATTATGAGCAGTTGAGAGAGGTAATAGATATAGTGAAAAAGATAGCGGCTGAGAAGGTAGATAGCAACCTAGTGGGTGAAACAGAGAGAAAATTGGCACACAGTCTTGATAGTCTGAAAGAAAAAACTCAGCGGGAATATATTGACTCTGCTTTTGAGATGGTGATTAATCTCGCGGTGCATAAACGTATTATCCCTGAGCCTCGAGAGAGGCAAATCTTTATCCCTCAAAAGCTTACCGAGATGAAGTCATGGTAGAAATAGAGTATTGCACTAGGTGTTTGACAGAAGCTGAAGAAGCGGGAATCTTGCGGGATATTGCTCGCTCTTCCAGCCGCTCCATCGAAGATATAAGTCGGCAGCTCTATAAGTATATGTCGATAAGAGAGAAAGCTAGAGAGCAAGCTGAGAAGCGATTAACCGAACGCAAGGAGAAGCTGGAAAGTTACCGGCGGCAACTGAAAGAATATGAAGAGAAGCTCTCCTTTGATGTAGTAGAGCAGGTCCTCCAGGGTGGAGAGGTGAACCAAATTGCCGAAAGGATAATGGCTGATAAGATAAGGCAGGAGCTGGAACATGCCATAAATTCGCTGCGATATCAACCTGAGGAGGTAGATTATATTGATGTTGAAGCTGCTTTGAAAGAATATGAGAGGCAGGGTTATATTGATATCGAAAAAGGCAAAGTCAGGATAACCTCTAAAGGTGCGAGGTTATTAGCGAAGCATGCCTTAGGAAAAGTCTTGGAAAGCTTAGCTAAGAAGGAAATAGGCTCCCATGTGATAAAGGAAATCGGTTACGGCGCAGAGGTATCTAGCTACTCAAGACCATACCAGCCCGGGGATGAGTATGAGCTCATTGATATTGAGAAAACCTTGCTCAATGCTTTGGAGCGGGGTGGAGGAATATCGCTTCGAAGGGAAGATTTCCGCGTTTTGGAGACCCAGCATCAATCAAGAATGTACGCTGGGTTGATAATTGATGAAAGCGGCTCGATGCAGAGTGATAGCAAACTAGAGGCAGCGATTGAAGCCTCTCTAGCCCTTTCGGAATTAATTAGTCGGCAGCCTAAGGATTTACTGGAAGTATTCACCTTTTCTGAAAAGGTGAAGCATGTTCCTTCTTGGGACATAGTAAATGCGGTGATAGGTAAGGGCAGCACTGATATAAGGGCTGGGATGAGGGCTTTCCGCAGAGCGGTGAGGTATGGGAAGGGGGATAAGCAGGCTTATCTAATAACTGATACTGAGCCAAACACTGAAGATGGTGTATATATGGGCTTTGAGAAAGCTATGGTCGGGGTGCTACAGGAAGCCCTGCGTTATCGGGAGGAGGGAATTACTCTGAATATCATTATGTTAGATCAAAGACCCTCTCTAAAGGAATTTGCGCGCATCTTAGCCCAGAAGAACCTGGGCAGGGTTCTTTTTACTAGCCCCCACGATTTAGGCACAGTAATAATCGAAGATTACTTAAAGGCTAAAGCGAAGAAAACCACGGGCTAAAACTCGAATCTGGCTCGCCTTGTCCTTCAACGCCCGGGCGTAATCCTTGGCTATTTTCCCGAGAATGTTCAAAAATGTAGTGCAGGTCTTTAGACCTGCACAAAGGCAGACCTGAAGGTCTGTCTGCCCTTCAGACAGGTTTAAAAACCTGTCCCTACAAGGCTCGTTTTTCAACAGTCTCACCTTTTCGAGA
>CAZUZX010000098.1:0-4338 GCA_964624525.1 uncultured Dehalococcoidia bacterium | reverse complement strand
CTGAATGGGGTTCAGGTGGTCGGCGGTTCAAATCCGCCCACCCCGACTTTTGGTAGTTAGAAAGCTGAGGATGAGAGCTAGAAAAATCCCCATTATAGTGATGTCACTGCTTGCCTTGCTTAGTGCTAGCTGTATTTGGACTGGGAAGAGCGAGGGAATCTCCTTAGCACTGCTGGGAAGAGTACCCCGGGAAACAAGCTTTTTTGTTTTCTGGGATATTAGCACACTGCGGGATAGAGCAGCCTTAGGTAATATATATAATAGTTGGATAGATAAAGAAAGAGAGCAACTAGAGAAGTTTGGCATAGATTACACTTGTGTGAATTACTTTGCTTGGGCTGATGATGGTGAGGGAAGAATGGAAATTGTTGAAGGTGATTTTGATGTCGAAGGTATCACAGGTAGATTGATAGACCTTGGTTATACGCGGCAAAGCTACCCACCACCGAGCCCGGGTGTGGAGATGTGGGTCGGTCCAACTGAGGAAGATGAAACTGTAGCAATGATAGAAGGGACGATTTTTGTAGGAGGGAAGGAGAGCCTTGAGCGCTGCATCGGGGTGTATAGAGGTGAGGAAGAATCGCTACAGGATGATCAATACATCAAGTTAATAACTGATAGATTGCCAGGTGGGATAATGGTGATGATAAGGAAAGCCGGGGAATTCCCTCAATATCCTCTTCTTCTTGCCTCGGGAATGGTCTATAAAATAAGAGATGAAGACATCTTGGAGGTACGAGCAGTCTACGTGTTTGATGGTAAGGGTGCAGCCGAAGAGGCACTAGCTGATATTGGGAAGAGGTGGGCAAGTGAGAAATATTATTGGGACCCAATGACAAGCCAGAGAGACGAGTTTGTAGAATCGAGGGCACTTATTCGGAGCCTTAACCTTTCCTATTTCTAAACAAGCGGGAGTAACTCAGTAGGTAGAGTCCCTGCCTTCCAAGCAGGTTGTCGCGGGTTCGAGTCCCGTCTCCCGCTCCAGCTTCAAAAAGAGGGGATCCTGAAGGGGGTTCCCTTTAATTTTGCTTCAAGGCAGGGTGTCGAAAGTTTTCCGCCTCGCGACTCCTTAACTGGTCAAGAATCTCTCATCACTTAGGGCTCACAAACAAGTCACAGGATGGTCACGCATTTTTGACCATCCCAAAGAAAGGGGCTTAACATGGTGGTGAGAACCAAGAACAGAAGGTGGCAGGAGCTAGTGAAGGACAACATTCCCCTGGAGAAACTGGCAAGGCACTTTGAGACCTACAACAGGTGCGAAGGCAAATCTCCCGGAACCATAGAGTGGTATTCTAGGGTGCTCCGTTTCTTTCGGAGTTACCTCGAACAGGAAGGTTATTCTACGGACCTTCGGGATCTCACTCTTGAGGTGGTCAGAGAATTCATTATTTATCTCCAGACCCGTCGGAAGTGGCATCGGCATCCCTATATACCATCCCCCGGAGGCAACTTGGCAGCCATAAGTGTCCAGAACTACGTCCGAGCACTCAGGGCATTCTTCAGCTGGCTCCATAGGGAAGGTTACACCGAAGACAATATACTCGCCGAACTCAAACCTCCGAAGGCTCCACAAAAGTTGGTCGAAATCCTCACCAATGAGGAAGTGGGGCGTATCTTGGTATGTCTTGATGCTGATACCTCATCAGGGTCTAGGGATACGGCGATGGTGATAACATTCTTAGATTCGGGCCTGAGATTATCGGAGCTCATTGGACTCAAGATTACTGATGCCCACCTTGAACAGGGTTATCTTAAAGTGATGGGCAAGGGAGCCAAGGAACGGATCGTACCGATAGGGAATTTGGCTCAAAAGGCCCTCCAGAGATATGTTTTTCACTTCCGGCGAGAGCCTTTCTACGAAGACCAGGACTACCTTTTCTTGACTCCGGAAGGAAAGCCGATGAGTGTGAACGCTGTAAAGCTGATCTTTGCTCGTCTTGCCCAGAGATCAGGGGTGAAGCGGCTCCATGCCCACCTGTGTCGCCATACTTTCGCCACAAACTACCTCATAAACGGCGGTGACGTCTTTTCTCTTCAGCAAATTCTAGGTCACACCAGCTTGGAGATGGTAAGAAGGTATGTAACCCTAGCCTCAGCCCAGGTCAGGGTTCAGCACAGGAAGTTTTCACCAATGGACAGGATGAATCTGGGGAGGGTGAGGTTAGGTAGAATAGACAACAACATAAGCAGGAAGGGGAGTAGGGTAAAAAGACGGTTAGTAGCGGTGTAGACCACCAAAGTTAAGCGGACACAATATAACTAAATTAATTCCCCTCGAGATCAATGTTTGGGGGCGACACCCTGATTAAAAGATTGGGCAATGTTTTTCGGCTCAAGAGCCTGATTTTGAACCTGACAACCGCTAATTCCTTAGGTCAGTCTGGGTGTCACTTTTCAAGCTCTCCGGAGTCTATTATTGCGCCATTTTTGGAAGATTTCAAGATCTCTGTGATGTGTCTGTGATTTGCGGTTGTTGCTAATGTCAGGCAAAAATTCCTTACAAATCAGACCAGGGAGTTGTAAACAAACCTTGCATATGTTAACATTTATACAGATAGAGAGCCAATATATGAGTGGATGGTATGGCTATCATAGCTGATTCCTCAGCCTTGATTGGCATGGTTAGGATCCACCGATTGGAGCTGCTGAGGAAGCTATACAAACGAGTGCTTATCACCAAATCAGTCCACCAGGAAGTGGTAATCGAAGGCAAGAGATTGCACAAAGCAGGAGTTGAAGAGATAGAAAGGGACATACAGGCAGGATGGATCAATGTGGCTTCACTTACCAAAAGTCACTTGGAGAGTGTAGAGGCATTCAGGGCTAGTGGGGAGATTGGTAGAGGTGAAGCGGAGGCTATAGCTTTGGCCAGGAGCCGTAAGTTACCTCTTATTGTGGACGATAGGTATGCACGAGAGTTGGCAGGCACACTGGGTCTCGAATTTCTAGGAACAGGTGCTGTCTTGCTGGAAGCTCATCTAAGAGGGCTCCTCAGTGAGAAGGAGTTTGTGGAGAGCCTAGGAGAGCTGGGAAAGGTGATGTGGTTATCACCCGAGGTTATGGCTGAGCTATTACGGTTGGCAAAGGAGGTGGAGAAAGGATGATAAAAAAGGAACAAATGGTTGGAACCAGATTACCAGAGTCCTTAGTAGCTGACTTGGAAAGGATAGAAAAGGTAGAGCAAACAGACAGGTCAACAGTCTTGCGAAAGCTCTTGTATCGGGCTGTGAAAGACTGGAAGCTGGAGCATTATGCACAAGAATATGGACAAGGCAAAGTGACCTTGGCAAGAGCTGCCGAAGAGGCAGGAGTGTCAACTTGGGAGATGATGGAATACCTGAGGCAAAGAAAAATTCCTGCCCAGTACAGCTTGGAGGACCTAGAACATGATTTGAAGGTTATCTACAAAAGATTGGGCAAGAAGGTGTCGGCTTCTTGACTACCTTAAGCCGCGGTTCGAGGGTTCTGTGAAAACGTGCGAGCTTGGTTTTAAGGGGATATACCAAAGGTTGGCAAAGCGATAGCCAGAATTGCAGCCTATTCTCCAAGATTCAATCAGGGTTTTACCCCCTTTCCAGATAGGACAACCCCTCTCAGTAACTTCCAAGCAGGTTGTCGGGGGTTCGAGTCCCCTCTCCCGCTCCAGCTTCAAAAAGAGGGGATCCTGAAGGGGGTACCTTTTGATTTCGCTTCAAGGCAGGGTGTCGAAAGTTCTCCGCTTCGCGACTCCTTAACTTTAACTGGTCAAGGACCTCTCATCACTTAGGACTCACAAATCAATCACAGGAGCCCGCCAGCTCCGCATAGGCGGTAGCCAGGTCTGCGTCTTGCAGGCGGGGACTCAGTTGAGTAGTGGCGATCCCTGTCCAAGTGCTATTGGTCTTGTTGCAATTAAAAAGGGGGAGGTGATTTCACCTCCCCCTTTCTTATTGTTACTTAACTACGGCACAGTCAGCAATTAGCAAAAGGAATGTCAGCAATGTATTTAGCTCCCTGTGGGTCGGCGTGTCCGGTTGGCGGCAGACTCGGGTCAAGTGCCACATCATCGCCGCTCTCGTTGTATGCTGCCAGAGCCGAATGCAGAGCATTGATGGCGTCGCGGTCGCTACCGCCTATCGTGGTTGCTATAACCCCGGCATCGATACCCGCCGGCAGTGGTGCGCCGCCAGGCATGGAGCTGTTCAGGAGAGCTGCTATCGCCTGTTTCGCGGCTTTGATTTTCGCTTGGCAGAGAGGACCGCGCTTGTTGCCATCAGAATCCTTGGCGACATTGGCCCACATGATACCCATCAACTCTTCCATGCTATCGATCTGCCACTCACCCAAGTCGATGTA
>CAZUZX010000097.1:0-4426 GCA_964624525.1 uncultured Dehalococcoidia bacterium | reverse complement strand
ACAGTGCCACTTTTGCCACCACTTTTTCTCACTAAGCGGATCTCCTCAATCCGCATCCCCGGGTCAACTCCTTTGCACATGTCATAAATAGTCAGAGCACTTATGGCTACTGCAGTGAGTGCTTCCATTTCCACCCCTGTTTTCCCCTTGCTCTTAACAGTAGCCCTAACCTCCACAACACTGTGCTCCTCATCCAGTTGGAATTCCACCTTGACATCAGTAAGTAACAAAGGATGACACAAAGGGATAAGTTCTGGTGTTCTTTTTGCTGCCATAACACCAGCCACCTGGGCGGCAGCCAGAGCGTCTCCTTTGGCTAAGCCCCCCTCCCGAAGCAGCTTCAGGGTCGAGGGCTGCATCCTGACCCAACCCTTCGCCACCGCCTCTCGCTCAGTATCATGCTTTTCGCCTATATCCACCATGTGAACTCGGTTTTCCACTTTTTTAACCCCCGACTTGAGCCATGAATCGCTTCTGGGGAACAAACCCTTGTGCTAATCGATGACCTTGAGGCTTAGAGGCTATCGCCTCCAGGAGCAAGCGCTTTACTTCTTGAGAAGAGGCTTCTTTGCGCAACACCTCTCGCATGTCTATCTCCTGGTCAGATAAGAGACAGGGAAGTAATTTACCCTGGG
Source organism: uncultured Dehalococcoidia bacterium (assembly GCA_964624525.1). Classification (GTDB taxonomy): domain Bacteria; phylum Chloroflexota; class Dehalococcoidia; order UBA2247; family RBG-13-53-26; genus CAZUZX01. Next base: position 3,791 of record CAZUZX010000097.1, on the reverse strand, counting down.
CAGTAAGGCGAAGGCGGTTACATTTAAAGCAAAAATGTTCACTAATCGGGGTAATAAAGCCAACCGTACCTTTTGCCCCAGGTAACCGATAATACTTTGACGGACCCTCGCCTATAGGGGGCAGGCAAACCTCAAGTTGCCCTAGTGAGGCAAGACTCTGCTGCATTTCGTCGAAGGACACAAAATCTAGCTGCTTCACGCTCTTATGGTTAAGAGGCATCAGTTCAATGAAGCGCACATGCCAACCTTCCTCTTTACTCAAAAGAGCAAAATCAACGAGTTCGTCATCATTAATCCCGCGCATAACCACTACATTTACCTTAACCGGCTCAAGACCAACCCTATGGGCTTGCTCAATGCCCTCTAGCACTTCAAGTAACCCATCATAGCCGGTGATGTCCTCAAACCTCTGCCGCTTAAGGCTATCGAGGCTTATATTTACCCTCCGCAGCCCTGCCTCTTTAAGCTCAGCAGCCTGAGATGCCAACAATGTTCCATTAGTGGTGAGGGAGATATCCTCAATCCCTTCGATTTGGGATAGCATTTTTATCAAATTAACTAGTCCCAGTCTGATTAAAGGTTCACCACCACTAAGCCTTACCTTGTTGATGCCCATCTCGGCAGCTGCTCGAACTACTACATCAATTTCTTCATAGGTAAGAAGGTTAGCATGAGGTACCAAGGAGATGCCTTCACGGGGCATACAGTAAAGGCAACGTAGGTTGCAGCGGTCAGTAACTGAAATACGCAGGTAGTTTATAGGACGCTGGAAGGAATCAGAAATACCACTCACTGGCTAAGCTCCCGCCACATGCCTTCCAAGATCTGGAGTGCCTTTCGGGCTGTCTTCCCTCGATGACTCACCCGATTCTTCTCCTCTATGGATAGCTCAGCCATTGTCTTACCTAACTCTGGCAGGTAGAAGACGGGGTCATAACCAAAACCTTGGTCGCCTTTAGGTTCGAAGGTGATAACCCCGTGACATTCACCTTCACATAACCCTACTATCTTTGAAACTGAGGCAATAGCTATAACACACCTAAAGTGGGCGGAGCGTCTCTCCCAAGGCACACCTTGGAGGCGAGATAAAAGGAGAGTAATCTTTTCTTTATCAGAAGCATCCTTGCCACCGTAACGAGCTGATAAAGAACCAGGCTTGCCACCCAGAGCATCCACCTCCAGTCCGGAGTCGTCAGCTAGGGCAATAAATCGATCATCAATAGCATAAGCAGAAGCTTTAAGCCTAGCATTCTCCTCCAGAGTAGGCCCTATTTCACTCACCTCCATATTAATACCTTCCTCAGCTAAAGTGGTTAGCTGAAAAGGAGCATCTTGGAAAAGGAAGGAATACTCTCGCACCTTAGCCGGATTTCTAGTGGCGAGGAGAAGCTTAGGCATCAAGGGCGGTAAATCTTTCCTCCAGCTTCTTCATCACCTGCGGCATAGTAGTGTATTCCATCTCCTCCAGAGGGAGTCGGTGTGGCTCGAAGGGACCGTGCCGACGCATATATTCCGCAGCCCAATTTGCCCAGCGGCGTGCCTCATCAAAAGCTGGGTCATCAAACATGTCTCGGGGTCCCACTAGCATACCATTAGAAAGTTGAAAGCCAGCCGCAATCACCCTGGGGGGGCCATCAAAGCGGGAAGGATTAGCTTGCTTCTGAGCCACCGGCATGAGAGGACCATGATGGGAGCCACGCATCCAGCCCTCCACCATCTGGGGCATAGTAAAAGGCTCCAGAACTTCGCCTACGGCCGGAAATTGCCCCTGGGAACGCACAATACATACCGGGTCATCCTTACCCACATACCTGCCAGCGATGAAAGCCAGACGCTGGGTAGAGGAAACAGCCGCTATCTCCCCTGTTTCCCGGTGGTAGACTGCCTTAACCATATAACGACTGGGAGCCCCAAGGAAAACTAACATGTCGTATATTTCCTCGGGGGCGTTAAAAGTGATCTTCTTGTGTTCCTTAACATCATGCACCTCGAAGGAGAAACCGGAGTGCATGTTGGAGGCAATAACCAATCCGATGGTGTTAAAGGGATCAGCAAACATCTTATAGAGAGGCAGGTTCCAGGCTCCGGCTGAGGTCTTATCTGCCATAAATATTATCACCGTCTCTGCCTGGCGTTCCTCAAATTGCATCTCAGCTACCCCGGGACCCATTCCTTTAACATTACCAGAGAAAGCATCAGCCAGAAGATCCTGCCCGGCTCCGTGGAGCTTGAGCCGTCTGGCAATTGAGGTACCTTCCGTAAAGGTATCCCAGGCTAGCTTGTGGATATGCTCATCATCCACGCCTTTCTGGTGAGTCATAATCAGCTGCAAGTCATCACCACAGCTAGTAACACAGAAGTCAATGAGCACCTTGTCTTTTTTGGCAACCTGGAGGTGCTCTTGAGCCTTTTTTAGAATCTCAGGATGGGAACTAGAGTGCCCCACATAGCCACCAATATCTGCCTTAATTACACTTAGAGTAACCCTCATTTCTCCTCCTTAGTATAAAAATTTAAGTCACCATGCTTCTAATACTCAATTCCTTTTCGAGCCGGTATCCCTTTCTGGTAAGGATGCTTAATCTCCACCATCTCGGTTACTAAATCAGCCAGCTCAATCAACTTGTCATCAGCATAGCGCCCGGTGAGGATAAGTTCTACCTTTTCTGGCTTCTGTTTGATCAGCTCAATCACCTCATCAACATCCACCAGCTTCCACGCAATGGCTACGTTCACCTCATCCAGTACTACCAGGTCATATTCATTACTAAGCACTGCTCTTCGGGCTTCTTCTAGAGCTCGTCTTGCTTGCTCTTTGTCCCCTGACTTCACCTTAGCTGGATCCACGAAGCCTTTCTGCCCAAATCTGGCAAAACTAACATTTGGCAATCGAGAGAAGACTTTTTGCTCACCATAAGGATAGTCACCCTTCATAAAATAGACAATATGCGCTCGTAAACCATGTCCGACGGCTCTTAATACTGCTCCCAATGCTGCAGAAGTCTTGCCCTTGCCATTGCCAGTAAAAATCTCTATAAGCCCCGTCATTAAACTAGCAACAGCTTAGCAATGGCATTCCCCCCTGTCAAGGAGAGTGCAGTTTAATAATTGCAGGGGACGAACTCCGTGTCGTCCCTTTACCATAGGGTGGACACTCCGATATTATTGGGGCATCCCTACGAGATGTTTTTTAGTAATCAATCTCTAGTGCAACAGTTTGCCAAGGGAATTGATCCCGTAGTAAAGTGAATGAAAAGGGGTGTTATTTTAGAACGCCAACTAATTGATTCCCACGCCCATCTGGAAGAGCTAGAAGACCTCGACTCAGCCATGGAAAGAGCCAGGCTGAGTGGGGTAATAGCTATAGTGGCTGTTGGTTCGGACTATCAATCAAATAATCAGGTGCTAGAGATAGCACAGAGGTACGAAAATTTCGTATATCCAGCGCTTGGCTATCATCCCTGGAACTTGGAGCAAGCTACTTCGTCTCTCAACCGCAATCTCCAATTTATGGAAGATAACATGAAAAATATTGTCGCTCTGGGCGAGGTAGGATTAGATTACCATAAGGAGCTAATAAAAAAGTCGAGTAAAGACCTGCAGAAAGAGGTGCTCAGAGGTGTTTTAGCCTTAGCTAAGAAATATAATAAACTGGTAATCATTCACTGCCGATATGCTTGGAGAGACTCCTTTACCCTGGTAAAAGAGGCACAGGTTAAGAAGGCAACCTTTCACTGGTATACCGGTCCGCTAAACGTTCTAAAGGATATTTTAAGCCAGGGCTACTTTAT
>CAZUZX010000096.1:0-4488 GCA_964624525.1 uncultured Dehalococcoidia bacterium | reverse complement strand
CTGTCACATCAGCCACCAAAGTAGTGCCAGAGGCTCTAGTTTCAACCTACCAGAAATTGAAAGGACAGATATAAATAAGCTTTCAATCTTTTTGGACATAAAGGCTTAAGTTTCCCAAATATCCACTGAAAATTTAGCTTTGTCTGTTTCGATAGTCGCTTCTTTCACGATATAACTTGGCTTGATGCACAAAAGCCTCAATTCTTGTTCTCTCATTGGTATGCTTTAACCCGTCGTATATCATATTGAGCAGGGGAATGTGGTTATGTTCTCTTTGGACTTTCTTATAAATGGCACTGCATAGTGTACCATAAAGACAATTCAAGACTATCAGATTAGCTATACCACTGTAGCCTCTTGCGGCATAGCTCTCCGCTTTGGATATATTTACTGTTACTATCGGGTCTATGGTATCACTGACATAGGGAGCAGCAGCCTTCACGACCTCTTTAACTAGGGGAATCTGGCAAGCCTGAAGCTCTTCTCCCAACCCCTCCTCAATTTTCCTCCTCCAGCTCATATACCAATATCTTCTGAGATAGAAATAAAGGCGAATCAAATAGTTTCGGTCAAAGTAAGTCTGGGGATAGACTTCATTGAAATACGCTGCATAATCGTTGACAGTGGGACCCAGTCTCACTTCAGCTCCCAGGGACTCAAGCTCTTTGATTATCTCGTTATTTGCCCAGGGAGCAATGCAGCTATAAAACTCTCCTACAATCCCGATGATTGGTCTATCCTCTCGCTTTACTGGGATATTATCCATAGCGGCTATTGACTTGGTTAGAGCCTCCGTAAAGTTTCCATTGACAATTCCGGACGCTATTTCTGCAACAGTCTTTTCATAAGCCGCCTCGGTTTCCCCACAATTCACCTCATAGGGTCGGGTGTGAAGCAGCTTCTTCAATAAGACGTCTACTGCTAGCCAGCCCTTCAAAACTGCTCTTGACCAGTTCCATCCAAATAGCCTAACAAATTCATCGCGGCGAATAGAGGTAACCGGGGCAATTACCGGTATATGACTCAGCCCTAGCCTCTTAAGAACCAACTTTTGCGACATAGCATATTGGGTTAGACGACATGAGCCATCAAAGTTGAAAATGGCAAAGGCTGACCGATCAGGGTCAAAGTCTTTAAGCTCTGTCATCCTGACCAAATCTCCAGTGGTCATAAGGTAAGGATGACACTCTTTGCCTGAAGCATATCTTCTCCCTAGTTCCTCTGATCTCGCATCAGGCTTGGGCAGAAGACAAGCGTCAATACCCACTGATTTGAAGGCAGCAGCCATAATGAGGCAGTGCGCCGACATCTGAGGCAGGTAAATCGTTTTATCCAGGTTCCTGATTTTCTGCGACGGTTTGAAGATATTTAGCTCCCCTGAAGGTCTAATCACCCTTAGATCTTCCTCTCGCTTCACCTTTTTCACTTTTTCCCTTACCCTACTGAGAGTATCAAGAAAAGCCTCAATCCTGGTGGTTATACCAGTATCGGCGCTATGCTCGTCTACCTCCAGAACTAAACAGAGATTATCTTCCATAACATCCTCAAGATACTTGGCAAAGAAAGCATCGGGACCACACCCGTAATTGGTGATTAGTATCGGATTCAGACTACGGTTATTTTTAGCGAATATCACCCCCCGAAGAAGATTTTGCTCATTTTTCCAAACCAAGTTGGAATAATGAGGGGGTAAATTGATGGAATCGAGAGGCAAAAGGTCGTAAGGAATCGCTAGCACCCCCAATTTTCGCAACTTCTTGGGGATATTCAAGTTCAGGCCTATATCGTGGACATTGTAAGGTTTGCCAATTATTACTATGGCTTCATTATCCCCTTTGAGAGCTTGCAGTATCTCTTGCCCTCTTTCGCGGCGCTTCCTCTCAAACTCCTTTTGGGCTTCGAGAGCAGCCGCTATAGCTAATGTGGTCTCCTTTCTGCTCTTGCCAAAATCCTTACCTATCTGCAGCATCTGCTCCTTGAGGTTTTCCTTTTCCTTTGCCATAAATATAGTGGGGTTTATTATCTTCACCTTGTCTTCAAAGGCAGGTCTTAGCATGAAGGGAATCCCTTGAATAAGAGGGCAATTGTAGCTTCTAGCTACGTCGTCCGTCTCTTTTTCTAGGTCAATAATGCTAGGGACAAATAGATAATCGATCCCCTTTTCTATAAGGTTTAGTACATGTCCGTAAGCTACTTTCACCGGATAGCAGGTCTCGGCTAGAATCTCCTGGAGCCCTTTATTGATCAATTTTCTATTGGTTTTATCGGATATTACCACTCTGAGTCCTAGATTTCCGAAAAAGGTGCTCCATAGTGGGAATTGCTCAAAGAACATCAGCGCTCGTGGGATGCCAATGACGGGTGAATTTGGATCAAAGTTTTCCTCTTCATAATACCTTGTCAGCATTTCTTCCCTCTCTTTGAAAAGATCGGGAAGCTCCTCAGAGTCCGGTTTATCTTCCTTCAACTCGTATCGTTCACAAATACCACCATAAAAGGCTCTCAATTCGCCCTCTATGGATACTCTCTTAATCTCACAGCAATTAGGGCAGTGCTTACATTCAAAAGATTTAACCTCATAGTCCCTATCCTTCAGGTTGAAACCGGCAAAATTACTTCTCTCCAGGGTATCTCTCCTCTTTTCTATCGCAATTAAGGCAGCACCGATAGCCCCAGTAACATGGTGGTTTTCGGGCACGATAATTTCTCTGTCTAAAATACTCTCGAAAGCTGAGACCACGCTTGAATTTCCTGCCACCCCCCCTTGAAAGTATATCCTCTGTCCAATCTTTTTATTCCCTACCACCTTTTCGATGTAATTATTAGCAATAGAATAGGCAAGACCGGCAAGGAGGTCAGTCTTTAGTGAACCTATCTGCTGGTGGTGTATTAAGTCAGATTCCATAAATACGGTACACCGGGTCCCCAAATCTACGGGAGCTTTTGAGGCGAAGGCAAGATTACTGAATTCCCCCTCGATGCTAACGCTCAGTCTATCTGCCTGTTCCTGAAGAAAGGAACCAGTCCCCGCAGCACAGACCTTGTTCATCTCAAAATCAACCACGGAACTATTCTTCAGATAAATGTATTTTGAATCCTGCCCCCCTATTTCAAATATGGTGTCTACCGTTTGATCAATATCCAGGGTAGCCTTGGCTTGGGCAGTAATCTCATTAATCACTAAGTCAGCCCCGACAAAATCCCCCACAAAATAGCGAGCACTGCCGGTAACAGCTACACCTTGAACCTCAACAGAATCATTCATCTGGCAACCTATCTCTTCAAGTCCTCTCCTTACCGACTCAATTGGCTTGCCTTCCGTCATAAGATATTTCTTGGCTAATATATTTTTATCTTCATCCAAGGCAACGATATTTGTACTCACGGCACCGACATCAATCCCTATATATATCTTCCTCTTTTGCACCTGGTTTAAGGGGGAATTATTATTGGGAGAGTTGATACTGTTTCCTTTATAAGTTAATCTCCTTAAATGACCTACTTCTGCCTCGTTAGCTTTTCTAGTCAGGTATTCTCTTAAATCGTATATTGCCTCTTGAAGCTTGAAAGATATATCATTTCTTCTTTCCAAGGCTAAAATTGCCGAGCCAAAGGCTCCCATGATTTTGAAATGCTGGGGGATAATCAACTCTCCTAATTCAAGTCCTAACAGTTCTTCGAAAGCTTTGACCACTCCTTTATTAGCAGCAACACCCCCCTGGAAAGCTACAGGCTTCTTGAATCTCTTCCCTTTGCCCAAATTGCTGATATAGTTTCTCGCTAAAGCGTAGCAGAGCCCAGCTATTATATCCTCCCTCGCTATTCCCTCCTGTTGCAGGTGAATCATGTCAGATTTAGCAAAGACGCTGCATCTGCCCGCAATAGTGGCTGGTCTTTTAGCTCTTAAAGCTAGATTGCCAAATTCCTCTATGGAAATTCCCAGGCGATAGGCTTGCTGGTCAAGGAAGGAGCCAGTTCCCGCTGCGCATATCTCATTAAGGGCGTGGTCTATAATCACTGTTTCCCCGTTTCTTTCATCTCGCTCAAGGAAGATAAGCTTTGAATCTTGACCGCCGATCTCAATAACTGTCCTCACTTCAGGATGAAAGTGGGCAGTACCTTTTGCTTGGGTCATGATTTCATTTTCTCTATTTATACCTAAGATATCAGCTACCAAATTGCGACCGCTACCGGTGCTTATCACTCCATTTAGTTCGGGGAAATCGTTCTTCAGACCTTCGAAAGCCTCGATTAACACCGGGATGGGCTGCCCCTTCGTCCTCTCATAAAGGCTTTCCAGTAGCTGGAGCTCTTCATCAATTATGGCGATATTTAAGCTAACTGAGCCGATATCTATACCCATATAGGTTTTACTCTGGCTTGTCATTTTCTTCCTCTTATCCTTGCCCAAGGGGTTGAAATATTATTATAGCACGGTAATATTGGTGTTGCTGAACAAATTGGGGTTTACAATAGAAACAATTCTCG
>CAZUZX010000095.1:0-4577 GCA_964624525.1 uncultured Dehalococcoidia bacterium | reverse complement strand
GCGAAGGGCTCAGGGTCAGAATGACATATTGTGTTGCTAAACGACCTCAATTTATATTACCTTTATCTCTCTTAGTTTCAGGGCTAGATTGCTTGCCGCTTCGGCGACATTTTTGCCGCTCATAATTTCACATTTCCTTTCCCGGGAGGGAATAAAAAGTGCCGCTAAGTCGCTGCGCCTGGCACTACTGCCAAGACGAGAAGGGTCACAGTTGATGTCTTGGGCTGTCCAGGTGGTGATTTTCTTCCTTGCTGCTTGGATGATGCCCCGCCCTGAGGGGAGGCGCGGTTGACCGAGTTCATTGCTCACTGTTACTAAAGCGGGTAATGGTGATTCCACAATTTCATAACCATCGGGTATTATCCGCTCTACTTTTAGATTGCTGTTTATGACCTCAATGTTCTTCGCTAAGGTTATCGCTGGTATTTTTAGGTTTTCGGCGATGGTGGAGCCTACTTGCCCGGCATCCCAGTCCGCGGCTTGCCGACCACATAGGATGAGGTCATACTTAGCAATTTTTTCTATCGCCTTGGTCAGAATCTCAGCTATAGAGAAGGTGTCAGAATCTTCAAAAACCGTGTCCTTGAGAAGAATCCCCTCATCCGCTCCCATAGCCAGAGCATGCCTGATTATATCTATGGCTGAGTCTTGCCCCAGGCTTATTGCTGTTATGGTGGCAGCATGTTTTTCCTTGATTCGCAGTGCTGCTTCCATTGCCTGCTCATCAAAGGGATTTATAACTAAAGGTATACCTTCAGGGGGGATTACTCGTTTAGCCGCAGTATCAACCTTGAATTTAGCTGGGGGCATCTCAGGGTCTAACACCTGCTTGATGCAGACGACGATGTTCATCCAATACCCTCCTTATCCATATTCATAAGATATGCCAAAGCCTCCCCTGGGATAAGACCACTCAATAGCTCCCTTATCGCAAGCAATTTGACAACTCCCGCATTCTAAACAGCCCTCATAGTCGAAGCTAATTTTATCTTCCCGCAGTGTGTAGCACTCCGCAGGGCAGATATAAAGGCAAATTCGCCACTCACACTTCTGGCAAATCTCCTCTTTCAATTTGATGTGAGCTTCCTGGTCAACATCGAATTTGTTTAAGGCTAGTTTTTCCTCTATTTTCATACTGTTTTCCCCCCGGAAATCCCATCTCGAATCAATCGCCAGAGGGAAACTTTTCCTTTTATCTCTTCTCTGGCTATTTGCCAAATTTTCTTCTTTGGATTTCCATCCACCGCAAAAATCCTCTCTGCTAGGCTACAAGCCAAATCAGGATAAGTGTGGTAAAGACGCTCATTTTCCAGGAATTTGGGGGCTTTCTTAAACCTCTTTAAGTCTTGGAGGACAAAGCTCTGGGCGAGGAGTTTCTCATAATGAGAAAGAGTTGCCTTGGAAAAATCGCCTTTTTCTTTCGCTTTCTTTACTGTCTCTGCCGCCGCAATCCCTGAAGCAAGGGCGAAATTCATTCCCTCCAGAGCTCGCCCCGTAGCCAGAACTAAGCCCGCCGCATCACCAGCAATAAGTAACCCGTCGCTATAAAGACGAGGCATCATGGCAAGTCCAGCCACAGGCACCAGGTGAGCAGAATATTCCACCGTGGTGCCCCCTTTGATCAATTCCTTCATCATAGGATGAGCTTTAAATTCTTCCAGAAGGTCAGCACTTTTAAGCTTACTTTCCGTTATTGCCTTTATCTGGACAACGATACCTAGTGAGAGACTTTCTTTGTTTGTATAGAGGAAACCACCACCATGCACCCCTTTAGTGCAGAAACCTAGGAATTCGATAGCTACACCACTATCACCACTCAAATTGAACCTCTCCTCAATGGTCTCCCGCGGTAGTTTGATTATTTCCTTAACCCCCTGATTCACCTGCACGGGAAGGGGCATCTTCCCCAAGCCCGCCTTTTGAGCTAGGACGGAGTTAACTCCGTCAGCAGCGATAACTACATCTGCTGGTAGTTTATCCCCCCCAGCTATAATCCCTGCCACTCGATGATTATCCCAGAGGAGGTCGTCAGCTCGAAGCCCGGTGGCTACAATGGCCCCGGCTTGCTCCACCTTTTTAGCTAACCAGCGGTCAAACTTAGCCCGCAGAACAGTGAAACCATTGTAGGGTGGCTGATTAAAACCCGCTGCGTTAAAGTCAAGAGATAGCGATGATTTCTCAGAAAGGAAAGTGATTATGTGGCGGTTGATGTATCTTTCTACCGGAGCTTCCTCCCAGAAATTGGGCAATAAATTATTTAGCACTGCACCATAGAGGACTCCACCGGTAATATTTTTTGCCCCCGCGAATTTCCCCCTCTCCACCACTAGCACGCCTAGACCTGCCTTTGCCAGAGTATAGGCAGCAGCACACCCTGCCGGTCCCGCTCCTACCACAATAACGTCAAATTTCTCTTCTATGAAGACACCCTTTATATTTTCGAAAAGCTTTTAACCGCTGCTAAGTATAATTATTCAGATTAGATACTGCAAGTTTTTGATATTCGAGAAGGTGTTTATTGTCATTGCGAGGAGCGCTAGCGACGAAGCAATCTCGGAAAGCAAGCACGAGATTGCTTCGCCTTCGGCTCGCAATGACAAAGGGGAATTAATTTCTTACCTTTACAATTGAGGTGATTACTCTATAATGGACTAAGCAGAAAGACCGATGAATCTTGCTGTCCAGTTAGCCCCTACCCACCCTCATGGTTTATGGCTCAAAAATCCCGTAATGAGCGCGGCGGGAACTTTTGGCTATGGTACTGAGTATGCTCATGTTTTTGACATTCAGAAACTGGGAGCTATTGTTTGCAAAGGTACTACTCTTGAGCCACGGGAAGGGAATCCTCAGCCTCGCTTGAAAGAGACTGCTGCCGGGCTGCTGAACTCTATTGGATTACAAAATATCGGCATAAAGGCTTTAATTAAAGAGAAAGCCCCAATCTGGGCAACCTGGCAGGTTCCCGTAATTGTTAATATTGCTGGTGAATATGTGGATGATTATGCCAAATTGACTTCTACGCTGGAGGGGGTGGCTGGAGTCAGTGGCATTGAGGTGAATATTAGCTGTCCTAATATGGCAGCCGGGAGAATAGAGTTTGGTACCGACCCCCGAGCGGCTGTAGCCGTAACTAAAGCGGTAAGGTCAGCCACATCCCTGCCGGTTATTGTTAAGCTTACTCCCAATGTCACTGATATTGTTGCGGTTGCTTCAGCCGTAGCTGAGGCTGGTGCCCATACTCTTTGCTTGATTAATACCTTAAGGGGAATGGCTATTGATATCACTGGGCGCAAGCCTTTCCTTGGTAATATTAGCGGCGGGCTTTCCGGACCAGCGATAAAACCTGTTGCCTTATACATGGTTTATCAGGTAGCGAGGATGGTTGAGATACCAGTCATTGGCTGTGGGGGGATTAGCTCTGCTGATGATGCCTTAGAGTTTATTATGGCTGGTGCCAGCGCCGTCCAGGTAGGTACTGCCCAGTTCGCTAACCCTCGTGCCTTGCTTGATGTGCTGGAGGGAATCGAGCAATTCATGCAAAAGGAAGGAGTAAAGGAACTCTCCGAGCTTATTGGTGTGGCTCGAGGCTAACCCCTTGTTCTGCTGAGAACTTATAATGGATACTCCTGTTGTTGAAACCCATGGTCTGAGCCGGCATTTCGGCACGATAAAGGCAGTGGATGGCGTTGACCTAAGGGTGCGCACTGGGGAGACCTACGGCATACTTGGTCCCAATGGCTGCGGTAAGACCACCCTTATCCGTCTTTTGGTCGGCTTGCTCCGACCCACGGCTGGGGAAGCGAGAGTGTTAGGCAAGTCTATGCCCAACAAGGAAGTTCTATCTCGCGTGGGTTACATGACTCAGACCGAAGCTGTGTACCAGGACCTCACGGTGTGGGAGAATCTGCTATTCTTCGGCAGGGTCTATGGTGTAGGCTCTCGTTCTCATCTCCATGAGATTCTGGAGCTGGTAGAGCTAACTGACAGAGCTAACTCCGTAGTCGCTACCCTGAGTGGTGGCATGAGAAGACGCGTTTCACTGGCATGTGCCTTAGTGCATAATCCAGTGCTTTTGTTCCTGGACGAGCCGACAGTGGGTGTGGACCCGCAGCTGCGGGTGAGCTTCTGGGAGCATTTCTATAAGTTGAATAAACAAGGCGTGACCATTATCGTCTCCAGCCACATTATGGATGAAGCTGAGCGCTGCCATCGCCTCGGGTTGATGCGAGATGGACACCTCCTCGCCGAAGGCAGTGCCGGGGAACTAAGGCAACGCAGTGGCACTTCCACTCTGGAGGAGGCTTTTCTAGCCTATGCCGGGGGTGGCAGTGAGTCAGGCTAGGCTCAGTGCTCTCGCCAGGCGCATCATCACTCAGTTTCGGCGGGATCCTCGCACCCTCATCTTAGTCTTTACCATACCCGTCGTGGTACTGTCTCTTATCGCTTACCTCATAGAGTTGGAGCCATCTGACATCACCGTGGGCGTGGTCAATGAAGACGTGGCGGTGGTGTCGGCGGCAGACCCACTCATTGTGGCTCTTAAAGAGAGCCTTGAATTTGACCTGGTGGATTTGACG
>CAZUZX010000094.1:2748-4638 GCA_964624525.1 uncultured Dehalococcoidia bacterium | reverse complement strand
GAAGCACTACAGGCTGCTGGTATCCCGGTAACCGGGGTTTATGTGCCACCGGAAGCATGTAGCTGGATAGTGATAGTCTCCGTGATGAAGGTACTCAATGAGATTGCCGCATGGATAGCTAGCGTCCTAAATTCTCACCGCATCGGTATGGGGGCTATCCATTTAATAATAGTAGTAGACCATACCGTTGACCCCTTTAATATTGGTGAGGTGATGCATGCCGTAGCTAGTAAGCTTCATCCCTTGAAGGGTCATTTCACCATACCTGGCATTGGTAGCCCGTTAGCTCCATCTCTCAGCTTACAGGAGAGGATGAATATGCGGGGTGGCAAGCTAATACTGGATGCTACTTGGCCGCTGGAGTGGGATCCAGAAACGGAGAAGCCATCGAAGATGTCTTTTAACGAGGCTTATCCTACAGAATTACAAGAGAAGGTTCTGGATAACTGGCAGAAATACGGATATAAATAGCCTAAGAAAGACATTATAAGCGGGAATTTCAATAGGGGAGCCTCTGTGGCTCCCCTATTGAAATAATAGTCCAGCCAGTAGGTGAAAGGATGTTTAGCAACCCCCCATTCGTCATTGCGAGCGAAGCGAAGCAATCTCATAATTGTTCTTCAGATTGCTTCGGCACTGCGTGCCTCGCAATGACGCTAAACGGTCTCCAGATAAATAGGAAAAATCTGCTAGAATTATAAAAAGAGGCTGAGGTAATTCCTGTGCCACAGAAAGAAAGGCTTCGCCTTCTTCTTACTCCAGAGGAGATAAGAAGCGCTGTAGACAGGTTGGCGCAGGAAATCAACAAAGACTATCAGGACAAAAATCCCCTCCTTCTTGGTGTGCTTAAAGGCTCTTTTATATTTATGGCTGACCTGATACGAAATCTCGATTTTCCGTTAGAGGTGGAATTTGTTATCCTCTCTAGCTATGATCGAGGCAGAAAGGAAAGTCTGGGTAAGGTCAAAGTGGTGCACGGTCTACGTATCCCCATTAAAAATCGACATGTTCTGGTTATAGAAGACATCGTAGATGCAGGAGTAACTTTAAGTTTCTTCCTTGGTTATCTCAAGCGCCAAAAGCCAGCTTCACTCAAGGTGTGTGTTCTTTTTGATAAGGCTCCCTGCCGTAAGGTGCCTGTGCCTATTGACTACCTTGGTTTAATTGTCCCTGATGCCTTTGTAGTTGGCTATGGGCTAGATTATGATGAAAGATTTCGTAACCTCCCTGGGCTATATATTTTAGAGGAAGAAAATTGAACCAAAGAGAGCTGAAGGGCTTAGTTTCCGTCGCTCGGGGGGAAGCTCCGGCTGATCTCCTTCTTACTAATGCCAGGATTATAAACACCCTCACCACTGAGATAGAGCCAGGCAATGTAGCTATATTTAGAGGCAGAATTGCCGGCATAGGGGGCTACCAACATGCAAAACAGGTGATAGATTTAGGTAGCAGATATCTTGCTCCCGGACTCATTGATGGACATATTCACACTGAAAGCTCCTTGCTTCATATTAGCCAGTATGCCAAGGCAGTGGTACCACGAGGGGTCTTGGCTATAGTGACTGACCTCCATGAGATAGCCAACGTTTCTGGAATGGCGGGTATAAAATATGTGCTCCGCTGTGCGGAGCGGTTACCTCTCAGTTTGTTTTTAATGGCTCCTTCCTGTGTGCCAGCTAGTCATCTGGAGACTTCAGGGGCTCGACTCACCGCAGATGATATTCAGGCTCTCGGTAGGAAGAACACTATCGGTCTAGGCGAGGTGATGAACTTCCCCGGAGTGATTAGCGGAGACAGTGAGGTGTTACTCAAGATAGCTGTTTCCCGGGGAAAGGTTATTGATGGTCACGCCCCCGGTCTGGGAGGGAAGGAGCTAAATGCCTATCTATC
>CAZUZX010000094.1:0-2648 GCA_964624525.1 uncultured Dehalococcoidia bacterium | reverse complement strand
AGGGGACTAGACCCTGTCCGTGCCCTCCAATTAGCCACCATTAACCCAGCGGGCTACTTCCGACTGGATAGCTTCGGCGCTATCGCTCCAGGTTATCTGGCTAATCTCATAGTAATCAGCGATCTAGCTGCCCTGCAAGTTGACATGGTTCTCTACCAGGGGCGGGTGGTCGCTGAGGGTAGCAAACCACTATTTTCAGCAGATGTCCCCCGGGATGAGAATTTATGCCGCTCCGTAAATATTAAACCCTTTGGCATGGAGAGGCTGCGGATTCCAGCAGAGCAAAGCACCCAGCCGATTATAGAGATTATCCCTGGACAGATAATTACTAAGAAATGGTATGAAGAGGTAAAGGTGGAGGGTAGCTTTATCCTTCCTGATATTAAGCGGGACATTCTTAAAGCAGTGGTTGTAGAGAGGCACAAGGCAACAGGCAACATAGGTCTAGGTCTAGTTAAAGGCTTCGGATTAAACAAGGGGGCAATAGCTTCCTCCGTTGCTCACGACTCCCACAATATTGTTGCCGTAGGTGCTAATGACGTAGATATATTCGCGGCGATAAAGGAAATAGAAAAACTGCAAGGAGGGTTGGCTGTAGCTGTTGAAGGGCAAGCCCTTGACTCTTTGCCTCTGCCTATTGCTGGTCTAGTTTCAGACCAACCTCTGGAAGCGGTGGTAAATAAGCTGGAGAATTTAGAGAAAATAGCCTCTGAGCTTGGGTGCCAGCTTCCCTCCCCCTTTGCCACCCTTTCCTTCCTCGCTTTGCCAGTAATTCCTGAACTCAGATTAACCGACCTAGGTCTGATAGATGTCGAAGCATTTAAGCTGCTGAAGTGAGAAGAGGAAGCATAGCCTTGTCTTCCCCCTAGATATGCCCTGACGCAACCCCGGTTGCCTTGACACTAGCTGTGTCGTTGGCTATGATGGTCTCAGTGTGAGATAGCCTCCGCCTACTATCATGGATTACAACACAATTATCTACCACAAAAAGGACCAAATTGCCCATATAACCCTTAATCGCCCTGAAGTGGCTAATGCCATCAATACCGAAATGGCAGTAGAGCTAAGAGAGGCTTGCCAGAGGGTTAATCAAGAGGAGGACATTAGGGTAGTCATCATTAGTGGTGCTGGTAAAGCTTTCTGTGACGGGGAAGACCTGAGTCAATTCTCCAGCGTTGTTCTTAGCGAGTCACCCTCCTCGATTGAATTAAAAGAATTCACCCAGCGCTATAACGTGGCGACAATAGTGGCAGGTATTGAATGTCCGGTTATTGCTGCTATCAATGGAGATGCTTTAGGTGCCGGCTTAGCCTTAGCTTTAAGTTGCGACTTGAGAATTGCCTCGCAGAAGTCCTTCCTCGGTGTTCCTGATATTGAACGTGGTTACTTTCTTGCTAGTGGTATCACTCAATGGTTACCACGAATTGTAGGGAGAAGCAAAGCATTAGAAATGCTTCTCACCGCTGAGCCTATTGAGGCTCAAGAGGCGCACCGAATTGGGTTAGTTCACCAAGTAGTGGAGCACGGCGAGGTTATCCTTCAAGCGGAGAAGCTGGCAAGAGAAATAGCCTCCAGAGCTCCGATTGCTCTCCGATATGCCAAAGAAGCAATCCATAAGGGGCTGGATTTGACTTTAGAGCAAGGGCTTAGACTAGAATGCGACCTCTATATGCTCCTGCAAACGACCCAGGATCGCATTGAAGGTGTTAAGGCTTTCTTGGAAAAGAGGCAACCTGAATTTAAAGGAGAGTGAAATAGGACAAAATTAATCTCCTCCCCTGGCGGGAGGGATCAAGGGAGGGGGAAACTCACCCTCACCTAACCTCTCCCTTCAAGGGGATTTTATACCATATCATACGAAAGACCATAGATTTGCACACCCATGAAAATGAAATCGGGGAATAATTTTCAAACCATTATCTATGAGAAAAAGGATGGCATTGGTTATATCACCCTTAACCGTCCTCAGGTGTTGAATGCCTACAATCTTCAAATGCGGGATGAGCTGTATCAGGCATTGAGTGCCCTTAAGGATGACTCCGAAGTCAGGGTAGCTATCTTTAAGGGGGCAGGGGAGAGAGCCTTTTGTGCTGGGGCTGATTTAAGTGAGTTCCTTACTGCTCCGTCGCCAGTGATTGCTCGCCAGGTGCGCTGGGAGCGCGATTTATGGGGGTTATTTCTCAGTCTCCCGCAGCCCCTAATTGCTGCTCTCCATGGATATGTTTTAGGGTCAGGGATTGAAATAGCCTTATGCTGTGACATAAGAATTGCCTCTGATGATGTTCGTTTTGGTCTCCCCGAAGTGTCTCTGGGTCTCATCCCTGCTGCTGGAGCAACACAAACACTGCCTCGTACTATAGGGAGAGCTAAATCCTTGGAAGCCTTGCTTGCTGGCAGATGGTTCGATGCCGAAGAAGCCTACCACATTGGATTGGTCAATCGATTGGTGCCCCGAAAAGAACTCCTCTCTACTGCTGAGGCAATGGCAAAAAGAACAATCTCCCATCCCCCGCAAGCAGTCAGATATGCTAAAGAAGCGGTAAAAAGAGGACTCGATACGAGCCTTGACGAAGGGCTTGAATTAGAAAGTCAACTTGTTACTTTATTGCTCTCTACAGAAGGCACTCTGGAAAGGCTTAGGGATTCTT
>CAZUZX010000093.1:0-4704 GCA_964624525.1 uncultured Dehalococcoidia bacterium | reverse complement strand
CGCTCAGGGCAGGCTCCGCGAGGCAATCTCCTACTATTGCTTTTGGGATTGCTTCCCCCGATGAATCGGGGTCGCAATGACGCTTAAACACTCCTTTATAGCTCTGAAGTGAATTTCTGGGCTAAAGCCACAGCGAGCTTCCCGGGAATTCTCTATTTTGAATCCGCAATCGGTGAGCAGATTCTCTAGGGTAGTCTGATCAAAACGGTAGTGATGCCCTGGGACTCTGCCGGTACCTACAGTGAGATCGAATATGCCATTTGGTTTAAGGACGCGGGCTGCTTCTTTCACCGCAAGGATGGGGGCAACCGAGTGCTCCAGGGTGTGATGTGACCAGACGACATCGAAGCACTGGTCATCGAAGTCGAGCCAGTTCTGGTCCATGAGATAGGCTTCCAGCCCCTGCTCCCGGCACCAGTGCACTTCCTCCTCAGCAGTAGAAATACCTACTGGGTAAGCGCCATAGAATGAGAATAGCTGCATGGCAAAGCCATCTCCGCAGCCAACATCAAGGATTCTTAGACCGGAGACGGAGGATTGAGGACCAGTCTCCCGTCCCCCGTCTCCTGTCCTATCTTCTGTCCTACTCACCAGGGGCTTAAGCCAGCGCTTGGTGCTCTGCTCCAGGAACTCATCATCCCAAAAGGGCTTCTTTTGGGCATAGTCCCAGAGAAGGCTTCCCCCGATTACCAGTTGAGGTGGCTTGGCTTGCTGCCCTATTTCTTCCTCAGCGACTAAATGGAGGCGGCGGTTAAGCTCAGGGGTGAGAGAGGAGGCTACCTTTTGTGGAGTCAGCGATAGTCCGTGGTAGAGGAGGTCAATATCGTTTTCTGAGAAGCCCCGATCCACTATGCCACCAATAAGCGTCGCCGGAACGGAGCAGCGAAACTCCTTCAGTTCACTGAGCACCTGGGCGAGATAAATCATCTTGCCTCCTTCAGTCTTTTCTCCTCCTCCAGGCAACGCTGGAACTCCATCTCTGGGTCAAGGATACCTAGCTCATTCATAGCTCTGCGCCGCGAGTGGATTCCGGTCTGAATCATTGCTTGCTCGGACTGGACAAGACGCAGGATATCCTGAGGCAGGACTGACCCCCAGATAATCCTAGTCTTCAGCCCCCTGAAGTCCTCACCTCTCTTCTGACTGAGGAGGCGCAAGATCATCTCATTCCTCTTCTCATAGGCAATGCTTCTAATCAGCCTTTTGCGGTGCACCTTCTGTAAAAGGGAGTAGAGTTCTATTTGCAAGGCTACCCCAGAGAGGTCTTGCGGTGTGCCTCCAAAAGCAGCCCGGGGGGACTCAGAGACATCATGGAGGATGCGATAAATGAGGTCAATATAATCAATATGTAGTCTCACCCCTCCCCCTTGCAGGAGGTCAAGCAGATAAGCTTTGGCATCTTCAGGGATAGTCCATACCGCCCCGGGCTGGACTTGGATATCTTCAGCCGACTCAATATTCTCCAGGACAGCAATGGGGTTGCCGGAAAGTTCCAGAATACGGGAGAGCTGTGACATAGCCCGGTTAAGCTCCCGTTGCGGCTCCATAATCTGAGGCAGGTCAGAGACTCCCCAGAATTTCTTTGGCTCACGGAGATTGGGATAAATGACAAAAGGGATGAAGCCATAGGGATTTCGCCCCCGATAGTGAATCTGGTCGTCCACCCAGAGGGTGAAGGAATCCTGACTCCAGTCCTCGATAATAGTGGCTTTTTTCGATTTAGGCACAAGATGATAGAGCTTCTCTATTTCTTCATCGGAGAGAGTATACTTTGAAGCCACTCGGTAAACTCGGGAGATATCGTCCCCCACCCAGAAGCAGAAAAGCCCTTGCACATCGGGGGCAGTGACCCGCACCCTCTTCTCCTGGCTATCCCAGGTTACTTTGTGAGCCGCATCGCCAAGGATGGCGCAATCTATCTCGGTATCGAAGTCCAAAAGCTCAAGGTTATTCTGGTGGTAAACTTCCCGCAGGGCTTCCTCGGCTCTCTTAGCTTTTTCTTTCGCTTCAGGTGAACCCTCTTCCGGCTCAACCACAAAATTAAAACCGCTCATGAGATAGGAGGTAACTTTATCAATGAACACCTTGGCATAGTTAAAGGTCAGTCGCCTTTCGCGGTGCCTGACCTCGGCTGTCCACTGCCCACCGTTATAGAAGTCGAGATTCTCGCGGTAGGCTCTCAGCCGGTCGAGGTCTTTATTCGGCAACAACTGTGGTAGGGAATCATTCATTTGCCTCAGAGTAGCACATATGTTCTACAAGCGTCAAGGCGATTTTGTCAGGAATTTTTGCCGGGGAAACTTGCGGTGAATAGCAGCCCTTACTTCAGATGAGCTTCTGGAGCGAGACAAGTTTATGGGGTGAGGTGGATTTGTTTTTTTAAAAAAAGTGGTGAGGGGCTGCCTAGCCCAGTTTCTCACCAGGGGGATAGTCTGACGGCAATGTATAGTCATTTCCAGTTTCTCCCGTGCCCGAATTTGCATCCAAGCCAAGTTCGGCGTAGTATAATGTCACTACAGACTTATTGTACTGGTTACTAGCGGATGGCTAAGAAAAAAGCGACTAAGAAAAAAGGGAGGAAGGAACAGAAGAAGTCGTCTGAATATCTTCGGAAAGGTCCGAAGAAAAGATGATCAGGGTAAGTTTACCCGCAATCCAGGACTGATTCTGCTCCATTTGCCCTCTCTGAGTTAAATATTTCCGAGGAGACCCCAGAGTCAAATCTCTTCTCAAGACTTGCCCTATACTATCGCCCGGTAAAGCCTAAGGCTATTCTCGAACTTTCCGCTGCTCTCGTAGTGCTTTACCGTGATGGGAATTGCATCCGAGCTGGGTGTGCTATAATGTGCTAAGGGTTTCCCTTCCATCAAGCTCATCCAGGCGGATTTGGAGGGGTAACAGATGGACAAGAAAGAACCCAAGAGGCCCGAGAAAGGGCAGAAGAAAGGGAAAGACAAACCCGGGAGGCAACCTACAGCCCCGTCACCGGATTTAGTGATGATGACTAAGAATAGTGGCGCCCACTACTGGCTTATAGACACTCGGCCGACCAATGGATTTTACCACGCCAGGTGCAAGAAGTGTGGCGTAGAAAAGGATTTCCCCTACATGGAACCTAAGCGAGAAAGACTCGTCACATCTGAGTCTGAGAAGCCAAGCCCACCATGTGTCATAGAACCACCAAAAAGAGCTAGAGGCAGACCAAGAAAGGTTGAGGTTTAATAGGCTGGTGAAGCGCTGGAGGCAAAAGTAAGTCATACGAATAAATAAGCATGCCTATTACACCCAACAGCAGTACATACGAACTTTCAGTCCACTAATTTGCTCCAGTTTATCGAATTCTACCATCATCTGGAGATACTGAACATTCTGCTCCTATGAAAGAGTAATGCAAGCTCCTGTTTATCCAGTTGTCTTTCTCTTGGTTAAGGTTTTCCTCAATCTCCTCTTGAGAACTTGACAAAAACCTATTCTTATGCTATACAGAACCAACTTTTAATATTAAGGCGAAAAAGGTAAACCCGCCAAAAGGCGGGGGCGCAAAGCCGCAAGTCTAAAGCCGATGTGGCAATGATAGTTGGGCTGCCGCCTTAGAGAAGAGGCTCGATAATTACTCTTTGGCGTCAGTCAAAGAGTAATTTTTTATGTTGACCCGGCCTTTAGAGCCGCCTAAGGCATTCAGAAAGGAGGTGATGTCCGAAGTTTAACGGAAATTCACCAAATTTAATATTAAGGCGAAAAAGGTAAACCCGTCAAAAGGTGGGGGCACAAAGCCGCAAGTCTAAAGCCGATGTGGCAATGATAGTTGGGCTGCCGCCTTAGAGAAGAGGCTCGATAATTACTCTTTGGCGTCAGTCAAAGAGTAATTTTTTATGTTGTGCCGGTCTTTAGAGCCACCTAAGGCATTCAGATAAAGCTGGACCTGGTTGTTGATGGTCTTATGCTAACCCGAGAGGGTAAGGTGAGGCAAGAGAAGGTTTCCGAAATCGCCTCTTAACCTACAAAATACCAGTGGGCAAACGTAAAAATGGGTTAAGTTAAAATCTCAAAGGGGATAATATGCTAAAAAGGAGGTGGTACGAGATGCTGAGGTTCAGTATAGATGATGTAGTGGCAAAGATGCGTAAGGCATTGGTGAATGAGGAGCTTGGCGTGGAGAAAGGAGCGGAGTTTTACATCCACGAGACTCTGGTAAGGCAATATCTTAAATCCGTCCTCACAGTCACTGAGAATGCTCTGCGGGAAACGTTATTACAGCTCCCAGTTGAGCGCTTAAAAGAGACTGCTGCCGAAGCTGCATATCGGGGGATATATGATTGGCACAAGAAGAATGCAGGTTTAATATATGCTATCTACGGGGGGAGAGATAAATACTCAAAGACCTACCGCAAGCTTGTTGACTTGCTCCCTGAGCCAAGGCAAGCTACAGAGGAGGACATGCTCTTTGTTGCCAATCAAGTCCTGGGAATGCTAATGCAATGGGCATATGACCAAGGGGATGAATACGGCATAAAAATGCATGAATATGCCAAGATAATTGAAACAGAATTAAAGGACAGAGGCATTGATATGAAGAGTTCAAGATTGAATGCTGTTTTGGAGGAATTCGAAGGGGAAATTAGTTGGTCGCCAGCCCAGTCAAGCAGGTCTGCGTGAACCAAAAACCAAATTGGTTAGCAAGGCACAATCAAGCTTAAAGTAGAG
>CAZUZX010000092.1:0-4728 GCA_964624525.1 uncultured Dehalococcoidia bacterium | reverse complement strand
CGCTGAGCCTGCCCCTCCCGCTCAGCTTCCGAAAGACATTTCCTATTTTCTCTGACAAGAGCTCAAGCATTCTTCTTCACCCCAACCATTGTAATTGAACTAGAGTGGTCAAGCAAGGTCTTTTGAGCTTGTTTAGCCAGTTTACTTGTCATTCTGAGCTTGTCTGAAAACCCCAGCCTCGATTCCGCGCCAAAAGTTTCTCTTTAGTAGGGTAGGCAAAGAGACCCCAGCCTGAAGGCTGGGGAGCTTCACTAGCTCTAGCGTCCAGAGGTGACCTTTAGGTCGCTTGTCTTATGGCGGTGTAAACACTGCTGTTGGAGGTAATAGTGATGCTCTCCGCCCTAAAAGGCGGAGTCTCTGATATGGGTTAAGCTATAAACATATCAAAGTCTTCTTCATCCGCAAGTAATAGGACTTTTCAGACAGGCTCAGAATCTAGACCCTTCGCTTTAATCGAGGGGGTTCTTGAACTCCCTCGAAACTCCTCTGGAGGAAACCTCGAAGGGGGACTCTGTCCCCCTTCGATATTTTGCTCAGGGTGACAAAAACAAACTCCTTTGCCTTTCGTTCGAAAGAGATGGCGCTTAAAGTAATATAGAGTATAATGGTTATGAGATGCTCAGCCTGACTTTCTACGGTGGCGTGAAGGAAATCGGAGGAAACAAGGTACTCCTCGAAGAAGGAGAAACTGCTCTCTTTTTTGACTTCGGCACCTCTTTTGCCCGACGCTATCAGTACTTTGAGGAATATCTTAAACCTCGGGCTAGTGCCGGGCTTCTCGATCTCCTGGAGATGGAGCTTTTGCCTCCTCTGCGGGGTATCTATCGGAGTGATTTAGTACTAAATGAATCCCTTTGGCATCGGTTTAAATCATTCCTCTATTATCGGGAGCTTGCTGTAGACGGTGTGCTTCTCTCTCATGCCCATATTGACCATAGTGGGTATATTTCCTTTTTGCAGGAAGATATCCCTATCTATACAACGGCTATGAGTGCTTTTGTGGCTAAAGCGATACAGGATAGTGGAGTGAGTGATTTCGAGAAGGAAGTTTGTTACTGCATTCCCCGAGAAAGAAGTGCTGGGGTGCTCCAGGCTGCCCAATGGCAAAAAGCACCGGCTCAGCAGAGGCTTTTTAAAGTTTTTGATTTCCAAAATCTCACCCCGGCAGCCTTTGATTTCTGGCAGACAACCCCCAGTGCCCGGGGACTTCAGGCAGGGTTGTTAGAGCCAGCAAAGGGCGTGGGATCCCTTTGCTTACAGAGTTTCCCTGTAGACCACTCTATATTTGGAGCCACAGCTTTTGCTGTAGAGACTAGCTTAGGTTGGGTCGTTTATACAGGCGACTTAAGACTCCATGGCAGAAATGGCTATCTCTCGGAGAAATTTATTGAGTCTGCTGCTCAGTTAAAACCAGCTATACTTATCTGTGAGGGAACTAACGTTGAAAGCAGCCAGGAGACAGTGAGCGAGGAGGAGGCATATACCAAAGCCTTGGAAATTATTAAAGAAGCTAAAGCTCTGGTCATCGCTGATTTCGGACCGCGAAATGTTGAGCGTCTCCTCACCTTTCGGCAAGTGGCTGAGGAAACTAATCGCTACTTGGTAATCTTGGCTAAAGATGCTTATCTTTTAAAAGCTATGCGCTATGTATCCCAGGAAGTGCCAGATATCAAATTGGACAAGGTTATCTGTATCTATAATGATGCCAAGGCACGCCTAGATAAGTGGGAGGAAGGAATCCGAAAGGAATATCAAGCTAAGTTAGTAACAGCAGAGGAAATCCGAAATAGCCAGGACTCCTATATCCTTTGTTTCAGCTTCTTCGACATCAACGAGCTTCCCGATATCATGCCTCAAGAGGGAAGCATCTACATCTATTCATCCAGCGAAGCCCACAACGAGGAACAAGCGATGGACTTCCGGCGCCTTCGTAACTGGCTTGAGCATTTTGGTATGAAATGGATTGGTTTGCCAGTGGAAGAATTGAACTGGGAAATACCAGAGGGAGAGCGGGGACTTCATGCATCAGGTCATGCTAGCAGTCTTGATCTTTTGAACCTCATTCGAAATATAGCCCCAAAGACCCTTATCCCTATTCACACTGAAAACCCTGATTACTTTGTACGTAACCTTGAGGGTACCGGCATCGAAGTGCGTCTACTGGGATATGGAGAGAGGATGACTTTTCCTTAAGGAAGTCGATTAAACGGCTTCTAAATTATATGAGAGCAAAAGGGGTTTTACAGGGATGATTCCCAGCAAGCTATTCCTGCGCAACTTTATGTGCTATCGGGATAATGTGTCCCCACTCCACCTCGATGGCATTCATCTGGCTTGCCTTTGTGGAGATAATGGTAATGGCAAGTCAGCACTGATTGACGCTATTACCTGGGCACTGTGGGGGAAATCTCGGGCTAAAAGCGATGATGAGCTTATCCACTTAGGGCAAAGAGAGATGGAAGTGGAGTTCGATTTCAGGGTGGGCAAGGATGAATATCGGGTAATCCGCAAACACTCTAAAACAAGGCTGGAACACCGCGGGCAGACAATCCTGGATTTTCAACTGGCTACTCACCCAGGTTTTAAATCCATCAGTGGCAATAGCTTGGGGGAAACGCAAGAAAAAATCATTCGCACCTTGCATATGGACTACCTTACCTTTACAAACAGCGCTTTCTTGCGCCAGGGACATGCCGATGAGTTTACGATTAAACCTCCGGCAGAGCGCAAAAAAGTCCTGGCTGATATTCTGGGGCTTTCCTTCTATGATGAATTTGAGGAACGGGCAAAAAGCTGTGCCAAGATGAGAGAGCAGCAGCAAATGGCACTTCAGATTACGATAGAGGAGATGCAGCGGGAAATTGAGTCAAAGGGGAGATATGAAGCTGAACTTCTGGAGATGAGAAAGGTATTGGCGGAGTTGGAGAAGGAGGTCAAAAATCAGGAGTGTCAAGTTACCTCTTTAAGGGAAACTAAGAAGGCTTTAGACTTCAAGCAGGAGCAATTGACTGAACTGAAGAAGGTTACCGCACAAGCAAAGGAGGAATTAAGTCGCTGGCAGAGCCAGTTTACCAAGCATAACGCTAAAATCGAAGAGTATGAGAGGGTGCTCCTGGAGCGTGCTGAGGTGGAGGGGGGGTATGTCCAGCTACAAAAAGTGAAAAAAGAAAGTGAAGAGTTAAATACTAAATTAGCGGCGCTAATTACCGCTACCGAGCGTAAAGCGAACTTGGAGCAGGCGATAGAAAGAACCAAAGGGGGATTAGTCATCGAGCAGAAACTGTGGCAAAGTAAAGTTGAAGAGCTAGAAGCCAAATCCAAAATGATGGCTACTCTGGAGCGGGAGTTTGCTTTAGCCCGGGCTAAACTCAGTGAGATTGTTCAGCAGGAGAAAGAGCTGGTAAAGAAAAGACAGCAAGCTCAAGAACTAGCACTCCAAATTCAGTACCTTCAGGCGGCTAATGCTCAGCTGAAACAGGAAATAGAAGAGCTAAAAGACAAAGTGGCTCTGCTCGTGCGGAGTGATGTTAAATGCCCTTTGTGCGAGACAGAGTTGGGAATGGTGGGAAAGCAGAGGATAGAAGAGAAATATAAGGCTGACATTCTCCTAAAGACTGGTACTCAGCACAGAAATAAGACCGAAATAAAGGAAAAGGAAAGCGAGCGCCAGAAAATAGAACAGGAACTCAGCCAGTTAGAGTTGGAAATAGACCAAGAGCGTGCCACGGCACAAAGTCGAGTCGCAACCTTGGGGAGAGAGATTTCTCTCAGTAAGGAAGCTGCCATCGAACTAGTCAAGGCAAAGGAACACCTAGCCGACCTCGAGGAGCGTCTCGCAAAGGGCAATTTTGCTCTTGCGGAGCAGCAAACACTGGAGAAGGTAAGACAGCAGATAGTAGATTTGGGGTATGATGCTAAGAGGCATCAACAGGTACGGCAGCTCCTCGCCGAGCTGGAGAAATATGAACTCCGGCAGCGAAAACTGGAGGAGGCGGAAAGATACCTTACCCTGGAGAAGACAGCACTAAGCCAAGCTGAAGAGGCTATCACTAGGTGGAGCCTCGCCTTAGAGAGGGAAGGTGAGAAAGCCGCTGCCTTGGCTAAAGAACTTGCTAGCCTTCCGGAGTTGATTAGCCGGTTGAACCATACTGAGCAAGTCTATAATTCGCTACGCCAGCAGCAGACTGAGGCGAGGGATAGGATGATAGCGATGCAAGAGAAGCTTGCCCGCTGCTTTGAATTGGAGAGGAAGAAGCTGGAAAAAGAGCAATCCTTGCTCAGTATCTTAAGGGAGAAGGTAATCTATGAGGAACTAGCCGAAGCTTTTGGGAAGAAGGGAATCCAGGCTTTCCTTATTGAGTCAGCCATCCCGGAGATTGAAAAGGAGGCTAATCGGCTGCTCAGTCGAATGACAGATGATAGGATGCGAGTGAACATCGAAACCCAGCGGGAAACTAAAAAGGGTGGGACTATTGAAACGCTGGAGATAAAAATCTCTGATGAGCTAGGTAAGCGAAGCTATGAGATGTATAGTGGAGGCGAGGCTTTTCGTATTAACTTTGCCTTACGCATTGCCCTCTCCAAATTACTGACAAAGCGGGCTGGAGCCCCCCTTTCTACCCTGTTCATTGACGAAGGTTTTGGCACCCAGGATAGCAGCGGATTAGGGAAGCTTGTGGAAGCCATAAACTCTATTCAGGATGACTTTGAAAAAATAATTGTTATCAC
>CAZUZX010000091.1:0-4742 GCA_964624525.1 uncultured Dehalococcoidia bacterium | reverse complement strand
CATTTGGTATAATAAGAGCCGATAAAATTGAGTGTGATTCTTGAACAGGACTGGCATAAGATTGCGGTAACCCAGGCTATCCAATCCCTGGGATCAAGCTGGTACGGTTTAAGCCGAGAGGAAGCTAAACGTCGCCTCTCCCAATTTGGACCGAATGAGCTTGTCAAGCGGAAGAGGATTTCGCCCTGGGCAATCTTTTTGAAGCAATTCAAGAGCTTCTTAATCATTATCCTTTTAGCAGCGGTAGCTTTTTCTATTGCTTCGGGTGAGAGGGCGGATGCCATAGTGATAGCTGTCCTTGTCTTTTTTGCTTGCGGTCTGGGTTTTGTTCAGGAATACCGCGCCGAACGAGCTCTGGAAGCTTTAAAGCAGATAGCTGCACCTACAGCTTCTGTAATAAGAGAGGGGCAGGAAATTGAAATACCTTCTCGAGAGCTAGTGCCAGGAGACATAGTCTTGCTCCGAACTGGAGACCGAATCCCCGCTGATGGGCGCCTTATTGAGTCGGTGAACTTGAGGCTGGATGAAGCCCCCCTGACTGGGGAATCTGTGCCGGTGGAGAAGATTACCGAACCTATCCTAGAACAGGTAGCTATTGCCGATAGAAAGAATATGATTTACATGGGTACAGTCGTTGTTTATGGCAGGGGGAAAGCCATTACCACTACTACCGGCATGGCTACTGAGTTTGGGAAGATTGCCAGCATGATTCAGGAAGTAGAAGAAAGACAAACACCTCTGCAAGCCAGTCTGGAAAGGTTAGGGAAGTGGATTGGCATTGGTGCACTAATTCTCTCTGCCCTGCTAGCTACACTAGGGGTTATGAGAGAGCATGAGGTGACTGAAATGTTACGCTGGGGGATAGCTCTGGCAGTAGCTGTAGTGCCGGAGGCTTTACCAGCCGTAGTTGTCATTAGCTTAGCCATAGGGGTACAACGAATGGTGAGACGTCAGGCTCTTATTAGAAAGCTTCCCGCAGTGGAAACCTTGGGCTGTGCTACGGCTATTTGCTCCGATAAGACGGGTACCCTAACCCAGGGTCAGATGACAGTGCGTCGGCTTTATGTTAATGGTCGGATGGTTGAGGTCACTGGCGCAGGTTACGAGCCAGAAGGCAAATTCTACCTTGATGGTGAAGTTTTCCATCCCGCCCAGGATATACATTTGCAAACATTACTCCGCATAAGCGCCCTTTGCAACAATGCTCGTCTTTTCACCACTAATGGGGCTTGGCTGGTTAAAGGCGACCCTGATGAAGGAGCATTAATCGTAGCCACTACCAAGGCTGGGATGTCGTATGACGAGCTTAATAGTCAATTTCCTCGGGTAGACGAGCTACCCTTCTCTTCAGAGAGAAAGATGATGACTACCATTCATAATACTCCCCAAGGTAAGTTTGCCTATTCTAAAGGAGCCCCCGAAGTAATCCTGAATTGCTGCTCCCATGTTTACAGAGATGGAAAGGAAAAAGAGTTAACTCGTGAGGAAAAAGAAGACATGTTGGGCAAAGTAGGTCAAATGGCTAATGATGCCTTGCGGGTTCTGGGTCTGGCATATAAGCCTCTCGGTGATAAATTTGCGCTCTCTGAAGCTGTGGAGCAGAATATGGTCTTCGTCGGTTTGGTGGGGATAACCGACCCACCGCGGGAAGAGGTCAAGGAAGCTATAAGGGTATGCGAGCAAGCTGGCATAAAACCAGTAATGATCACCGGGGACCATAAACTTACTGCTATAGCCATTGCCAGGGAGTTAGGACTACTTAAAGGTGACGCTATTGGTGGTACCGAATTAGATAACTTAAGCGACGCTGAATTCGAAGCCATAGTAGAAAAGGTAGACGTTTATGCTAGAGTATCTCCAGCTCATAAGATGAGAGTAGTCGATACCCTGGCTAAGAAGGGGCACATTGTGGCGATGACTGGGGATGGGGTAAATGATGCCCCAGCTCTAAAGAAAGCGGATATTGGAGTAGCTATGGGTATTACCGGAACGGATGTAAGTAAGGAAGCTGCTGATATGATACTTCTGGATGATAACTTTGCCTCTATTGTAGCTGCTGTAGAGGAAGGAAGAGGTATTGTTGACAACATAAAGAAATATCTCATGTATTTGTTCTCGGGCAATCTTGGCGAAGTGCTGGCGCTAACCGTAGCGCTCTTAGCAGGAACATTATTGGGGTTACCCTACGGTGCTTTACCCCTTGTTGCGGCGCAGATTCTTTTTATAAACTTGGTTGGCGATGGGTTGGCAGCAGTGGCTCTGTCTGTAGATCCACCCGATCCTAACATTATGAACCGACCACCTCGTCAACCGAAAGAAGTCATTTTTTCCCGCCCTGTAATTGGATTTACCGCCGGTTCGGCACTGTGGACGGGAGGGTTAGCCTTGGGGGCATTCCTGTGGTCATTCCATTCCCAGGGAAACTTGATTGAGGCACAATGCCTGTGTTTTGTTACTCTACTACTAACCAGAATGGTGCACGCCTTTAACTCCCGCTCTGAAAGGCACTCCTTATTTAAAATTGGTCCTCTGGCTAATCGGTGGTTATTGGGAGCAGTAGGACTTTCTCTCCTAATGACTGCTTTAGTCATTTACCTGCCGCCTTTACAAAGTTTATTTCACACTTATGGACTAAGTCCCAAGGACTGGGGATTAGCCATAGGGTTAGCCTTGACGATTTTCATTGTAGTAGAGATAGCCAAATTCATTGCCTCCCGGCGAGGGAAAGTTTCAGTCCGGCTACCAAGCTAAATAGTTCCGATTTTCAGTTCCCATCATAGCCGATTCACCCACTGTTTCCTGTCCGGACATGCTTACGTAGCTTGACAGCTTAACCCTCTTCGACATCCTTTTGACCTGCTCTCTAATCAGCAACCGAAACCGAGGAAACTGATAAGTGGGTTCTACTAGTGACAATTTAGACAAGCTAGGATATATTAGGATAGACTATCAGCTTTCCTCGATAACTATTTCATAGGGGCAGCGTATTGCTCCGGTGGGGCAGACAGCTTCACATTCTGTGCACCAGCCGCACTCCTCTGTCTCGATAGTCATGATGACATCTCCAACTAGCACCAGCGCCTGGCAGTGGCATACGCTCACACATAGACCACATCCGTTGCATTTTTCTCGGTCTATCACAGGCATTTCAACCACTGCTATCAACCTCCATCTATAGTTATCTTAAGAGCAGAGCTAATTATTTGTCTGCGACCTTTGTCTCAAGAAGATGCCTCCACCATTTCTTCAAGGGCTTTCTTATCTGTGATTACGATGCGATGGCGATCTATCTTGATTGCTCCCTCCTCCTCCAAAGCTTTAAGTGACCTACCAACCACCTCACGGGCGGTCCCTACTATGGCTGCCATTTCCTGCTGAGTGAGTCTGGGCTTGGGACTTGCTTCCTTGTCCGGCCCTGTATGGTCCGTGGCATACTCCAAAAGCAGTTTGGCTACCCTGCCAATAACATGTCTGAAAGAAAGGTCTTCAACCAGCGAGACAAAGTGCCGCACCCTCTCTGCCAGAACCTTTATGATGTTAATAGCTATACTGGGACGCTCTCGCAGAATGGTTTCCATGTCAGTCTTACTTATTCCGTAGAGGGTAATCGGGCTCATAGCTATAGCGCTAGCAGGATTTGGTCCACCATCAAATATAGGAACATCATTGAAGGACTCGCCTGGTCGTATGATGCACAGAATTTGCTCCTTACCTTCAGCCGATGTTTTGAAGGTTTTAACTGCCCCTGAAACTACGAAGTATACTGCTTCAGCAGGTTCCTCCTCTAAAAGGATAAGCTCATTCTTATCAGCCGACTTCTCGAAGATATGCTGCTTGATTGCTTCGAGTTCTGTAGGACTCAAGCCAGAAAAATAAGGGATGGATTTCAAAAGCTCTATTTCGACAGCCATGAATATCAAACCTATTTATCGGCTGTAAAGCATCCTACACTGCCACCAGTTCTTTTTCAAGCCTTCGGCTCTGTCTGCCATGATACCTTTTGCCCACAAGCTAGAA
The DNA here is from genome assembly GCA_964624525.1 of uncultured Dehalococcoidia bacterium. GTDB lineage: Bacteria > Chloroflexota > Dehalococcoidia > UBA2247 > RBG-13-53-26 > CAZUZX01. Next base: position 725 of record CAZUZX010000091.1, on the reverse strand, counting down.
TGATACCTTGGGGCGGGGATCAAAGAACATAACACCTTGTCCTTGGTCTGTACTTTTGATCTTAGTGAACTAAGAGCTGAGCTGTTGGAATGGGAGAGGACATATAATACAATGAGACCACATCAAACACTGGGCTACATGACACCGCTTAAATTTCTGGAGTCTTAGAATAAAACTCAAAGAAAGGAGGTGATGTATCACTAATCACCTGGAGGCGAATACAAACTATTTACAAAACGTCCATTGTAATGTAAAACGTAGTACGGTGGGCAGCACAACGGGCGCCTAGATACTTTGACGGTGTGTTGCCCGTGGCTGCAAAGCGCAATAGGACAATCGACCTGCAAGGTATGTGTGTATTGCCGTTTGACTTGCTGGCAGGCACTGAATAAACTCTAGAATGGAAGGAGGTAGCTAAGATGGCCGAGATCAATTGGCAGATAGATGATCCCATAGTAGAGAGCATTGGATGCACCAAAGATCCAGCTGGGTTCTGGTACGTCTCTATTACACTACAGGAAGCAACACCTGGAAGCCTGGGCATTAAAGTGGTCAGGGCTAAGCTCAAGGCTCATGGCAAAGATATTGCCCAAAGCCTATGGCCTGTATCGGCGTTGCGGAAAGAGGGCCAGGCTGCCAGGACTATTCTGACATTCCAAACAGGCTCAACAGTATACCCTGACAAGGTCAAGCTAGAAATAGAGCTGGCAGAGAAATAGGCAACC
>CAZUZX010000090.1:0-4750 GCA_964624525.1 uncultured Dehalococcoidia bacterium | reverse complement strand
AGAGAAGAAATTGGAACACCCCGTAATTGACCCATTCTGGAAAGTTTTCTATGATGCTCTGGAGAAATATGGGTCTTACAGGGTGAGAGATGACATTTGAGGCAAGATGCGGCACTACAGCTATGGGTATTATGCCGCATAGGGATATTGAAAAGGCTTTACAGTTAGCTCTCAGCTTAGATATCCCCTTCTGGCCCCAGCTTCCTAAAGTGAGCTTCTATGAGGATATGTATGTTCAAGCCTCACAAAACTTCCCCGGGATAGTCATTGACTTTGATAACAAAAGGCTCTCATTCCACACCGCAAGATTTAAACAGGAGCTTGAAAAGTATTTCCAGAAAGTGGATGTTCCTGAAACCTTCGCCCTCACTAGGGAGTATTCCGTAGTTTATCATCAATTCCTATCTAAAGAACTTCAAAATTACAAAGCCATCAGAGGGCAGTTCATCGGTTCGGTAAGCTTTGGTTTCAAGGTAGCTGATGAGAACCTCAAGCCAATAATCTATAATGATGAGGTAAGGGCTATTTTGTTTGATTTTATCCAGAAGAAAGCCAACTTCCAGTATCGGGAACTCAGACAAAAGAACCCCCGTGCCTTTGTCTGGTTGGATGAGCCTGGGCTGGGCTATGCATTCAGTGCTCTCTCCGGATATAATGAGCAACAGGTTAAGGAAGATTACCGCGATTTTCTCGAAGGCTTAGAAGGTCCTAAAGGGTTGCACCTTTGTGCTAATGTAAATCTGCCTTACTTACTAGAGTTAGGGGTAGAAATCCTCTCCTTTGATGCCTACCAAATTGAGTTCATGCCTAAAGAATATGCTAGTGCCGTTGCTGAATTCATAAGAGGTGGCGGAATTATCTGCTGGGGGATTGTGCCTACTGAGTCAACAAGCCTAAGCGGACAGACGCCGGAAAAGCTTGCCGAGCAACTCTCAAGCTACTGGGAGGCGGTGTCCCGAAACACCGGGCTACCACTAAGACAAATTGCCGAGCAAGCTCTAATTGCTCCCGCTAGATGCTGTCTTGCAGACATAGGTCAGCTTAATGCCGTCAATGAGGTGTCAGAAGAAGATTGTTTCCCCGGCGGCGAAGAAAGGCTTGTGGAGAAAGCCTTTACCTTCTTACCACAAGTCTCGCTGATACTGAGAGCCAAGTATAGCCTGTGAGTTCTCATGGCTCATGCTCGCGTCTCTAGCAGCAAATGTTGACTCTCCAGCTATTCAAGTGTTACAAGAAAGAGGGGATAAATTAGAAAGGGAAACTAAAGCATATTGATGCGATTAGGAAATCAGTTGGGGTAATAACTGGTGAAAAAATACCTTGAGATGTATAACAAATCCATAGAGGATCTCCAAGGCTTTTGGGCTGAGGAAGCCCGCAAGTTGGATTGGTTTAAGACTTGGGACAGGGTTCTGGATTGGGATCCTCCCTTCGCTAAATGGTTCGCAGGAGGAGAGATAAATGCATCTTATATATGCGTAGATCGGCATGTTAAAAGCTGGCGGAAGAGCAAGGTGGCTATTTACTGGGAGGGTGAGCCTGGGGATACTAGGGTTTTGAGCTATTCCACACTTTATAGAGAAGTAAATAGATTTGCTTCAGTTCTAAAAAACCTTGGCATAAGCAAGGGTGACAGGGTGGCTTTATATCTGCCTATGATACCGGAGCTGCCCATATTTATGTTAGCTTGTGCAAGGATTGGGGCTGTTCATACCGTCATATTCTCAGGGTTCGGTTCTCAAGCCTTGGCTGAGAGGATTAACGATATACAGGCGAAGCTCCTGGTCACTGCCGACGGCGGTTTCCGAAGGGGTAAAGTAATCCCTTTGAAACAAATAACTGACGAGAGCGTCAAAATTATGCCCTCGGTGGAGAAAGCAGTCGTGGTCAAAAGAGCTGGAATTGATGTGACTATGAGGGAAGGTAGAGACTTTTGGCTTCATGACTTGCTCCGTGAAGCGGTGTCCTATGTGACGCCAGAACCTGTTGAATCTACGAGCCCATTATATATCCTCTATACCTCAGGAACTACGGGGAAGCCGAAGGGGGTAGTCCATGGCACGGGAGGTTATCTCGTTTTTAACCACTCTGTCTACCAGTGGGTTTTCAATATAAAGGAAGAGTCCGTCTATTGGTGCACCGCAGATATGGGTTGGGTTACCGGGCATAGCTCTATAGTTTATGCCCCTCTGTCTCATGGTGCTGCCATAGTCCTTTATGAGGGAGCGCCAGACTATCCTGAATTGGATAGATGGTGGGACATCATCGAGAAATATGGAGTAACGATTTTTTACACATCACCAACAGCTATAAGAATGTTCATGAAGCATGGGGAGGTTTGGCTCGAAAAACACGACCTTAGTAGCTTAGAATTACTCGGGAGTGTTGGTGAGCCGATAAACCCTGAAGTCTGGCTCTGGTATTATCAGAATGTCTGTAGAGGGCAATGCCCTATAGTGGACACATGGTGGGAAACAGAAACAGGAGGGATAATGATCTCGCTTTCTCCTGGAATAGAGTCTATGCCCCTCAAGCCAGGCTCAGTAGGTCTGCCGCTGCCAGGCATCCACGCTCTGGTGGTAGATGAGAAAGGTAAGCCAGCACCCCCGGGGGAGAAGGGGTATCTAACTATAGGGAAACCTTGGCCTGGAATGCTTATGACAATCTACAGAGATCCAGAAAGATACAAAGAGGCATATTGGCAGAGATTTCCTGGCTTATTTTATACTGGAGATTATGCAGTAAGAGACTCAGAGGGCTATTTCTGGATTCTGGGGAGAGCGGATGAGATTCTCAAGATAGCCGGGCACCGAATAGGAACTCTGGAAATAGAAAATGCGGCGACTTCTCACCCCGCTGTGGCTGAGGCAGCAGCAGTAGGAAGAACTGATCCCATTAGGGGCGAAGCTATTGTTATATTTGCCATTTTGAGAGAGGGCTTTACCCCGTCACCAGCTTTGAGAGCAAATCTAAGAGAACACCTTCGCCAATCGATGGGACCGGTGGCAACCCCTGACGAAATTTACTTTGTTAGCAAGCTGCCCAAGACCAAGAGTGGAAAGATTATGAGAAGGCTCCTTAAGGCTGTAGCAGACAATATGCCCATCGGCGATATAACTACCCTTGAGGATGAAGCGTCCATTGAGGAAGTCAAAAAAGCTTACGAGGAACTTAAAAAAGGATTGTAAATAGGTTGGGGATGGCTCGAATGGCTAAAATAATCGCTGTTTGTAAAAGTGAACAGAAGGGGACTAAGAAGGAAGCCGGGAACGAAGGATTCCTTGAGGAAGACTTTGGTCTTATTGGTGACGCTCATGCTGATGGTAATACCCGTCGTCAAGTAAGTCTATTAGCTATTACAAGCATCAATAAGATGAGAAGGTTAGGTTTCGATGTAAGTCCGGGGGATTTTGCTGAGAATCTTACTATCGAGGGAATAGATCTGGTCTCTCTATCTGTTGGCATGCATATCTTTATAGGGAAGGAAGTTGTCTTGGAGGTTACTCAAATTGGCAAGGAATGTCATACTGGGTGTGCCATCTATCGCCAGATAGGCAAGTGCATCATGCCCAAGGAGGGAGTGTTTGCCAAGGTAATTCATGGCGGATCCGTTAAAGCTGGAGACCAAGTAAGGATAGGAAAAGAGGGAGAATGAGATTGATGGAAAATAGGGATACTAAACTGATAGAGAAAATTCTAAGCCTTAAGAGAAGAAGAGGTGCTGTTATCCTGGCCCATAACTATCAACTGGGCGAGATTCAGGATATCGCCGACTTCGTTGGCGATTCCTTGGAGCTCAGCCAGAACGCAGCTAAGACTAATGCCGATGTAATAGTCTTCTGCGGAGTTCATTTCATGGCAGAAACAGCATCTATCCTCTGCCCGGATAAGATAGTCTTACTTCCAGATATAAATGCTGGTTGCCCTATGGCTGATATGGTTACTGCGGAAGGGCTAAGGGAAAAGAAAAGGGAGTTCCCTGGTGCTACCGTGGTCTGTTATATTAATTCCTCGGCTGAGGTTAAGGCAGAGTCAGATATTTGCTGTACTTCTGCCAATGCGGTCAAGGTCATAGAAAGCTTGGATGCCCAGGAGATACTCTTTGTTCCCGACCAATACCTGGGTCATTATATCTCCACCAAGACCGGGAAAAAGATGATTCTCTGGCCTGGTTTTTGCCCCACCCATGTCAGGATACAGCCACAGCACATCATTCGTCTCAGACAAGAGTATCCTGAAGCCAAGGTAGTAGTTCATCCAGAGTGCCGACCAGAGGTTATTGCCCTTGCTGACGAGGTTCTCAGCACTAGCGGAATTTGTAGATATGCCAATAGGAGTGAGGTCAGTGAGATAATCGTGGGGACCGAGATCGGGATAATACACAGGTTAAGAAAAGAAAATCCAGGTAAGAGGTTTATACCCGTCTCCGAGCAAGCAATCTGCCCCAGAATGAAGCTAATCACCTTAGAGAAGGTTTTATGGTCTCTGGAGGAGATGACACCTCAGGTTAAGGTTCCTGAGAAGATTCGCCTTAAGGCAAAAGCTGCTGTGGATAAGATGCTCAAGATAGGCAGGACGGAATGACCACCAAGCGAGATAGTTAACACTTCCTAACTGGAAATGATAACTAATTTCAGTGCACTGTTTTGCTTTCTCACCTTTTCTGCATTATAATTTAAGCAGTTAAAAGCAATAAGGGCTTGACGATTTAAGGGAACTAGACTACACTTTAAAGCGAAGTTTGTACCTG
>CAZUZX010000089.1:0-4793 GCA_964624525.1 uncultured Dehalococcoidia bacterium | reverse complement strand
AAGGGAAAAAGTGGCTCGGAAGGCGCTTGTTCTAGTTATCCTTCTTCTTGTTTGTCTCGTTTCTGCTCCCTGTCGCCCTGCCCCAGCAGAAACGATTTCCCTCAATGGGTTCCAGGTTGTCCTCAGTCCGCCCAAGGTGGAATTCCCTAACTCCATTACCTTCGACATAGAGGCAAAAAGTGATGCTAATATCTCTAGGCTTACCCTTCACTACCAGATAGAGAAATTAAGTCCTATTCCAATTACCAGTGTAGCCTTCCCACAATTCGAGCCAGCGCTGCTGGTGAAGACCAGTTGGAAATGGGATATGAGGAGGACGGGAGGATTACCTCCTGGCACTAAGTTAGAATACTGGTGGTCAATAGTGGACGCAGAGGGAGATAGAGTGGAAACTCCTATAGCTAGTCTCAGTTTTGATGATGATCGTTACTCCTGGAGGAGCTTAGCTAATCACCAGATAAATTTACTTTGGTATCAGGGTGATGGTTCATTTGCCCAGGAGTTGGTGACCGCTGCTGTGGAGGCATTGGATAGGTTAGCCGAAGATACCAGTGTTCAGTTAGAAGGGGAAGCCAGGATATATATCTACGCTAACTCGCAAGACCTGCAAGGAGCGATGGTCTATCCCCAGGAGTGGACTGGTGGTGTTGCCTTTACCGAGTATAGCACAATAGCCATCGGTATCTCTCCCAATAACCTTACTTGGGGAAGGAGCGCCATAGCCCATGAATTGGCTCACCTAGTAGTTCACCAGGTTATCTTCAGTGGTTACGGTGTGGAGCTACCTACCTGGCTGGATGAGGGGCTAGCCATGTATGCTGAAGGAGAGCTGAGTCCTGGGCTGGAGTATATATTAGTGCAAGCCATGGCTCAAAATTGGCTTTTTTCGGCGAAGAGCCTGTGCAGTCCTTTTCCTGCCCAGACTGAGGCAGCTTCTCTTGCCTATGCCCAAAGCTATAGCCTGGTGGAATATCTCCTTGAAAAGCAAGGGGGCAAGGCAAAGATGTGCCAGTTATTGAATGCCTTTAAGCAAGGCAGTGGCTATATCGAGGCTTTAGACCAAGTGTATGGTCTTGATATTGACCAACTGGACAAGCTTTGGCGGGAGTATGTTGTTGAGTGGGCAAATGTGTCTCAATAGTAACAAGGTGAAAAGTGTGTAAGCTAAATCGCCGAGCATTGCCGGCATTCCTCCTGATATTGCTCCTTGTTACTTTATGTTTCACCAGCAGTAGCTGTTTTCTGTGGCAGCCTCATCAGCCTAGTGTCACTGATATCTTAACCTCCATTCCTCGCGAAGACACCCTAACCCTTTTTGACACCGGTCCTCTCACCCTTGATCCCGCAATTTCCCAAGAAGTAAGCTCTCAAACTTATATCATCCATCTCTTTAGCGGGCTAGTTGCTTTTGACCAGGATATGAATCTAATCCCCGATATAGCCGAAAGATGGGATAAAAGCGAGGATGGTGGAACCTACACCTTCTACCTCCGCCAGGGAGTAAAGTTTCACCATGGTAAGGAGATTACTGCCAGCGACTTTAAGTATTCCTGGGAGCGGGCTTGCCGTCCTGAGACCGGGTCGCCTACTGCTGCTACCTATCTTAACGATATTGTCGGCGCAAAAGAAATGTTGGCCGGTGAGGCAAAGGAAATAGAGGGAATTGAGGTTATTGACGATTATATCTTGCAAGTCACTATTGATGCTCCTAAAGCTTATTTCTTGGCTAAACTCAGCTACCCGGTAGCCTTTGTAGTGGATGAAGCCAATGTAAAATCGGGCAAGGAGTGGTGGCGTAAGCCCAATGGCACCGGTCCCTTCAAACTAAAGGAATGGATAAAGGGTGAGCTTATCCTTTTAGAGCGTAATGAACTTTATTATCGGGAAAAAGCCAAGATTGGCTATATTGCCTTCTTACTTTTGGGTGATCCAATGCAGATGTATGAGCGGGGCGAAATTGATGTTACCTATGTCTCTACTGCCTATCTAGAGCGAGTGATGGATGAGACTAACCCTCTCCACCAAGAGCTAGTGGAAGCCCCAGAGCTAAGTATATCCTATATTGCCTTCAACACTACCAAGCCGCCTTTCAATAATCCTAAGGTGCGCCAAGCCTTTTGCCATGCCGTAAACAAGGAAAGAGTAGTAAGTCAGGTGCTGAAGAACTCGGTGTCCCAAGCCGAGGGCATTCTGCCCCCCGGAATGCCCGGTTACAGCGAAGAAATCCAAGGGCTGGAATATGATCTGGAACTGGCAAGGGAACTAATTACCGAAGCGGGCGTCAATCTTTCCCCTCTCACCTTCACTTTTCCAGGTGAGGGCGGCTATGTTCCTTCTTGGCTGACGGCGATTTTATATCAATGGGAACAGAACCTGGGGGTGGAAGTAGAGGTAAGACAACTTGAGTCTGATGCGTATTACTATCGGCTTGATGAGGAGAAGGATGAGGCATTTTTCTTCGGCTGGGTAGCGGACTATCCCGACCCACAAAACTTCTTGGAGATTTTGTTCCATAGCCAGAGCGTGAACAATAAAGGTGAATATAGTAATGCTGAGGTTGACAATTTGCTGGAGCAAGCCGCCGTGGAGCAGGATAGCAGCATCCGCTTTAGACTTTACCAGCAAGCAGAGCAAAAGATAGTCAGTGATGCCGCTTGTTTACCTCTATGGTTTGGTAGAAACTATGTCCTGGTTAAGCCCTATGTAAAAGGTTATACTCTGAGCCCGCTGGGTATCCCTTGGCTAACCAATGTATCTATTGAGTCCCACTGACCAGTCCAATATATGTCTTTCGACTCATTCGATGGTTAGACTCACTGCCCAGGCGGAATGGTGGCAACTTTAGGGAAGAAGCACATTACACCCAGTAGTAATAGCAAGTGAAAAAGTAAACACTAGGGCGAATCGTGCAATGCCCACCATGGAAATATTCTTTTCAAGAAGGCGATTGCGAGGGCGAGGCGATGTCAGAGGATTTTTGCTAGCAGAGGAACGAATGATAGACAAACACATGCCGCAAGCACTTATGGCGGTTTGCAAGAAACGGTGACCGGCCCCCGCACGGCCACTTTCCCTGATGCTCACCTCCTCCGGAGCCTATGCTTCCCTGACATATCTGACGATCTCCTTCAGGGCTGGCCTCTTCCCGTACATGAGAAGGCCTGTTCGGAAAATTTTAGCCCCTGCCCACATGCAGAAGACCACTGAGGCGGCCAGAATTACAAGGCTCAGGGCAATCTGCCAGGGGGGGATAGCCTTAGCCGGGAGCCTCATCATAGCGGTTACCGGGGCAGTTAGAGGAAAGAGGGTGAGCACTGTGGGAACTACATGCTCGGGATACACGATTATCAGTGAGCCAAACCAGAGTGGTATCATCGCCGGTATGGCGAAGATACCCGACCAGCCTTGAGCTTCTCTGGCGGTGGAGCCAATGGAACCAACAACGGCAAATAGCACTGCAAACAGCAGATAGCCCAGGATATAATAAAGAAAACCCAGAGCTAGCAGACCAGGAGAGATGGAAAGTCCAGTCAACCCAGGAATGTTTACTCGAGCCACCTCAGCAAATACTTTGAGCGAAACAAACCATATTAGTACCTGCCCTAGCCCGGCAGTACCAAGCCCCAGCACCTTGCCCACAAATAGTTGCCTTGACGAGACCGAGGAGAGAAGTACCTCTATTAACCGGCTTTCCTTCTCCTCAGTGACACTCTGCAGCAAATAACCTGAGGTGAGGAAGATGGATAGCGCGAAGATGATGGCAAAGACGTAGGGGACGAAGAACTGGACAAACACACTCTGGTCAGCAACTACCTCGCCGCTCTCGTCTAATCTAAGAGAAGTCACCAGCATCGGTGTTTTAGCCCGCTCTACTATCTCGGGGCTGGTCTCATTACCAAGAAGGTTCGAGAGCAAAAAAGCCCGTATTTGCTCCATGGTTTTCGCCGGCAGTTCCATCTCCCTCTTCATGGTATATCTGGCGACCAATCCGGTGGAAAGGTAATCCTGAGGAATCACAAAATATTCCTCTATCTCCCCGGCAAGGAGAGCATCTTTGGCTACATCTCCGCTCGGGTAGGGGACAAAGGTGGCACCAAGCTGGCTGGTGTATTGATTGAAGCTTCCCGTTCCATCCACATAGCCAATCTTCTCTTCTTCTGGCGCACCGGGATGGTACCAGTGCTGCACGCCCTGATATATCCCATACCCCAACAGCATGAGAAGAGGAAAAGCTATCGTAATCAGGATGAATGATATTCTTTTCAGGGTGACTATCAGCTCATGCCTGAAAATGATCAGCGTCTTATTCACTGCTGCCCCTTACCACCTGGATGAATATCTCGCTCAGCGGAGGAGTGGCTACCTCGAATCGGTTTAAGACGATGTTCCGGCTCACCAGAGTTGCCAGTATCTCCTGGGGTGAGGTCTTACCGTCCAGAAAAAGTTCCTGGTAGCTACCGTGGTCCTGTGTCCGAACCACCCCTTCCACTTGCCCCAGCTTACCCTCTACTTCAATAAACACGGAGTTCTTCCGGTAGCGGGACTTTATCTCGGCTAGCTCTCCGTATAATACCGTCTGCCCCTTATTGATCATTAATATCCTATCACAGAGTTCCTCCACCTCATTCATCATGTGTGTACTCAGGATGATGGTCTTCCCCTGCCTCTTGAGTTCAGCAATGAGGTCCTTAATAAGCTTGGTATTTACCGGGTCGAGCCCGTAAAAGGGCTCGTCAAAAATCACCAGTTCCGGGTTATGCAGAATGGTGGTGATAAACTGGATTATTTGTGCC
>CAZUZX010000088.1:0-4970 GCA_964624525.1 uncultured Dehalococcoidia bacterium | reverse complement strand
CTGCAGTCCGAAAAGCTCCCTCGACGGGAGAGGGAAGGGTGGAGGTGAATGAAATACGCCATATTAGTTGGGGATGGGATGTCAGATTATCCCCTTAAGGAGCTAGGTGGTCGCACTCCGCTAGAGGTAGCCAATACTCCCAATATGGATGAGATTACCAGTCAGGGTCAGCTCGGACTAACTAAAATGATCCCACCGGGGTTTGCTCCTAGCTCAGACGTGGCTATTCTTTCCATTCTTGGCTATAACCCTAAACAGTATTACACCGGGCGAGCACCCCTAGAGGCAGCTAGTTTGGGCATCGAACTAGCTCAATGGGAGGTAGCCTTTCGCTGCAATCTGATCACTGTAGATAAGGGTCGTCTTGTTGATTACAGTGGGGGACACATCAGCACTGGAGAGGCAGCAGAACTGATCAGATTTCTAGAGCAAAGGCTGGGAACGGAGTCTGTTAAGTTCCATCCTGGGGTAAGCTATCGTCATATCTGTGTAATTAGAAATGGAGACCTAGTCCAGCTTCGCTGCACTCCCCCCCATGATGTGAGTGGTGAACCCATCAAGAAACACCTGCCTCGAGGGGAGAGTGCCCTGCAATTGATTGACTTAATGGAACGCTCTTACGAGTTGCTTAGTAGCCATGAGATTAACCAAGCCCGCATTGCTCGGGGACAGAAGCCAGCTAATATGATCTGGCTCTGGGGGCAAGGCACTGCCCCTCGAATGCCTCTGTTTAGAGACCGATTCGGAATTGGAGGGGGGGTTATTTCAGCGGTAGATTTAGTTAAAGGGATGGCTAAGCTGATTGGGCTTAAGCCCATTGAGGTACCTGGGGCAACCGGTTATTATGACACTGACTATAAAGCTAAGGCAGATTATGCTCTCAGGTGTTTGGAGGAGGCAGACTTTGTCTTTGTCCATGTAGAAGCGCCAGACGAAGCCAGCCATAACGCCGACCTACCTCAGAAAATTAAAGCGATTGAAAATTTTGACCACCTAGTGGTTGGTCCTGTTATGAGGAGTCTTTGCCAGCAGCCTGCCTCAAGGATTCTAGTCTTACCAGACCACTCTACCCCCATCAATTTACGCACCCATACTGCTGACTGGGTGCCTTTTGCCTGGTGCGGTCAGGGGATTGTCACTGATAGGGCTAAGGTCTTTAGCGAGCCAAGTGCCGCCAAAAGCGCCTTACGGCTAAGCAATGGCTACCGCCTCATAGAGCGATTCATCAAGAGCTAAAAGTGGTAAAATAGCAACAAGAGGGCAAAATGGTTAGAAAATCTCACTTTTACCTATGTCATTGCGAGCGAAGCGAAGCAATCCCATAGTTATCTGGGGAGATTGCGGAGCTTTGTTCCGAGCCTGTCCTGAGATTGCTTCGGGACTCTGTCCCTCGCAATGACACTAAACACTCTTGTAACTTTATCATAGGGAGTGGTAAGGAAAAACTATGGCTTTAATGGTGCAAAAGTACGGTGGTAGTTCCGTAGCTGATGCGGAGAAGATTAAGGCTATTGCCCGAAGGGTAGTTGCGGCTAAGGAAAAGGGTGACCAGGTAGTGGTTGTCATCTCCGCTATGGGGGATACCACTGATGAGCTGATTAACCTGGCACATCAAATTACCAGCCAGCCTGATGAAAGAGAGCTAGATGTTCTCCTCTCCACTGGTGAGATTGTCTCCAGCACCTTGCTGGCTATGGCAGTAAAATCCTTGGGCTATAAGGCGGTTAGCCTCAGTGGGGCTCAGGCAGGGATTCAGACCGATGCCACCTATAGTCGAGCTCGCATCCATACTATTACCCCCCAGCGTATCCTTAAGGAATTAGAGAAGGGTAATATCGTAGTGGTGGCTGGTTTTCAAGGAGTAACCCAGGAAATGGATATTACTACCTTGGGTCGTGGTGGCTCTGATACCACGGCAGTCGCCCTGGCAGCCAGCCTGGGGGCGGAGGTGTGCCAGATTTATACCGACGTTGAAGGCGTCTATACTGCTGACCCCCGCCTTGTTCCTCAGGCACACAAATTAAAAGAAATTGACTATGAGGAGATGATGGAGTTAGCCACCTACGGGGCTAAGGTAATGCATCCCCGAGCTGTAGAGATAGGAAAGTTATATAATATACCTATATTAGTTGCTTCTAGCTTTACCAATAGTCCGGGAACACTTATTCATGGAGGTATCCCGATGGAAGTGAGAAACAAGGTGAGAGGCATTGCTCAAGACCTCAATGTCGCTAAGGTCACTGTTGTGGGTGTCCCTGATCGACCGGGTATAGCTACCGCCATCTTTGAGTCTCTGGCTCAAGCTAGTATAAGTGTGGACACTATTGTGCAGAATGCCAGTGTCAACGGCATTACTGATTTAACCTTTACTGTTGCCCGCAGCGACCTGAGCAAAGCCATGCAGATAGTAGAACCGGTGGCGAGGTCAATCGGGGCTAAAGGATGCGTGAGCGATGCCAAGCGGGCTAAGGTGAGCATTGTGGGCACCGGGATGCAGAATACCCCCGGATATGCCGCTCGAATGTTCAAAGCCCTCTACCAGGCTGGGATCAACATTGAACTTATCACTACTTCAGAGATAAGAATTACTTGTATTATTGATGAGACCAAAGTAGCCGAAGCTGTCCGCACCCTGCATGAAGCTTTCGAGCTGGAAAAAATATAGTGACACGCATTGCCATCATTGGGCTAGGGCTCATTGGCGGCTCAATGGGCTTAGCCCTGAAGCGAGCCAGGCTAAAGGAAACCGAGTTAATCGGGTATGTCCGTCGCCCTGAAATAGCCACTAAAGCTCTAAAGCTAGGTGCAGTGGATAAGGTAGAGAAAGATCTGGTTTCCACCGTTAGCCAGGCAGACCTGATTATCCTGGCTACTCCGGCAATAGCGATAAAGGACATTTTGGAGCAAGTTGGGGGGCATCTTGCCCCGGGTTGCATTGTTACCGATACAGCTAGCACCAAGGTGAAAGTTATGCAGTGGGCGGAGGAATATCTGCCCCCGGCAATAAATTTTATCGGTGGACATCCTATGGCGGGAAAGGAATTATCGGGTATCGAGGTAGCTGAGGCTGGTCTCTTTGAGGGCTGTACCTATTGCCTTATCCCGGGGAGAGGCGCTTCTGCTGAGGCAGTTCAGTTTCTGGTTGACCTGCTGAAGAAAATAGGGGCTAATCCTCTTTTTATTACTGCCTCCGAGCATGATAACTTTGTGGCGGCGATAAGTCACCTTCCCCTTCTCCTCTCGGTTGCCTTGGTTACAGCCACCACTCAAAGCCCTTTCTGGGGAAAGATGTCCGCTCTGGCGGCTACTGGTTACCGCGACCTTACCCGTCTTGCCTCCCAACACCCCCGCATGAACCGCGACATCTGCCTCACTAATCAGCAGAATATCCTCCACTGGATGGATGAATTTATAAGGGAACTAAACCAGCTGCACCAATTGGTAGCCGGGGATAGCCAGGAGCTGGAGGAAGCCTTTATCCAAGCCAAAGAGGCGCGACAAAGGTGGCTTGAGAAGTATGATAAAAAAGGTTAGCCCCTCTTCTATCTTGAGAGGTGAGATTACCCCTCCAGGCGATAAGTCTATTTCGCATCGGGCTATCTTGCTCAATAGCCTTGCCCGGGGCAAGGCAAGGCTGGATAACTTCTCATCCGGGGCTGATTGTCTTTCTACCTTGACCTGCCTGCGAGCTTTAGGCGTAAACATAAAGCCGGTTTCCTCTATTACTCTTGAGGTTGAAGGGGTGGGGGGGAATGGTCTACATGAGGCTGAGGATGTGCTTAATGCCGGTAATAGCGCCACTACTATGCGCCTCTTGACCGGGTTACTGGCTGCCCAGCCTTTCCTCTCCATTATTAGCGGTGATAATTCACTTCGCTCTCGTCCCATGGCTCGTTTAATCCTGCCTCTCCGCCTCATGGGAGCTAATATCTGGGGCAGGGGAAGGGACTCCCTGGCACCCCTGGCAATCAGGGGGGGGGAGCTTCGCGGGATAACCTATGCTCTGCCAGTTCCCAGTGCCCAGCTAAAGTCAGCCATACTAATAGCCGCCCTTTTTGCCCAAGGAGAAACAACGATTGAGGAGCCGAGGAAATCCCGTGACCATACCGAGCGCTTGCTTCAGACTATGGGGGCAGGACTAAAAGTGGATGCCACGACTATTTCACTTACCCCTCCGACAGCTCCTCTACCGGCTCTTAACCTCCACATCCCGGGTGATATTAGCTCCGCTGCCTATTGGCTGGTATTGGGGGCAATTCATCCCGATGCCCAAATTAAGCTCAAAGATACCGGTATTAATCCGACTAGAACCGGTATCATTGATGTGCTACTAAAAATGGGGGCAAAGCTTAAAATAGAGAATCAGCACTGGATGGGGGGTGAGCCAGTGGCTGACCTGGTGGTTGAATCGAGTCAGCTATCCGGGGTTGAAATAGGTGGTGAACTCATTCCTCGCCTGATTGATGAAATACCGCTGATTGCTGTGGCGGCTTGCCTGGCTGAAGGCATGACTGTGATTAAGCAGGCAGCCGAACTAAGGGTAAAGGAGACAGATAGAATTAGCCATACTGTGCTGGAACTTGCCAAGTTAGGAGCAAAAGTGGCGGAGCTGCCCGATGGCATGGTCATTCATGGTGGGGTGAGATTACATGGGGCGGAATGCTCCAGTCACTACGACCATCGCTTAGCCATGGCTCTCGGGGTAGCCGGGCTAATTGCCAAAGGGCAAACAGTAATTCACGATGCTGAGGTGGTGGAATTCTCATATCCTGCTTTCTGGCAGGATATGAAATCCCTCTCCCTCGAGAGGGGAGGTTAGTTAATGAATTCCCCTCCCTCTTGATTAATGTAGCGCAGGTCTTCAGACCTGTCTGAAGAAGCGGACAGACCTGAAGGTCTGTCCCTACAAGAGAAAAATGTAGCGCAGGTCTTCAGACCTGCCATAAGCCCCGACCCATCGGGGCACTACG
>CAZUZX010000087.1:0-5015 GCA_964624525.1 uncultured Dehalococcoidia bacterium | reverse complement strand
CAAATTAAAAAAGTCAATGGCTTTAATGCCATTTTTAGCTTTAAGGAGAAACCAGATATAAAGGATATCCCTGAAAAGCCACTGATAAATGCTGGGGTTTATGTGCTGGACACGGAGTTCGTGCTATCCAATATTGATGAGTTCCTTCCTGATAAGCCTAACACAAATCTTGAGAAGACACTTTTAGAGCCGCTAGCAAATAGTCAGGAACCCAAACTGGGAGCCTATTTGCTGGATCTTTATGCCTGGTTTGATATAGGGACGCTGGAGCAACTTGTTGACGTCAATATCTGCATTGCGAGTAGAAAAGGAGGGTATCTTAACCGATGATAAAAAGTCAAAGTGTACTGATAACCGGGGGGGCAGGGTTCATCGGGAGTAATCTAACGGAGTTCTTCTTATCTCAAGGAAATCGAGTAACTATTTTCGATAACCTCTCCCGACCAGGTGGTGGGGCAGAGAAAAATATCAAGGCGCTCCTTGAGAAGTATCGAAACAATCCCAGCCTTAAATTTATTAAGGGGGATATAAGGGATTTTGATAAGCTAAGCCAAGTGATAAAAGATATCAATATAGTCTTACATGTTGCTGCTCAAACAGCAATGACTACGTCAATAGAAAATCCGGTAGCTGATTTTGAGACCAATGCCAGGGGAACCTTTAATGTTCTGGAGGCAGCTCGAAGGGCTAAATCTGATCCTATTATAATTTATACTTCTACAAATAAGGTTTATGGCGATTTGACTAAGAAGCAAGTGAAGTTAGTGGAAAAAGAAACTAGGTGGGATTTTGCTGAGGATGCATTCATGGGTGGTGTAGACGAAAATTATCCCCTCGACTACGAAGGTCCTTATGGGTGCTCCAAAGGTATTGGTGATGCCTACTGCTTAGATTATGCCCGCACTTTTGGTCTTAGAACTGTGGCCTTTCGAATGTCTGGTATATATGGAGTGGGACAGCATCCCACTGAAGACCAAGGATGGGTGGCCTGGTTTATCCGCCGTGCCACAGAGGCTAAACCGGTTACTATATATGGTGATGGTAAGCAGGTAAGGGATATCCTCTACATTGAAGATCTTATTAATGCCTTTGATAAAGCTATCGAAAAAATAGATAAAACAAGAGGAGAAGCTTATAACATCGGGGGTGGGAGAGAGAATTCAATCTCGGTTCTGGAGCTACTAGACTTAATGGAGAGAAAGCTAGGGATAAAATCGCCTAAAATAACCTTCGATTCCTGGAGGAGAGCAGATCAAAAGGTGTACATAAGCAATACCTCGAGAGCAAAAGGGGATTTTGGCTGGAGCCCACAGACGAGTAAGGAAAAGGGTATTACTAAGCTTTATAATTGGATAAAGAAGGAGCTCGACTCTCCTCAGTGATTATGTCAGCTTTATCTCTTGGTATATTGTGGTGCTTTGCGAGCCCGCTTTAGTCCGTATTTCTTGCGTTCCTTCGCCCTGGGATCCCTAGTGAGTAATCCGTAATGACGTAACAGGGGCTTCAGTGTCTCATTAGCCTTCACCAAGGCACGAGCGATACCATGCCGAACGGCTCCAGCTTGCCCTGAGATTCCTCCTCCTTCTACCTTCGCTATGACATTGAATTTGTCCGCGGTATCAGTGACCCGCAGTGGCTCGCGTATTACAGCCTGAATGGCAAGTTGAGGGAATACTTCTTCTAGAGGTTTGTCATTAATAGCAATAGCGCCACTGCCAGGTAATAACCTCACCCTAGCCACAGCAGTTTTTCTTCTTCCTGTTCCATAAAAATAGGCTTGACTAGTCACCTTGCTCCTTCCTCAAGTTTCCTAACTTGAGCTTGATGAGGATGTGTATCTCCAGCATAGACCTTAAGTCTTCTTGCCATAGCTCGTCCTTGGCGATTGTGAGGAAGCATCCCCTTTACAGCGTGCTCAATGAGGCGTTCTGGGTGGGTAGCCAACATCTTGGCAAAGGTAACACTTTTTAACCCTCCCGGATACCCAGAGTGTCGATAGTAAATCTTTCCCTCTGCTTTCTTGCCGGTCACCTGAACTTTAGCGGCATTTATTACCACCACAAAATCTCCGGTATCGAGATGGGGAGAATATATTGGCTTACTCTTCCCTCGGAGAAGTTGAGCTATCTCCGTAGCTATTCGACCAAGGGTTTTTCCTGATGCATCAATAACATGCCAGCGGCGTTCGATATCTGAAGCCCTTGGCGTGTAGGTCTTCATTCCTTCACCTCACCGGGTAGAAAATTAGCATAGTTGACTTTCATTAAACATAAACCACAGGCAGGAGCAGTTGGTCCTATGAGCCCGGCTCGCCCTGATCTAGCCAGTTCCCAAAAGGTTTCTACACTCATCTTGCCCAAACCAACTTTGATTAAGCCGCCAATGGTATTACGCACCTGATGTGGCAGAAAGGAGTTGGCTACCATATCAAAATTTACCAAATCACCCCTCTTACTGACCTCAGCCTTATGAACCCGGCGCACTGCTCGACCACTTATCAATGGGGAAAAGGGAGCGAAATCATGCTCCCCGATAAGAACCTGGCAGGCGTAATTCATAGCATCGATATCAAGTGGCTGAGGAACAAAGTAAGTAAACCTTTGTGTTAAAGGTGAGCGTGTAAATCTGTTTAAGATACAATAGCGATATTCCCGGCTAAGAGCATCACGCCTAACATTAAAAGCTTGATTCACCCTATAGGCAGCTTTGACAACAATATCAAGGGGGAGATAGAAATTTAATGCTTTAACCCAAGTCTGCAAGGAGAAAGAAGACTTGCTCATGAAGCTTATGACCTGTCCTTTAGCATGAACTCCAGCATCAGTGCGGCTAGAGGCAGTAATGCGAATTCTCTCCGCGGTAAGTTTATATAAGGCACGCTCTACTTCACCTTGGATAGTGGGCTCACTAGCTTGCCATTGGGAACCATGGTATCTCGTGCCATCATATTCCATAATCAACACCACTCTAGTAACTGCTTCCGAATCAAGAATTTCCTTCTTCTCCCACCAATGGCTCTATTCTACTAGCTCGATCTGTGCCATAGATGCTCCATCACCCAAACGATGTCCCAACTTAAGGATACGAGTATATCCACCATTACGATTAGCATATCTTGTGGCAAGTTCACTGAATACCTTGTGCACCACCTTTTTATCCTTTATCATAGCTAATGCTTGCCGTCGAGCATTAAGGCTACCCACTTTCCCCAAAGTAATTATCTTCTCCGTTATACTTCGAACCTCTTTTGCCTTAGCTTCGGTAGTGGTAATCTTTCCAAATTTCAGGAGTTCAGTACTCAAATTGTAGTATATTGCCATTCTATGCCCTGTAGGTCTAGAAAGTTTTCGTCCCGCTACTCTATGTCTCATGGTTATTCGTCCGCCCTTAAAGCCAAGCCTATTGCCTTAAGACACTGCTGTATCTCTTCCACAGATCTCGGTCCTAATTTCTCCAACGAGAGAAGCTCACGCTCACTCTTTTCCACCAATTTACCAACTTTACTAATCTTGTTTTTCCTTAATAAATTAAAGACACGAGGGGGAAGCCCAAGTCGTTCCAGAGGCAGCTCATATTGTTCAGCTGAAATAGCCAGGGCAGTAGGACGTTCCTCAAGTACCTTAGCTGGAGCTAAGGCAAGAGAGGCGAAGGGGGAGAATTGCTCCATCAATATCTGGGCACCTTGGTTAACTGCCTCTGCTGCTGAAATAGTGCCGTCAGTCCAAACATCGAAGGTAAGCTTCTCATAACCAGCATGCTGACCGGCACGTATAGGTTCAGTAGTATAATTAACCTTATGCACTGGGGTAAAGATGGCATCCACAGGAATTACCCCGATAGGTAGTTCATTATCATGCGTGGCTGGTACATAACCTTTCCCCAGCATCACATTGAACTCAACATAAAGCCTCGCCTCAGCCGAATCCAAAGTAGCTAAATAAAGCTCAGGGTTGGCAATCTCAAAATCTGCTGAGGGTTTGATGTCACTAGCATAAACACGCTTTTCACCCTCCGCTTCAAGGAATAGCTTACCTGGCTGTTTGGTCACCGGACGTAATCGCAGAGCCTTAATGTTTAGCAGGAATTCAGTAACATCCTCTTTTACGTGAGGAATAGTAGAAAACTCGTGCTGTATACCTTCAATCTTAACCCAAGTTACCGCTGCTCCCAAGAGGGAATTGAGGAGAACACGCCTTAAAGCATTAGCCAAGGTAATGCCAAAGCCTCTTTCTAAAGGTTCAGTAATAAAACGCCCGAATCTATCTTTGCTTTCCACGCACTCTATTTTTGGCGTCACTAGGTGGGACAAAAAGTATCGCCTCCTTTCCAGGGCTATCGGGAATAATATTCCACAATCATTTTACTATCGAACTTAGCACCGATTTCACTAAGGGTGGGAAGGGTCAATACTCGCCCAGAAAGATTTTGTTTATCTAAACTTAGCCAGCCAGGAATGACTTTACCTTCGACGTCTTGGCTAACCTTTTTATAGAGCTCTGTTTTAGAACTCCTATCCCTCCAAGCAATAACATCACCCGGTTTGACCAAACAGGAGGGAATATCGACTTTACGCCCATTAACTGAGATATGCCCATGCCGCACTAGCTGTCGAGCCTGATTTCGAGAGTCAGCGAAACCTAGGCGATAGGCTACATTATCTAATCGTCTTTCCAGTAACTGCACTAAATTCTCAGTAGTCATGCCAGGGGCTTTCTCCGCCTTAGCAAAGATTCGGCGGAACTGCTTCTCCAATACCCCATAGGTATATTTCGCTTTTTGCTTTTCTCGAAGTCGCAGCTCATAATCAGAGATTTTACGGCGGCGAGCAGGTGGCTGTCCCCGGGGTGTCGTTCGCTTCTCCATACAGCACTTAGGGGTAGCACATCTCTCCCCCTTGAGCATCAGCTTTTCGTCCACACGACGGCATAATCGACAAATAGGACCAGTATATCGAGCCACTGCTCTTACACCCTCCTTCTCTTTGGAGGACGACAACCATTGTGCGGAATAGGGGT
>CAZUZX010000086.1:0-5040 GCA_964624525.1 uncultured Dehalococcoidia bacterium | reverse complement strand
CAATGACAACTAAACAACTCCAAATATAGCTCCTTGACCTACTGGAGGTTGTTTGGCATTATTACTTCCGAAGTTTTTCAAACTGAGTTGCTGCGGAAAAAGATGAGCCTTGCCATAGTATATAGCCCGCAAATGAAGAACTATGATTTTGGTCCGGGGCACCCCTTCAGAGGCGACAGGTATGACAATTTCATGAGGTTACTTAAAGAAAAGGTTAGCGATTTTGAGGTAGTCGAGCCAAGGTATGCCAGCGATGAGGAAATTCTCCTTGTTCATGATAAAGGTTATATAGACTTTTTAGAAAGTGCCTCCAGAATTTGGCTCCCCAGCTCCAGGTTTCTCAGCCCAGATACTCCTCTCCAGCCCGGAATAGGCAGGGCGGCTAGACTTATTGCCGGGTCTTCTCTAACCGCCGGAGAGCTTGTCTGGGAGGGGAAATTTACTTGCGCCATCGGGGTAGGGGGAGGAATGCATCACGCCCGAAGAAATTATGGAGCAGGATTTTGCATTTATAATGACGTAGCTATATGTACTAAAAATCTAATGCAGAAATATGGTTTGGAGAGAATCCTTATTCTGGATACCGATGCTCATGCCGGGGACGGGACCAGTGAAATCTTCTACCAAGACCCGAGGGTGCTTTTCATTGACCTTCACCAAGACCCACGAACCCTCTATCCCGGAACAGGCTTCTCCTATGAAATTGGAGATGGAAATGGCAAAGGCTATACCGTAAATGTACCCCTTCCTCCCGGGGCTTCCGACAAAGCTTATGAATATGTCTTGGATGAGATATTTACCCCACTAGCTGAGGGATTTAATCCCGAGATAATTATCAGGAATGGAGGTTCCGACCCCCATTTCGCCGATGAACTGACTAATTTGGGGCTTACTCTTAATGGCTTGAGAATGATTGGGAGAAAGGTGAGGGAGACAGCCGACAAAGTATGCCATGGGAAGGTGGTTGATCTTCCTGGGAGTGGGTATAACCCCAGGGTTTTGCCCTATGGTTGGCTTTCCTTAGTCTGTGGAGTGGCTAAGATTAATATTGAGCTTGAAGAGCCTTTTTTGTTCTCTCTCCGGACTGATTATGAGCTTGAAGAGACCAAGGCAGTGGTAGCGGAGGTTAAAGAAAACCTCAAAGCTTACTGGAGGTGCTTTGCTTAAAGAAATGAAAACGGGAATTTTCTTCCACCCTATTTTTGCTCAAAGAACCTGGTCCATTATTGGTGATAAGTACCGCAATTTTCCTCAAATTCTTAAGGAGTTCGAGGGGAAAGAGGGATTCATTTTCTACCCACTTAAGCCAATATCTGAGGAACTTCTGCTTAAAGTTCACACTAAAAGGATGCTTGAGGTAGTGAAAAGATACGAAAATTACCAGGCTGCCATATATGCTGGCGACGGCTGTGTCCAAGCCATTGAGAAAATATGGATCGGCGAAATAAACAACGGGATGGTTTTCCTTGGCAGTTGCCACCATGCCAGCCGCGACTCCGCCTGGGGAGGCTGCGCTATATCTGGGGTCGGCGCCGCTATTGTAAACCTAAGGGAGAAGTTCAATGCGGGGCGATTTGCCATTCTAGATACTGATGCCCACCATGGGGATGGAGCCAGAGCGATGCATCTAGGTGACAAAGACGTCCTTCATGTCTGCTTCTGCCATTATAACCATGTCGAAGACGGTGGAACCAAGGTAGATGTTGAGGTGGGCTGGAGGGAAAGCGATGCGGACTATCTGAAGAAAATAAAGGAAAACTTCATCCCTAGAGTGAGAGAATTCAAGCCGGATATGATAATCCACCACTTCGGTCACGATACGGCTGAAGGAGACTATGGAGATTTGGGGCTGAGTAAAGATTTCTACATCCAGCTTGCCAAGCTAATAAAGGGATGCGCTGATGAAGTCTGCCAAGGAAAGTACTTGGTCATGACTGGGGGAGGAGCCAGACGTGATATTGCCGAATACATCTATCCCAGGATTCTCCACATATTAGCTGGAGAGGAATCCTAATGAAGCAAGGTAAGATTCTAGAAGACTTCCCATATACAGTAGAGACCGCTGAAAAACGCAGTGTCTTTGCGAGGAGCGCTAGCGACGAAGCAATCTCAAAAAAGGGGATTGCTTCGCTTCCCCTTCGACAGGCTCAGGGTGGCAGCTCGCAATGACAGGGAGAACATTTTCAGCACTCTCACAGTAACAATTTCAGGGTAATTGAATGCCGAAGATTCGGATTAGAGCCGGTACCGTCGAGGTTCATGCTGAATTAAGCGATACCAAGACAGCTCAAGCTATTTTAGAAGCATTACCTCTGAGGGGGAAGGCTAATATTTGGGGTGAGGAGATATATTTCCCCATCCCGCTTGAGCTCGAACTCGAGGACGGGAAAGAGCTTGTTGAACCGGGGGATTTAGGTTACTGGCCAGAAGGCAACTCCTTTTGCATCTTCTTCGGACCCACCCCGGCAAGCCAAGGGAAGGAGATCCGAGCGGCAAGCCCAGTTACTATCTTTGGGAGAATAATTGGCGATCCCAAGGTATTGAAGCAGGTAGCCCCAGGCACGGAAATCACTGTGGAGCTTGGGTAGTAAGGAAAAACTGGCTACAAAACAAATAAAGTTCGAATCCTGCGTGGGGAGCTTTAATTTTACCGGGCTAACGGCGGAAAGCGTGAGAGAGGAGGAAAGTACGTGGTAGCCAAGGGAGAAGAGCTTAAACTAAGGATAGAATTAGTTCCTTCGACATCGTGGTATGAGAACCTCAGGAAACACATGACCGAGAAGAGTTGGGATACCATCAGGAAAAAGGTTTATGCCGATTATGGGCATAAATGTGCGATCTGCGGTGCAGAGGGAAGGTTAAACTGCCATGAAATCTGGGAGTATGATGATAGAAAGCATATTCAAGAACTGGCTGGTTTTATTGCCCTTTGCGACCTATGCCACCACGTAAAGCATATAGGTCTGGCTGGAATATTAGCTTCAAAAGGAGAACTTGATTACGAAAAGATCGTCGAGCATTTCTGCAGGGTTAATAATTGTGATAAGCACACCTTTGAAAGGCATCGGGAGATGGCGTTTGATCAATGGCAGAAGCGGTCACAACACAAGTGGCGTGTCGATTTGGGAGAATACAAAGAGGTGATCAAGAGGGAGGGCAGAAAGAATGTCCGGCTTAGCTGATGATGAAGTGGTGCAATGGTTGTTCTTCGACGTGGCTGAGGAGCGCTGTCAGTGGTGCGGGAAGCGCCTCGTGTGGGAGAATCGTGGACGCGAAGGACAGGAAGCTTGGGAACTGCATCATCACCCTCCGAGGTCGAGAATGAATAAGACATTTCGTGGCGTAATCTCTCCCGATATTCCACTCTACGGGCGAATCATCTGCTGGCAATGCCACAAGAAGACCTTTGACAGCGACTTTCCATCAGCGTTTGACATATTGCGGTAGGGCGTAGCCTATGAACGCGACTGAGCTTTCCGGCGATACATGAGTGCTCCTACCAGCCGAATCCTGAGTCTGTCACACAGCAGCGCGCTCTGCGCCGTTAGCTCGGGGAGCCGTGCAGGATTCGAATCGGCGACACCCTGATTAAAAGTCTTATACTTAATCCTTCTGTTCCTTTAAATTCCGGTCGAAGCGCTGAGTGAACCACTCCTGTTTCTGAGTTAACCTTCTCTCTTCATCCGTTGTCTGATAATTTGCCAGAAAAGCCTTCTTAAAAGCAATAAAACTATCAGCCAAAATAGCCTGCCTTATTTGCTCCATCAACTTGAGGATAAAGCGTAGATTGTGGATAGTAGCTAGTCGGTAAGCGAGCAGTTCTTTGCTCTTAAAGAGATGATGCAGATAAGCGGCGGAGAAGGTGCGGCAGGTATAGCAATCGCACTCAGGGTCAATAGATTCATCCAAGTCCCTGTAGCGAGCATTCTGTATATCCTGCCTGCCTTGCGCCGTAAATAAAGCTCCGTTGCGAGCGGTGCGGGTGGGGAGAGCACTATCGAAGATGTCAACCCCTCTAGACACACCCTCAAAAATATCTTCGGGTGAACCCACCCCCATGAGGTAGCGGGGCTTGTCTTTGGGAAGATAGGCTATTGTTTCTTCTAATATAGCCAGGGTCATTTCCTTTGGTTCCCCTAAACTTAACCCACCAATAGCATAGCCAGGAAAACCCAGTGAGGTTAGAAAATGAGCTGACTCTTGGCGCAATTCGGGAAAGACCCCTCCTTGCACAATCCCATAGAGGTCTTGACCCTGGTGCTGATGGCTTTGCTTGGACCTTTCTGCCCAGCGATGTGTCCTTTCCATAGCTTCCCGAACTACCTCCAAATTGTGGCTGTAAGGAGGACACTCATCCAGGGGCATAACGATATCGCCCCCCAACTTTTCCTGAAGTTGAATTACCCGCTCCGGGGTGAAGAGGTGCTCACTGCCATCTATATGTGATCTGAATCTAACTCCCTCCTCGCTAACTTGGCGGAGGGATGCCAAGCTAAATATCTGATAGCCACCGCTATCGGTCAGGATAGGTTTATCCCAGGACATAAATCGGTGTAATCCACCCAGCCTTTCAATAACCTCTATACCTGGTCTGAGGTAGAGGTGATAGGTGTTACCTAAGACCATGGTTACCCCAATAGCTTTAAGCTCCTCCGGAGTTAAGGTCTTAACTGTGCCTTGGCTACCCACCGGCAGGAATAGTGGAGTAGACACTATGCCACGGGGCATGGAGAGTACTCCAGCGCGGGCTTCAGTTTCAGGACAAGATTTGATTGCCTTAAAATTATGACCCATCGCTCACTTACCGCCCTTTTCATAGGCGGGTGCTCCGTCACCCGCCCCGCTTGGTAGGGGACAGAGCCCCTACCCTATTTCAAATTTATGACCCTAGACTTGTTGAGACCTCTATCCTACCAAGTAGAGACTCCGATAAATCGGAGTCCGAAATCACGAACGGGACAGACCTGAAGGTCTGTCCCTACACCCAAAAACCTTGTAGTAAGTGTTTCGCAATAATGGCTCGCTGTATTTCAGAGACGC
>CAZUZX010000085.1:0-5079 GCA_964624525.1 uncultured Dehalococcoidia bacterium | reverse complement strand
AACAATATTATGCGGCAGGCCATATATTCCGTCAACGGTTGAAGTTCAAAATAAGGGGATGTTTAGTTGTCATTGCGAGGAGCAGTAGCGACGAAGCAAACCCGCCGAGTTTCTCTCATCTGAGACCCCTCGCATACGCTCGGGACAAGGATTGCCACGCCTTTGGCTCGCAATGACGGAAGGGAGTTGCTCCACAATCTCAAATAAGCCCGCTCATCTATTCCACCGTAACGCTCTTAGCCAAGTTTCGCGGTCTGTCTATCGGACAACCCCTTTCTTTAGCCACATAGTAAGCCAGAAGCTGTAGAGCTACAGTGTTAACTACGGGGGATAGGATAGGGGAAACCCTGGGAAGCCGAAGAACACCGCTGACATACTTCTCAATCTCGTCATCATCTTCCTCAGCTAAACAAATTACTGGTGTTTCTCGAGCCCCTATCTCCTTTATATTGGTAAGCAATGCCTCATAGCTGTTATCCCGGGGAGCGATGGCAATGACGGGGGTATCAGGGGTGAGTAAAGCAAAAGGACCGTGCTTTAATTCCCCGGCGGAATAGCCTTCAGCATGAATATAAGCGACTTCCTTCATCTTCAGTGCGCCTTCAAGAGCTATGGGAAGGCTGATGCCTCGGGCAACAAAGAATACACTCTGATAACCTGACAGGTGTTTCCCCCACTGGGCTATCTGCTCCTCTTTATCCAGTATCTGCTGAACTTTGTTGGGTAATAATCTCAGCTCCTGAACCAAGCTTTCCCGAGTCATTATATCCACTGTGGCTGCCGATAAGGCTAATAAATATAGGGCGATAAGTTGAGCGACAAAACTTTTAGTCGCCGCCACACTAATCTCCGGTCCAGCTCTAATGTAGTAGGTTTGATCGGCAATTCGAGTGACGCTGCTTCCCACTACATTGGTGATAGCCAGGGTCTGACAACCCAGACGCTTTCCTCCCCTCAGGGCTTTTAGGGTGTCAGCCGTCTCTCCGGACTGAGTAATGCCGATAACCCATGTTTTGCTCAGCGGCATCTCCCCGTAATTGAATTCTGAGGCTAGCTTCACTTCTACCGGGATTTGGGCTAGCTTCTCTATGATGTATTCGCCCGCTAAAGCGGCATGATAGGAGGTTCCACAGGCTAATATAAGGATGTTTTCCCATCCCCCCTTTTGGACTATTGGGACTATGCCTTGGTCAACCACTGGTTCTACCACGGAGAGATGTTCTTTGAGGCAGTCACGTATCACTTTAGGTTGCTCGTGAATTTCCTTAAGCATAAAGTGCTCGTAGCCACCCTTTCGTGCCTCCTCTACACTCCAAGAGATTCTTTGCTCTCCCCTCCTCTCCACCTTCCCTGCTCTATTAAAAATAGTTACCCCGTCAGCTCCGATAAGGCTGATGTCTCCATCTTCCAGATAGACCACCCTGCTGGTATAGTCCAACACTGCCGGCACATCCGAGGCAGCAAAATTCTCCCTCGTTCCCAAACCGATGACCAATGGACTCTCATTCCGGGCGGCTATGAGGACATTACTGCCGACATGAAGCGCAATAAAAGCATATGAGCCCTCCAAATCGAGGAGGGCTCTGGCTACTGCCTCTTTCAGGTCTCCCTGGAAGTACTTCTCAATTAAATGGGGTATCACCTCACTATCTGTTTCAGAGCGAAAGCGATGTCCCTCTTTAGTAAGTTTCTCCCTCAGCCGTTGGAAGTTGACAATCACCCCATTATGCACTACAGCGATACTACCACTGCAGTCAGTGTGAGGATGAGCGTTTAGAGAAGAGGGCTTGCCATGAGTTGCCCATCGGGTATGTCCAATACCTATTTTGCCGCTATTCTGAGGCAATATTTCTATTAACTGCTCAATCTTCCCAGCTTCTTTACATACCTGGATTGCCTTGTCCATGACAGCAACACCACAAGAGTCATACCCCCGATATTCCAGCCGCTTTAATGAGTTAATCAGGATAGGCTGCGCTTCCCTCTCCCCCACATAGCCGATAATGCCGCACATAGTTACATCACCAGACCGTTTAGCAACTCCAACTGTCATTGCGAGCCCTTCGCTTCCTGTCATTCTGACCCTGAACGAAGTGAAGGGGCAGGATCTCACTCAGGACAGGCTCCGCGAAGCAATCCTTGTCCCGAGCGTATGCGAGGGATCTCAGATGAGAAACTCGGCGGGTTTGCTTCGTCGCTACTGCTCCTCGCAATGACAACTAAACACCTTCACATCACCAGGCTTCCCTCTGGTATTTTCCCTTGAAGTTGCTTCATTGCCTTTACCCGGCAATGATTACCCAGTATCACCCCGGGGTAGGTTACTACGCTGTCTTCAATATGGCAGTATTCCCCTATCATGGCACCACAGAGAGGGCGGTGATATTCGCCTTCGATCTCCACCTCTGCTTCACCACTAAGAGTGGTAAAATGTCCCTTAAAGATAGAGCCTTGATCAATAACCGAATCTTCAATTATCGAGCTGGCTCCAATCTCAACATTATTGTTGATCACAGTATTCTTGATCTGGGTAAAGGGGGAGATAACCACGTTATCACCAATGCTGGTAGAAGGTAGCACACAAACACTAGGACCTATTTCGCAACTCTCACCAATAATTACCGGACCAACGATATACGAATTTGCTCTGATGATGGTGCCCCTCCCCACAGAGACCAAACCCTTTATAGTCACACCTTTCTCAATAGTGCCACCTAGGCTAGGAGTCATCCGCTGAAGGGCGATATCGTTCAATCTCAAAATATCCCACGGGAATACTGCATCCAGCCAGGTGCCCTGTGCTTTCGGGGCGATTATGTCATAGCCTTGAGTAATCATGTCCTTTAGAACAGCAGGGAGATCAACCTCTTGTTCAATAAATCTAAATATCTCCCTGGTGAAGGCATAAATCCCGGTGTTAACCAGATGGCTACCTGCTTCTTTCGGCTTTTCTACGATATCGGTAACTCTCCCCCCTCTCACCTCCACCACCCCGTATTTAGACACATCTTCCTGGTCTTTTATTAATATGGCATTGGTCTTTGCCCCGACAATTTGAGTAATGGTATCCGGTTCAATGATATTATCCCCAGACAAAACCAAGAAGCTCTCTTCAGCCAACTCCTTGGCTTGCTTTAGAGCATGGGCGGTGCCCAATTGTTGCTCCTGCCTGAGGTAGTTAATTCTCACCCCAAATTGCTCTCCGGCACCAAAAAAATCCATCACCTGTTCTTTTCGATAGCCTACTATTATTGTTATGTCAAATATACCATTTCTGGCTAGTGCTTCAACCACATATTGCAGTATCGGCTTATGAGCTACCCGAATCATTACCTTTGGCTTTAGGGCGGTAAAGGGTCTCAGCCTTTGCCCCTCACCAGCAGCTAGTATTACCGCCTGTCTTATTTTCTCCGCCATAACTTGATGATTCCTACTGATTCCGTCTTCTTTGTTTTTATTCTTATTTCCTGGATGCCTCAGTCAAAAGAGGTCGCTTAGCAACCTTCTACCCTACCTCCTAGATTCCTCTCCCTCGAAGGGAGAGGTTAGGTGAGGGTGAATCCCCCCTCCCTCTTTCACCCTGCCAAATCTTTGATTTGGCAGGGAACCCGGGGTCCCCACAAAATCCTCGATTTTGTGGGGTGTAAAACTCCCTCCCGCCAGGGGAGGATTGTTAATAAACAACCTTGGTTAAAACAACAACTCCCTTCTGTCATTGCGAGCCGAAGGCGTGGCAATCTCTGAGATTGCTTCGGGGCTAATGCCCCTCGCAATGACAAATAGACACCCTCTTAAAATATCCTCGAATTGGGTAGTATTGCTCCTTTGACCGTTGCTCCTGGACCGATAAAGGTATAACTTCCAATAAGGCTACCAACATCAATAGAGACATTGATACCAGTTTGAACCCCATCCCCCACGATCGCCCCTAGCTTGCGCCTCTTAGTATTAATGCCCCCTGCCTCAATATCTTTTTTATCCAGTCTCAGGTTAGCTATCTTAGTACCGGCGCCAAGATTACACCCCTCACCGATGATACTGTCTCCCACATAGTTATGATGGGGAATATTGGTATCCTTCATAATTATAGAATTTTTAATCTCCACCGCGCTACCGATATGACAGTTATCGCCAATGGCAGTGTAAGGTCGAATATAGCAGTTAGGACCTATCTCGCAACTCTCCCCGATTGCTGCTGGACCTAAGAGGTAAGAGTTTGCCTTGACCACGGTGCCCCTGCCTATAGAGACTGGACCCTTGATGATCACATTTTCTTCGACTATTCCAGAGTTTTGTAGCTGGCTCTCTTTTATCAGAGATTCATTTGCTTCCAGTAAGTTCCAAGGGTAATCCAAGTGAAGCCAGTAGTCAATTTCCTGATAGGCAATCGAATGCCCGCTATCAATTAGTAACTGCAAGGAATCAACTATCTCGTATTCCCCACGGGGGGACTCTGGGGTGATAGCTATAGCCTGAAATATATCTGAGGTAAGCAAATACACCCCAGCATTAGCTAAATTAGAAGGTGGTTTTTCTACCTTTTCATGGATATGGACTACTTTCTTTCCTTTCGTTTCTACTACTCCCAAACTTTCCGTCTCTGCTACTTGAATTACGCTTAAGGTAATACTATCTCTGGCTATCAGCCTTCTTAAGTCTTTTGCCTGAACCAGTATATCGCCATTAGCCAGCAGGAATTTTGCCCCGGCTAACCCTTCGGTAAGCTTGGCAGCATGGGCACTGCCCAGTTGCTTTCTTTGGTTGACATACTCTATATTTACCCCCCATCTCTCCCCACCCCCAAAATAATCACGCACGGTGTCAGCGCTGTAGCCGACCACAAAGACAAATTCCTTAATTCCTGCCTCCTTAATTTCCATCAGCAAATGTTCTATTACCGGTCTATTTACCAGAGGAAGCATCACCTTCGGTCTGGTATCGGTGAGGGGACGCATTCTCCTCCCTTCGCCGGCTGCTAAAATCACCGCTTTCATCAAGGCAAAGTATATCCGTAGAGAAATTACGACGTCAATATAGGGAAGGAAGGGGTTATCGACCAACTTCTCTTTGTCATTGCGA
>CAZUZX010000084.1:3396-5094 GCA_964624525.1 uncultured Dehalococcoidia bacterium | reverse complement strand
GATGTCTCTAATTGCCTTATGCGCCCTTCTAATTTACTCTGCTCCTCTAAGATGCTTTTGATTACATTATTAAGCGGGTCAGGCAATTTGCCGTGCTCTAGGTCAATTACTGGCTTTCGTCCTACTTCCACTGTCCGCCCTGGTACTCCGACTACAGTAGCTCCAGAAGGCACCGAATTCACCACCACAGAATTAGCCCCGATTCGGGCACCTTCTCCAATAGTGATAGGTCCGAGTAAAATGGCTGCCGCACCAATAACGACATTGTTTTCAATCGTGGGGTGGCGTTTCTTCTTCTCCAAGCTTGTTCCCCCTAGAACTACACCCTGATACATTAGCACGTCATCCCCAATCTCCGATGTTTCACCAATAACTACCCCCATCCCGTGATCGAGAAAGAACCTCCTCCCAATCTTGGCACCGGGATGGATTTCTACCCCGGTAAGGAAACGACTAAAGTGGGAAAGGAAACGAGCCAAAAGGCGGAGCTTATATCGCCATA
This sequence comes from uncultured Dehalococcoidia bacterium, assembly GCA_964624525.1. Classification (GTDB taxonomy): domain Bacteria; phylum Chloroflexota; class Dehalococcoidia; order UBA2247; family RBG-13-53-26; genus CAZUZX01. Next base: position 4,592 of record CAZUZX010000084.1, on the reverse strand, counting down.
GGAAATGAGCTATACGATGCAGCCAAAGAGCATGCAAGCCAGGATAGCAGAGTAGAACCTCCAGCCAGCTTCTTGCCGCTGGATCCCGGTCAAAAACGGTATCAACATCTTCTTTCAGCAACCTAAACATCCTCATTTTTCCCTTAATAAAATATCGTGAGCTAATTCGGCTGCCTTCTTCCCCGACAAAAGCATCCCTCCGAAGATAGGACCCATCCTCGGAGAGCCAAAGACAGCATTTGCAGCCATACCAGCCACAATTAAACCAGGGTAAACCTCTCTGGTGTTCTCCACTATCTCATTTTCCCCCTTCTCCGCCCACATCGGCTTTTCCCCAACTACCTCTCCTGTGGCTGTCCTTAAGTTTGCCCCTATTTTCCTCACCACAATATGACAGATTTCGCTTTCATGCCCGGTGGCATCTATGACTAGCTTTGACTTTACGGCTAAGGGATCTACATGAAGTTTTGCCCAAGGGACAGCACTCCAATTTAGCACCAAGCCAGTTATCCGATTACCTTCCCGGACCATCACATCCTCAACGCTTATTAAGTTAAATACCCTAGCCCCGGCTATTATTGCTTTAGAGCAGAGGGTGGAAATAGTCTCCAAGGCATTAGCTACATAGTAGCCCCTTTCATACTCCTTCGTTCTTACTCCAAAATGATCCAGTATCCTCTTTCCCTCCTCCTGCACCACAATTTGATTAAACATCATTCCTCCGCCAGGCATACCACCGCCGATACGAAGTTGCCTCTCAAATACTGCTGTCCTCACCCCGCCACTGGCTAAGTAGTAAGCTGCTGTCAGACCCGACGGTCCCGCTCCAGCGATAGCCACATCTACTTCCATTGCCTCCAGGAACTCTTTCAAAAAGGTTTCTGTTACGGCTCTGGATATAGTCACTTCATCCATCTCTTGAACTTCTCCTAGAAAAGTGCGGCGGTTAAATAGCGTTCGCCAGTATCAGGTAAAATCACTACAATAAGTTTACCCTCACTTTCCACTCTTCTGGCTACTTCTAAAGCTGCCCAGGTGGCTGCTCCAGATGATATGCCAGCTAGTATTCCTTCCTCCCTAGCTAATCTCCGTGTCATTATTTTCGCATCTTCATCGGTAACTGGAATGACCTCGTCAACTAAATCCATTCTGAGGACTTGGGGCACAAAGCCAGCTCCGATACCTTGAATTTGGTG
>CAZUZX010000084.1:1306-3296 GCA_964624525.1 uncultured Dehalococcoidia bacterium | reverse complement strand
GGCATAAAATAATTTGGGTTTTCAGCTACCAGTTCCTCTGCCCTTCGCACCGCTCCTGGCATCCCCTCCACCCCTGGGGTTAACACTAAATCAGCACCGAAGGCAGCTAGGAGCTGCCTTCGCTCCATAGACATAGTATCAGGCATAGTGAGGATAAGTTTATAACCTTTAGCGGCACAAACAAAGGCGAGAGCAATGCCAGTATTACCACTGGTAGGCTCAATAATCACGGTATCCTCTTTAATCAATCCTGCTTCTTCCGCCACCTCAATCATAGAAACACCAATCCTGTCCTTCACGCTGGATAAGGGATTATAGAACTCAAGCTTTGCCACTACCTTTGCCTTTAGCCCTTGGGTCACCCGATTCAATTTAACCAGGGGGGTGTTCCCAATTAGCTCAGTGATATCGTTAGCTATTTGGGGCTTCTGCCGTCTCCTCTTCACCTCACAGCTTACCTTTAACATTCGCCCTGCTTCCTTAGTCAAGATTTCTGAGACAACACTATAAACATTATGGGAGAACTTATCAAGCACTTTAAGATAAAGAGATTTAGTTAATGAAGGAGGGTCGTTTCGAAGAGCTTAACAAAGGAATAAGGGTTTTTCGTCAGTGACGATGCTCTTTCCTTGGCTTATCTCCTGCCGAAGGTATCTGGGCAAACAGAACATGCCCTGATGAGTGAGTCCATCATAGAACTTAAGATTTCTCGACACCCTGGCGGAGATTTGCTTATCCACTTCCTCCACAGATTGAGAAAGAGGATTAAGTTGCTGAGAGGCAAGAACAAAACCCCATAGCCCTCCAAAAGAGGGAACATGGGTTTGATAGGGGAAAACCAGTGGAAAGACGGAGTGTAAGGTGTTATTAATAGCGACAAAAATAGTTGACTCTCCCCAATTACAACTGCCAGCTTGGACAGAAAGAATACCCTCAGGAGCTAAACGCTCTCGAGTGAGACGATAAAATTGTTGTGTATATAACCGATAAGAAGGACCTCCCTCTATAGGGTCTGTCAAATCAATTATAATAATATCAAATTGCTTCCCAGAATTAGATAAATACTCCCTCGCGTCGAGATGAAGAACCTGCACTCGGTTATCCTGAAAGGAACCCTGGTGCAGGGAAGGAAGAAAGTGTTGACAAATATCTACTGCCTCTTGGTCAATATCAACCATTACTACCTTTTCTACCGAGCGGTGTGCCAATACTTCTCGCAGTGTAGCTCCTTCACCACCACCGGCGATAAACACTGTTCGGGGGTGGGGATGAGTAATCATCGCCGGATGAACTAAAGCCTCGTGATAGATAAACTCATCCTTCTCGCTGGACTGGATTTTCCCGTCTAAAACTAAGCATTTCCCAAAGTTATTGGTGTGGATAATATCCACCGCTTGGAACTTTGTTTTTCCCGAATAAATGACCTCCCTAACAGCGTACAGTTGCACAAAGTTAGGATTGATAGAATCTCGAAACCATATATGTCTGTTTGGATCGTCTTCGTCCATCTTTATCTAACCCTAATCTAGCTAGGGAATGAAGACCCCCCTCTTCATCTCTATAATGGTAGGGTCTTTAGTCTCCAGCTTTTCGATCAATAGTTTTGCGGCTACATCCGGTTTGACCGAGTCCCCGCAGGTGAAGATGTCTACTGCGGCATAGCCATATTCGGGCCAAGTATGGAGGAAAATATGCGATTCAGCAATAATAACTGTGCCACTCACCCCTTGGGGGGTAAACCGGTGAAAGGACTTCTCTAACACCGTAGCCCCAGCCTCTTTAGCGGCAGAAAAAAGAACATCCTGGAGAAAATCTACGTCATTTAACACCTCCTTATTGCAGTCTTTTAATTCCAGAAGTAAGTGTTTCCCTAGCGCATTCAAATCACCTTCCCTCCTTTTGAAGATTTTCGCCCCTTTTGTAAGAGCATAAAGAGCCTTGAGGCACAAAGAAGATATTATATAACACCTTGTGGTTTTATCAAGTTTTT
>CAZUZX010000084.1:0-1206 GCA_964624525.1 uncultured Dehalococcoidia bacterium | reverse complement strand
CTTAGCTAACTCGCCCACAAACTGGGCAATCTGGTCTTTTAGCCAGATTAACAAAGGTGAAATCCATCGTCTCACCCGAGATGTACAACATCTTGTTAGTGAGCAAATCGCCAAGACCGGCAAGAAGTTTGATTGCCTCCATAGCTTGTAAGCTGGCTATAAAAGCTGGGGCTACACCAAAGACTGGAAATACTTCCTCTTTCTTGGGAAATTCGGGGAAGATGCAAGCCAGGCAGGCTGTTTTCCCCGGGATAATGGTGGTAATTTCACCACTCAACCCATAAACTCCACCATGAATAAAGGGTATACCCTCAGAGACACAGGCTGAATTTAACACAAACCTAGTTTCAAAATTATCCATCGCGTCTATTACTATATTTGCCCCTTTAACTATATCCTTTGTGTTCTCTTTAGTAATTTCAGCGAAGACTGGAATGACTTCTACAGAGGGATTCAACCAAGTAAGCTTACTTGCGGCACAAAAAACCTTCTCTTTTCCCACATCTTCATCCCAGAATAGAATCTGGCGATTCAGGTTAGAAAGCTCGACCAAATCGCGGTCAACAATGGTAATACGCCCTATACCAGCACAAGCTAAATATATAGACACCGCACATCCTAAGCCACCTAATCCAGCAACTGTCACACGAGCATTTTTCAGCTTATTCTGCCCCTGCTCACTGAAGCCAAGATATAAAATCTGTCGGCTATATCTGATGAGGTCACTTTCAGTTAACCCAGCCATAATAATCTCTTTCTAAACTTTTGCTCCCCTCTTGTCTAAGGGGAGCAAATCCGATTAATAGTATAAATTAAGAAGGGGTATGCCTTTAAGGCATACCCCTTTAAGTTCTACCGGGATTTAGTGTTTGGGTTCGCAACTCCTTTAGCTTTTACGGCTTCCTCTTCGCCATACTCTCGCCCGAAGGACTCCTCTTTCCTAGAGAACCAGATGGCTCCGATTATAATTAGAATTGCTGCTGCTCCTATGCCGATGGTAAGCGGTGTAAGTCCCCGCGACTGGTAGACATCCCCCACTTTCAGTACCATCATTGCGGCAGCCAGAACCGAAACCAGGTTAATGACTTTTATCAGCGGATTCAAGGCTGGTCCGGCAGTATCCTTAAGCGGGTCACCTACAGTATCCCCTATCACCCCCGCCTTGTGAGCCTCAGAGCCTTTGCCACCGTATAACCCATCTTCAAT
>CAZUZX010000083.1:0-5346 GCA_964624525.1 uncultured Dehalococcoidia bacterium | reverse complement strand
CACATTCTCTTGTAGGGACAGACCTTTAGGTCTGTCCGCTTTGAATTGGGACTCCGATTTATCGGAGTCCCTACGTTATTTAAACAGCCTCAGTTAATGGGATAAAAGGAGATTAATTTTTTCTCTCAACTCATTAGTAGCTTGCCGAGCTGCCGGGGCAAAATCGTCTTCTCTGGAAGCATAGAGGATCTGCCTTGAGGAACTGAAAATTGCCTTCTCCCCCTTGGAGTCTACGCCATAGTGAACTGCTTGAACTAAGTCTCCTTCTTGTGCCCCAATGCCTGGTATGAGCAAAATCATCTCCGGGCAGAGCTGTCTAATCTGTTTTAATTCCTCGGGATAAGTCGCTCCTACCACTAAAGCTAAGTTACCATATTTATTCCATTCCTTAGCTTTTTGGGCTACCAGCTTAAAAAGAGGTTGCTTTGGAGATGCCTCTTCTGGCTGGCAGCAGGGAACAGCCTGGAAATCAAGCGCTCCGGCATTTGAGGTGCGACAGAGAAGAAATGTCGCCTTATTGACATAACTAAGAAACGGTTCCAAGGAATCATAGCCTAAGTAGGGGTTTACGGTAACGGCATCGAAACCAAAGACCTCGAATAAGGCTTTGGCATAGGCACGGGCGGTATGACCGACATCACTGCGTTTGGCATCGCCGATAACCGGGATGTTTTCTGGTATATACTCGATAGTCTTCTGCAGGGCACTAAGACCTTCGATGCCTAAAGCTTCATAAAAAGCCAGATTTGGTTTGTAAGCACATACCAGGTCTGTGGTAGCCTCAATGATGGCTTTGTTGAACTCAAGAACGCTCACCCGGGGCATTAACTCCGGGTCAGGGTCAAGCCCCAGGCAAACGAGGCTATTATTTTTTTGCCCCGCTTGACGGAGTTTTTGGGTAAAGTTCATTTTACCCCATCAGTCCGGATAGTTCTCGACCACCGAGAAGGTGGAGATGGAGGTGAGGTACCTCTTGTCCCCCCTCCCGCCCGCAATTTACCACCAGGCGATATCCCCTCTCAGCCACCCCTTCCCTTCTAGCTAGCTCGTTAGCTGTATAAATCAGGTGAGCTATCAGGTCTTTTTGCCCCTCACCAAGTTCAGCCAAGGAGAGGATATGCTCTTTGGGTATTATTAAGATGTGGGTGGGGGCTTGGGGCTTGATATCCCGCAGAGCTATTATCTTATCATCCTGATAAAGGATAGTGGCTGATATTTTACCCTCTAAGATACGGCAGAAAACACAATCCCTCTCCATGGTTAACCCCGAGGCAGCTCCAGCCCTCTTTGCGCAATGATATTTCGCATAATCTCCGAGGTGCCGGCTGAGAAGGTGTAGGAAGGTGACCACAAGAAGTTTATGGCCGCCCGCCCCTTAAGGAGGGTATAGGCTGACTCGGGCATTAGTTGCCCATAAAGCCCCAGGATTTTGACTACTGAATCAGATAAACGCTTCGCATGGTCCATGCCAAAGACTTTGGCTGCCGCTGTCTCCAGGGTGCACCTGAGTCCTTGGCTCAGCAGCCAGGCCACCCGATAGCACATTAAGCGAGCTACCTGATATTCAACTTCCAGCTCAGCCAATTCCTGGCGAATCCAGGGCACTTTGTTAAGCCCGGTCTGTTTAACGTAGTCAAGGGTCTGCATATATAAAGGGTAGTTGGTCAGAGCTCTCTCAATACCAGCCCTCTCATAATCTAAATGAGCAGTACTTTGATACCAGCCGTTGTTCCTCTGTCCCACCAAGGAGTCCTTGGGAATGCGCACATTATCGAAGAAGACTTCGTTAAAGTGGTCTTCCCCGCACATATCATATATAGTGCGCATGGTCATGCCCGGGCGGGGTATTTCAAACATAAATTCGCTTAACCCTCTGTGTTTGGGAGCACTGGGGTCTGTCCTGGCTAATAACCACATGTACTGGCATTTGTGTGCCATGCTAGTCCAAAGTTTTTGTCCGTTAACCAGGAAGCAATCCTCCTGCTCTATAGCCGTGGTCTTCAGCGAAGCCAAATCAGACCCAGCATCGGGCTCACTCATAGCGATGCAGACGACAAAGTCCACGTTCCTCAAGCGGGGCAGGTACTTTCTCTTCTGCTCTTCGCTACCAAAGGCAAGAAGGCTGGCACCTACCTGGCGGTCATTTCCCCAGTGAGCATAAACTGGTGCTCCATGACGGAAAAGCTCCTCGCAGACCACAAGGCGGTCAATATAGCTACACCCCCCCCCGCCATATTCCTTAGGCCAAGTCATACCTACCCAGCCTCTCTGGGCTAGCTTGCGAGAGAACTCCAATGAATAGCCTCTAATAGATACAAAAGCGTCATTATCGCCCGAGTTGGGATATTTCGGTAGCTCCTCGTCCAGGAACTGGATAACCTCCCGCCTGAGTTTTTCTTGCTCTTCAGTAAATTTGAAATCCATTATTAGACCCCCTTATTCCTGCCTAATTATATTGGATTGCCCTTCACTAATAAATGGTTCAACAATTCCTTTTTGAAACCGTTTATTTGTCATTGCGAGCCGAAAGCGTGACAATCTCTGAGATTGCTTCCCCCGATGAATCGGGGTCGCAATGACAGACTGTAATTACTAAACATCCTCCCTTTTTTGAATGTCAGCCTTTAGCTATAGGTAGCCCTAATCCCCTGGTAGCAATAAGATTCCTCATAATTTCTGAGGTGCCTGCTGAGAATGTGTAGGCTGGCGACCAGAGGAAGTTTACTGCCGCTCTTCCTTTGAGTGGGGCATGCTTTGAGTCTGGCATTAGCTGTCCGTAGAGCCCTATGATTTTGGTCACCGTATTAGCTAAGCGTTTGGCATGATCCATACCGAAAACCTTGGCTCCGGCTGTTTCCAGAGTGGGTCTTATTCCTTGGCTCAGCATCCAGGTTACCCGATAGCAAAGCAGTCGAGCCACCTGATATTCAACTTCCAGCTCAGCCAATTCCTGGCGAATCCAGGGCTCTTTATTGAGCCCTGTTTCCTTAACATATTTGATGATGTCCATATATATGGGGTAATTAGTCATGGCTCTTTCAATGCCGCCCCTTTCATAATCGAGATGGGCATTGCTTTGATACCAGCCATTATTCCTCTCTCCAATCAGGGAATCCTTAGGAATGCGCACATTGTCGAAGAAGACCTCGTTGAAATGATGCTCGCCAGTCATATCAAGCACCGGGCGGATGGTAATGCCGGGAAGGTTGATCTCAACGAGGAATTCACTCAGCCCCTTGTGTTTGGGCACATTGGGATCGGTTCTAGCCAGTAAATATATATACTGGCACTTGTGTGCCATGCTCTGCCACAGCTTCTGCCCATTAACGATAAAACAATCTTCCTTCTCTTCCGCCCTGGTTTGGACTGAAGCCAGGTCAGAACCAGCCCCAGGCTCACTCAGCCCGATGTTAACAAATATTTCTGCCCTTGCTAGGCGGGGTAGGAACTGCCTCTTCTGCTCTTGGGTACCGAAAGCGAGCAGGCTGGGGCCTACCTGACGGTCAGCAGGCCAGTGAGCGCCAACTGGGGCTCCGCGGCGAAACAGCTCCTCACACACAATAAGCCGGTCCAGATAGCTGCGCCCTCCACCACCATATTCTTTCGGCCAGGTTATGCCAATCCATCCCTTCTCTCCCAGCTTACGGGAAAACTCTGGAGAGTAACCTCTTATGGATACCCATAAGTCATTATCCCCGGCATGTGACTCCTTTGGTAGCTCCCTATCCAGAAACTCCCGCACCTCCTGTCGGAGCCTCTCTTGCTCTTCAGTAAACCTGAAATCCATTTTCAAGTCTCCTTCTTAGGGAGTGATTACTGTCATTGCGACCCCGACTTGTCGGGGGAAGCAATCTCCTATTCAGTTTTCCTCTCCCTTGAGGGGAGAGGTCAGGTGAGGGTGAATTTCTCCCTCCCTCTAACTCCCTCCCGCCAGGGGAAGGAGGATTTACCCTTTGCTTTGCTTCGCTCGCAATGACGGGCAGAAATGGCGAAACGTTCTCCTTCTTACAGCCCCATCCCTTGAGCTATCGTCTCGAGATGGAAATGGTCATCGCCGAAGGCAAGTTCTGCCTCTTTGGCGCGCTTGGTGTAGAGCGCCATATCATGGTCATCGGTAAAGCTGATAGTGCCGTGAACCTGGTGAGCCAATGAGGTGACCTTGAGGCAAGCCTTGCTGACCCAAGCTTTAGCTACTGCTGCTTGCTTACTGTAGGGAAGCCCCTGACTCATCATCCAAGCCGCTTCGTAGGTGATAAAGCGGCAGCCATCTACATAGATTGCCATATCAGCCATATAATGCTGCAGGATCTGGAAGCTGCCGATGGGGCGATCGAATTGAACTCTCTCTTTACTGTAGCTAACTGCTAACTCCAAAGCTTGTTGTGCTATCCCCACCATCTCGGCACACTTGGCTACTGCTGCCTTAGGCAACAACTCGGCAATATATTCCCACCCCTTACTTGGCTCCCCCAGCATGTTCTTCTCTCCCACCTTCACCTTATCAAAGACCACCTCGCACTGCTTATCTCCTGCCATAGTCACTAATTTGTTGCAGCTTATCCCTGGGCTGTGATTATCTACTAGAAAGAGGGTAATCCCCTCTTCTGATGAGGAACTTTTTCTGGTTCTGGTGACCACCACCATCTTATCGGCTACGTGGGCATCAGGGACAAACAGCTTAATCCCATTAATCACATACCCCCCTTTGTCTCTTGATACCTTCAAGGTAATACCGTCTGGGGTATATTTAGCGCTTGGCTCAGTAAGGGCTAAGGTAAGGATTAGGTCGCCACTGGCTACCTTGGGCAGTATCTCCCTTTTCTGTTCCTCATCCCCGGCTTTCAAGACAGGCAAACTGCCTAAAATTACTGTGGAGAAAAAGGGACCAGGCAGGCAAGCCCGCCCCATTTCTTCGAGCAGGATTACCAGGTCGAGGAAGCTCATCCCTAAGCCATTATACTTGTCAGGCAAAATCAGCCCCATCCATCCTAGGTCGGCCATCTTGCGCCAGAGTTCTGACGGATAACCCTTCTCATCCTTCACCATCTCCCTTACCAGCGACTTGGGAAGCTCCTTGACAAAAAAGTCGCGTGCCATTTTGCGCAGCATTTCCTGTTCTTCACTCAGACTGAAATTCATACTTTAACCCTCCAAATTTAAGTCGAATCCCTCCTCGACTTATCGGGGAGGCTAGGTGGGGGTGAATTCCCTCACGCCACCCTAGTTAAGCAAAAAGTATACTAGATTGCTGCTTCCCCCTGCAACCTTTTACACCCGAGATTGTTAACAATTTGTAGGGAACGAACTCCGTGTCGTTCCCAGCCTATTATATGCGGTAGTTGGGGT
>CAZUZX010000082.1:0-5435 GCA_964624525.1 uncultured Dehalococcoidia bacterium | reverse complement strand
TAAGAATCTGGCGCATCCTCTTTACCCCTTCGCGACAGGGAAGACACTTGCCACAGGATTCCTCTTCCAGGAAGGTGAGGAAATACTTCGCTACATCTACCATGCAGGTATTCTCATCCATTACAATCATGCCACCTGAACCCATCATCGAGCCAACCTTGGTTAGCTCATCGAAATCTACTGGTAGATTGATTAAGCTCTCAGGAAGGCAACCCCCAGAAGGACCACCCGTCTGCACTGCTTTGAACTTTTTGCCTTCTCGGATGCCACCACCGATATCATAAATGATTTCTCTTAAAGTTATCCCCATAGGAACTTCAACCAGCCCGGTGTTATTCACCTTGCCCACCAAGGAGAAAATTTTTGTCCCCTTGCTTCCCGTAGTGCCGATTTTGTTGTACCACTCCGCATCCTTAAGGATGATCAGTGGGACGTTTGCCCACGTCTCTACATTGTTTAGATTAGAAGGCTGGTTATACAGTCCCTTTTCTACAGTGTGGATATACTTGGCTCTCGGCTCTCCTACTTTGCCCTCCAGGGATGCCATTAAAGCAGTGGATTCACCACAAACAAAGGCTCCACCCCCCCTATTTACCGTCACTGTAAAGTTGAAGCCGCTACCAAGGATATCTTCCCCCAGCAAGCCATATTCCTCAGCCTGTTTGATGGCTTGAGTGACATTCCTCACTGCCATGGGATATTCATTGCGCACATAGACATATCCTCGGCTTGACCCAATGGCATAGGCTCCGATTATCATCCCTTCCAAAACACTGTGGGGATTCCCCTCCATAAGGCTTCTATCCATAAAAGCACCTGGGTCACCCTCATCGCAGTTGCAGATTACATATTTGGTATCCCCTTTAGCCCTGCGACAAGACTCCCACTTTCTACCGGTAGGGTATCCACCACCACCCCTGCCCCGCAGTCCAGAGAGCTTAATTTGGGCAATTATTTGCTCTGGGGACATTCCAAAGAGGGCTTTACTTAGGGCAGCATATCCCCCAATGGCAAGATAGTCATCAATACTGGTGGGGTCAAGCCGACTATTATTACTGAGGAGGAGCCGATGCTGTTTTTTGTAGAAGGGTACATCATCCTCACGGATAAATTTCTCTCCAGTTATTGGGGCAACATATAACAACCGGTCAACAATTTTTCCTTCGAGGATAGTTTCTGATATTATTTCGGAGACATCTTCTACCTTCACCCGCTGGTAAAAAATACCTTGAGGGTAAATAGTGAGAACTGTGCCCCTTTCGCAGAAACCGGGACAACCTGTAGCTCTAATATCAACCTTAGCCTTTAATTTACGTTTCTGAACCTCTTTCTTGAAGGCAGTGATAAGATCCAAGCAACCATAGGCAAGGCACCCAGTCCCACTACATATGGCAATGCAAGGCTTATTAGGGTCTCTTTTCTCAATTATCGACTTCCTTAAGGCTTCCAGTTCCTGAGGAGATTTTATCTTGTTCACTCTTAGTCCTGAGTAATCACTCATACTTGGCTAGCAAAGAGCTGACTTTATCACTCTTCATTTGCCCGAAGTATTGGTCATCGAGTATCACCATTGGTCCAAGAGCGCAACAACCAACACAGTTAACAGTCTCTAAGGTAAATTTGGAATCCTTGGTTGTTTCACTACGCCTGATCCCTAGCTCCAGTTCCATCCTCTCCAAGACCTTAGCTGCACCTCTAACGTGACAGGCAGTGCCGAGGCAGACATTAATTAGGTGACGACCTCTCGGTTTGAGGCTAAAGGCTCGGAAAAAGGTAGCAACACTATACACCTGAGTTAGCGGGATACTCAGGATTTGGCTCACTTCGACTAAGATATCTTTTGGTAAATAGTGATATTCAGCTTGGATGTCCTGTAATATAGAAACTAACTGCCCTTTATCATGGTGATATTTATCTATAATCTGTGTCACATTATTATTCATTTTGGCTAGTTTCCACCGCTTTCTTCTTAAGCCGGGCATACTCTAGATTTACTCTCTCCTGTATCTGGTCTATGACCTTCTCGGGGAGATGACGAAATCTTCCCTGCAGCATCAGGTAGTCTCTTACCGGTCGAAGCTGAGGGAAGTCGAAATTCAATTTATACTTACCATCCTCTACTTCATATATAGGGAACATACCAGTCTCAGCAGCCAGACGTCCTATACGGACACTCAAATTCGGGGGGAATCGCCAGCCGGTGGGACAGGTTGAAAGGATATGTAGATAGGTTGGTCCTGGGATCTTCATGGCTTTCTCGACCTTAGCCATTAAGTCGAAGGGATAGCTGGGGCAAGCTGTGGCTACATAGGGGAGGTCATGTGCTACGGCAATAGCCGGCATATTTTTCTTCCACCTGGTTTGCCCAATGCTGACCTTACCGGCAGGAGCCGTAGTGGTTGAGGCACCAAGAGGGGTAGCACTGGAACGCTGAATGCCAGTATTCATGTAGGCTTCATTATCAAAGCATACATAGAGCATATCGTGCCCTCTCTCCCATGCCCCAGATAGTGCTTGAACCCCTATGTCTAACGTAGCACCATCTCCTCCCATCCCTACTGACTTTACACGCTTGGGCGGTCTTCTGTCCTTCTTTTGAAGCACTTTCCATCCCGCTTCTACACCAGAGGCTACTGCACCCACGTTCTCAAACAAGGTGTGTATCCAGGGGACTCGCCAGGAGGTGGTTGGGAATGCTGAAGAGACAATCTCCATACATCCGGTAGCGTTAGAGATTATCACTTCTCTTCCCATTGCTTTGGCTACAAGTCTTACTGCCAGTGCCTCACCACACCCGACACAGGCGCGGTGACCAGAGGCAAAATACTCCCCCCGCGGTGCAAGTCGAGGCACATATATGGCAAATCTTTCCATGTTACTCTACAAGCCCAATAATTTCGATCTCGTCTTTCCTCTTTTCCGCAGCTTGTAAGCCTCTGTCAATCATCTCTTCGAATTGCTCCACAGTAATGTCTCTGCCACCTAGTCCCCCGATGAAGCCAACTACCCTTGGTTTTCTCTCCAAAGGGTATAGAGCAGCTCTTACCTCGGAGCACACTGGACCGACATAGGTACCGAAAGAGAGACATCGATCGAGAGCAATGACTATCTCAGCATTTCTGGTTGCTTGGCACAATTCCTCTACGGGGAAGGGTCTCCAAAGGCGGAATCTCACCAGTCCTACCTTTCTACCCTGCCCTCTCAATTTATCTACTGTGATCATGGCTGTCTCACTGAAGCTTCCCATCATCAGAAGCAACACTTCAGCATCTTCAGAGGCATAGGTCTCAATAGGGTAGTAGTAGCGCCCGCTGATTTCTCCAAAGTCACTCCACGTTTGCTGGATTATCTTTTTAGCGGCTCTTAGTGCTTCATCCTGGGCTTTCTTCGTCTCGGTGTAGTGGACGGGGACAGCGAAGGCTCCCATAGTTGCTGGCTTTTCTGGATTTAAAGCAAAGGGATGATCGTATTTAGGAAGAAATCTATCTACCTGCTCTTGTTCCAATAAGTATAAGGGCTCTATTACATGGGAGACGTGGAATCCATCTAAGTGAACCATTACGGGGAACAAAACATCATGATGCTCGCCCATGCGGAAGGCGCACAAAGTATTATCAAAAGCCTGCTGAGCGTTTTCGACAAAAATTTGGATCCACCCCACGTCGCGGGTTGCCATAGCATCGGAGTGGTCACCCCAAATATTTAGCGGTCCGGATAGGGCTCTATTAGCTATAGCCATAACTATTGGCAATCGCAGAGAGGAGGCAACATACAGCACCTCATGCATTAATTCCAGTCCTTGCCCCGCAGTAGCGGTGAAGGTTCTTGCCCCTACTGCCGATGAACCTAGGCAAGCGCTCATGGCGGAATGCTCCGATTCAACGGGAATATATTCGGCGTTGAGTTCGCCATTGGCTACCATTTCTGCCAGGCGCTCCACGATGTGGGTCTGGGGGGTGATGGGATAGGCGGCAATAACATCTACATCTGCCATCCTTACTGCCTCAGCTACGGCTAGCGAGCCCTCCATCCCCACCCTTCTTGGCGTCATACTTCTTCCTCCTCAACTCTGCTTATTGCTTGCGTCCAGCACTCTGTGCTGCAAATGCCGCAACCTTTGCAGTAATAGAGGTCAGCTTCAAAATATCCCTGGGGATTCTGATGGATACATCCTTCCGGGCAGTAGATATAACATATACCACACTTTATACACCGATCAAAGTTCCAGACTGGCCTAGAACTTCTCCAGTCTCCGGTTTTGTATTCCGCCGCATTCCCGGGCTGGGTTATTACGCAGCCAGTTTGTAAATCTTTCCAGGAAAGTGTCATGTTGATTTCACCTTCTCGTAGGCTTGCTGGCAAGCCTTAAAGTTTCTTTCTGCTTGTTTCCCGAAACGATGTTTAAGCGGCTCTTCCAGGGAATCCACACTAATAATATTGGTTAGCTTTACAACTGCTCCGAGCATCGTGGTGTTAACAATTGGTACCCCGAGGAGCTGGAGAGCAATGGAGGTCGCATCTACAGTGGCTATCTTCCACTTATTTCCGAGCTTGGCTTTGATTTTCTGGGGAGGGTTTTTACTATTTACTATGGCTATGCCGTTGTCCTTTAGACCAGAAGTTACCTTAACAATATCAAGCAGGCGAGGGTCAAGAACAACTACTACGTCAGGCTCCTGAATCTCTGCCCTAATTTTAATCGGTTTATCATCTGTTCTTAGAAAGGCTAGAACTGGTGCCCCCCTTCTTTCTGGTCCGAAACTAGGGAAGGCTAATGCATATTTACCTTCGCTAATAGCTGCTAGAGCCAATAGTTCTGCTGAAGTAACTGCCCCTTGCCCACCCCTGCCATGGAACCTTACCTCAATCACTTGGTATGATCCCGCATTTGGTAAGTATAGTCTCTTTTAGCTGCTAGGGCAAGGGTTTAATTTTACATAAAATTCAAATTGCTTTGACTTTGCTTTAGGCAGTATACTAATATTTCTCACTACGGGGTGTAGCGCAGTGGGTTAGCGCGCATGGTTTGGGACCATGAGGTCGGCGGTTCAAATCCGCCCACCCCGACCATGGAGGGGCAGAGGAACAGACAACCGATTCTTCGGTGTCTGGGTATGTCCTATCCATATGCTGGTCTTGCTTGCAATATCCTTGCACACTATAGATAATTGAAAGAACAGGAAGACAATGAGAACCAAGATATTCAGGGCACTGCTCTCGCTAGTAATCGGCTTTATGCTGATTTCGATAATAGTGCCAACCAGTACTTCAGCCGCTGCTATTCCCCCGGAGGATACTGATTACCTTATGATTGATGACTACTGGCCTATGGAACAGACCGGACCGGGCATGCTTATTTATGCCTCGGGGTCGCTCAACTACTTTACTGCCTCTGCTAGTGGACAGGAAGCTTGGGTACTCAATCCTGATGGAGA
>CAZUZX010000081.1:3854-5533 GCA_964624525.1 uncultured Dehalococcoidia bacterium | reverse complement strand
TGCGTCGGCATCATGGCACTACTCATGAACACAAAGGGCAGGGTAAAGAAGTTAATCACCATAATAAACTGTTGGTGCTCTCTGACCCGAAGAGCAATGATGTTGGAAAGCCCCGCAAAGCCGATCACCATTAAGGCAACAATTGCCATGGCAGTGACGAATCCGGCAAAGCCAGTGACGAATCCCTCCCCCATCAGGAGCACAATCAGGACGATGATGATAGCTTGAGCGACTATCCGGACTACATCTCCGCCCATCCGTCCTAGTATGATGGCGTTTCGGCTCACTGGTGTCACCAGCATTTTATCCAGGTAGCCTAAGTCTATATCTATCAGTGTACCCATGCCGGAGAAGGTTGCCCCCATGAGTGTGGTCATCACAATAATCCCGGGAGCAAGGTAGGCCAAATAGCTCCCCGTCGGGAAGCCAGGCACATTCACTACATTTTTGAACAACTGCCCGAACAGAAGCAGCCAGATAAGGGGTTGGATTAGAGACATAACCCACACTATCGGCACGCGTGTGCTATTGCGCAAATTTCTCACAAATAGATACCAGGTATCAAGAACAGCATTCATCTATTGCCTCCTTCCACCCATTCTCTTAAAGAACTGACGGAACTGCTCGGCTGAACTGGCTTCCCTATCACGTATGGTGTAACCAGTGTGCTTTAAAAAGACATCGTGAAGAGAGGGACGTGATAGCGTGATTGTTTTTACCGAAATTCCGTTCTCCTTCAGAAGCTCGATTATCCGTGGCATGATTTCTTCTCCCCGGTCCACATAAACAGCAACGCTATCTGCCAAGGTTTCGATACGCTGGATGTAAGGCTGACCCTGAAGGATTTGGGAAGCAGTCTCGATAAGGGCGCCCCCTCCAATCAGACGCTCCTCGGAGAAGCCGATGTTGATGCAATCACCACCTATCTCGTCCTTAAGCTCTTTAGGAGAGCCAAGAGCCTTGATCTCCCCATAGTCAATTATAGCGACACGGTGACAAAGCTCATCAGCCTCCTCCATATAATGAGTGGTAAGAAATATAGTTATTCCTTCCTTTTGGTTTAGCTCACGAAGGTAATTCCATACTCTCACTCTAGTCTGTGGATCCAGCCCCAAGGTGGGCTCATCCAAGAACAGCACTTTAGGTCGGTGAATGAGTCCAGCGATCAGGTCAAGCCTTTTGCGCATCCCTCCGGAATAGGTTTCCGTCAGGCGGTTAGCGTCGGCGGTAAGGTCTACCAACTCCAGTAGCTCATCCACCCTCTGGTTCAGAAGCCTGCCATTCATGCGATGCAGACGACCCTGAAGCATCAAGTTCTCCCGTCCGGTGGCTTTATCATCCACACTGACGTCCTGGGCAACATACCCAATGACACTGCGCACCTTGCTCGGTTCCTTTAGCACATCATATCCAGCCACTGTTCCTCTGCCGCTGGTGGGCTTGAGCAAGGTGGTGAGAATCTTTATCGCCGTCGTCTTACCAGCACCATTGGGTCCCAGAAAGCCGAAGAGTTCCCCTGGTGCTACTTCAAAAGATATCCCGTTTACTGCGGTGAGGGAATTGAATTGTTTTACCAGTTGCTCAACTCTGATCATCATCTCCTCCTATCCAAGTTTAAGTTACCGTCACCAAGGCGGTATTCCCGCATCCGTATATTTGTCCTTGCCTCCGACAGCTCA
>CAZUZX010000081.1:0-3754 GCA_964624525.1 uncultured Dehalococcoidia bacterium | reverse complement strand
TGTTGCTGAGGATCGCTAAAATTATTTGTATTTTGCGATATTTGCATAATACAATTATATGCCTATGCCAACCCTTTGTCAATACTCCTGACATTTCCAGAGGAAAGTTCTAAAGCGGGAGTGTTATTACTCTTTCCGGGGGCAGCATCTTGTTTATTTGGGCCGCTATCAACATGAGTAGTCCGCCTTTAACCAGGTTCCAGGTAGATAAGCTGTTTTCCAGAGTTTCATTTGTCGCATATCTGGCGGCTTGCTTTTTCTCATTCTCCCGCATTTTGCGGACAGTCCTTTCCACGAGATGTTGATAAGGTTCAATTGGAAGACAGCCGGTTTTTTCTGATGCCAAAATTGCTTGCACCGCTAACCGCCCGCTTAGAGCAGCATTGTCCATGCCCAGTCCGCGGTATAAATCGACTAAACCGGCCGCATCACCTATCATCAAGACCTTTCCTTGACCTAGATATACTCCCATTTCCATTGGTGAGGCGAAGCCTTCCTTTTTCACCATCTCTCCACGAAGAGCATGCTTCTCCTGAATGTAACTGAGGAAGCGTTTTGCATATTGCAACAGGTCTTTGTCTGCTCCTGTGCCTATCACCCACCGGTCATCCTTCCGATAAACCCAGGCAAACATCAGAGGCGAGAACTCTCTGTTATAAAACATGTAAAGTGTGTTAGGGTCTAGCTTTGCATCACCAACGAAATAGTAGTTTATCGCTGCCCCTGTCGCTTTTTTCTTAAAATCTTGCGGTCGCAACTTCCTTCTTATTGTGGAGTTTAAACCGTCCGCACCGATCAAATAGCGAGTCCTGACCTCCCTTCTGCCGTTTTTGCCCCGGATTTCGACTATTATCCACTTTTCATCTTCGTGGAAGTCTAGTAATCTAGTCTCGTCGCAGAAATGGGCGCCAGCCTGAACAGCAAGTGTGTTTAGCCAACTGTCAAAGGTTGACCTCCAAAAGTTTAACATTCTCATGCGTCCTTTCATAACTTTGCCACTGGGTGTTATCATCTCTACTCTAAAGAGTTCGTTCTGGCAGAGCAATTCTCGGGGAATCTTTTCACCGACAAGTTTCTCTAGATATGGGAACTGTATTCCAGAGCAAGGTTTGTTTCTGGGCGTCTTAAATCTTTCTATGAGCAGTGTGGTAAAACCGTGTTTCGCCGAGAATCTGGCAGCTACGGAACCGGCTATTCCGCCACCAACCACAGTTACATCATATGTATCCATAACTTATTGTGCCCTCACGGAAGTAGAAATTAAGTGAAACCTATCCTACCTTCTCCACAAATAGCTTGACTGCCTGGCGAATCTCTGCCTCGCTGAGCTGACCTGAGGAGGAGGGTGTCTCCAGAACTCGCTTCGGGATGCGAAGACTCTCCGGTGAAAAGCCTTCTCGCACATTGAAATCAAACTTGGCTTTTTGTATTTTTCTCCCCAGCTCAAGAAGCTCTTCCTCGGTAAGATCAATGCCTGTCACCTTAAGAGCCTTTAGCACCACAGACATCGAGTAAATGCCCCGGGCAAAAAAGCAGACAACCAGGCTACTCAGAATCTGCCGCCATCTTTCCTCCTCAAGGAGAGCTTGGGCTATCTTTTCCGGTTCCTCCTTCTTTCCAGAGATGAGCATCTTCTGATCCAAGGAGTAACCGGCGCTATCGAGATGGCTGTGACGTGCCCCAGTGATGTAGCCAATAATTGAGGCCGGTCCAGTATGATACCCGGGCATTTCATTACCGCCGAAAGCCAGAGCGAAGTCAGCTCCACCGTATTTGGAGCTGGCGTAATCAACGCCTCGCCCCAGTGCTCGATAGAAATCGTTTGCCTGTTGTACTATTAGCCGCACCGCTTTAATGTAACCTTGAGCCTCTCCCCACTTCAACTCAAGCCCAGCGGTATCCTTAGCTGAGAGCAATCCCTTTTCCCAAGCCTCAGTAGCCCAAGCAAGCACCACTCCGGTGGTCATGGAGTCAAGCCCCCAAATCTCCACCTCCTCGATAAGCTTAAGCAGTGAAACCGCGTCAGAGATGCTAAGCATTGCGCCCAGAGAATAGATAGGCTCATAATCGTAGCAAACAAATGAGGTCTTATAGAACCATGGCACATCTCCGTAAGGCTCTCTTATCGCTGCCAGATGAATACAGGCCACAGGGCAGTGGGAACAGGCAAGCCTTCTGCCCAGATACCCCTCAGCCAGAGCTTCTCCAGAGATGGTTGATGCCTGCTCAAAGCGTGTTTGTTTAAGGTTCCGCGTCGGCAGAGCACCGATTTTATCCAGAGGCGCTACGTTCTCCGCCGTGCCAAGGTCATGGTATTTCTTCATCACTGGCAGGGAAACCGAAGCCTGGTAGATTTCGTTATACACATCGCGATAGAGCTTAGCTCCGACCACCGGCAGCGAGCGCTTCCCGGAGATGACCAAAGCTTTGAGTTTCTTGCTGCCAAAGACAGCACCCAAGCCCAGCCTGCCAAAGTGGCGATAGGTCTCAGCAACTACATTTGCGTAGGTGATAAGATTTTCCCCGGCGCCGCCGATGCGCATTATCGTCCTCAGCCCTTGGCCAGGCTCAGCCTCCCGGAGAATGCGCCCCACGGTGAAGCTGCTCCTCACCCCCCAAAGGGCTGAGGCATCGCGGAAATGAACCCTATCGCCATGAATTGCTAAATAAATAGGAGTTTCGCTCGCACCTTTGATCACTATGGCTCCATAGCCAGCCATCCGCATAGCAACTGCGCTTCTGCCCCCGCAGTGGCTTTCGCCCAAGCGGAGGGTGTGAGGCGACTTAAACATGGCTACCGTCTTTGAAGCTAAAGGGAAAAGTCCAGTAAGAGGACCAATAGTAAGAATAACCGGGTTTTCAGCAGAGAGAGGAGCAGCCCCTTGTGGTAATTCCTCATTGAGGATCTGAATAGCAATACCGGCGCCACCCAGGTTTCCCTGGAAAAGTTCAGGACGACTCTCAACCCAGAATCGTCTCCGGGATAAATCAATGTAGAGCACTTGGGAGAGAAGCTTATCTTGTACCATTTATGCCCCCTCCTTTTCTAACTTGAGGACTTTATGGGGGCAAAATCCAACACACAGACCACAGTGGATGCAGATCATCGGCTTACTGGCACCCTCATCCCAGAAGACGCACCCTATAGGGCAGGCTGCCACACATAAGCGACAGCCGATGCATTTGTTAGCATCAAGAATAACACCCCCGCCCCTTCTCAGCTTGAGGGCATCCTCAGGACAGACCTTGGCACAAGGAGGGTCAATACAAGCGCGGCAAACTACCACCACAAAACCGCGCTCCATGCCACCAACCGACCTGACGCCGATGCAGCTTTTCATAAGCCCACCTTCACCAAATCGGCGATTGCAGGCGAACATACACAACTGACAGCCCACACATCGCTCGCTATCGGCAACCTGCAATCTTGCTACCATAAGCCAACATTCTCCTTTGCAAGAGGTATTCTAAACCTGTGCCGATTATGATACTCTTGAGCTTGGGCGTCAATTACCCCGGGATTTGCATTAGGCAAAAAGGAGGCTTAGGATAGAGCCGTTGTAGTAAAATAGGATATGTGGCTATACCAAACCCCAGGATGCCCGTAGGAGAAGATATTCTCAAATGACATACTCACCGATGAGGGAGCTAATTGAGAATCTGGCTAAGGTGGCGGGGGACTTTTTGCTTGACCATTTCGGGAAAGATCTGCGATTAGTCAAACTGCGAAGTTCGGTCAAGGAGGCAGTAACTA
>CAZUZX010000080.1:0-5572 GCA_964624525.1 uncultured Dehalococcoidia bacterium | reverse complement strand
ACCCTCTGGTTAGCCACAATGTCATTGAGCGTGACATCATCGAGCAGGTAATCAAGGTAGTTATCCCCCCCAACCTACTGGATAAGAGAACGAGATATTATGTTAATGCCACGGGGCGCTTTGTAATCGGGGGACCGGTAGGCGATTCCGGGCTCACCGGGCGCAAAAATCTGGTAGATACCTATGGGGGTATAGCTAGGCATGGGGGAGGTTGTTTCTCAGGCAAGGATCCCACTAAAGTTGACCGCTCCGCAACCTATGCAGCTCGATATATAGCCAAAAATATAGTGGCAGCCGGACTAGCCGACCGCTTGGAGGTTCAAGCATGCTATGCCATTGGGGTGGCTCGCCCCTTAGCTATCGCTATCGAAACTTTTGGCACTGCAAAAGTTGATGAAGAGCTTATCCTTAAGTTAATTAAGGAACACTTTGATCTTCGCCCCGAAGCCATTATAAGAACACTGGATTTGCGCCGTCCTATCTATCGAGCAACTGCTGCCTATGGGCACTTTGGTCGAGATGACCTTGACCTCCCCTGGGAAAGGACAGATAAAGTAGCCGTGCTTCAGGCTGAGGCACGACTAACCAAGGCAGAGGGTTCAGCATCCTCACTTTCTTAAACTGCCTAAGGGAAAGTATAGTATATAGAAGGTAAAACCCTACCACCACTGGTAGTTAGCTTTGCAGTTATCCAAGATGGAACAGAGGCAATTATTCGGCTCTTCTGGAATTCGAGATAAAGTAAGTAGAGAACTTTTACAGTTAATGCTCCGTGTTGGGGCATCTGTTGGCAGTTCTTATTGCCCGGTTGTGTTAGGTTATGATACCAGAACCTCCAGCGAAGCCATGAAACACTCCCTTATCAGTGGATTGCTTGCTGCCGGTTCGAAAGTCTATGATGCCGGAATTATACCTACGCCTACCCTTGGCTATGCGGCTCGAAATTTTGCGGCTGCGGTCATGATAACCGCCTCTCACAATCCCCCAGAGTATAATGGTGTAAAGTTATTGAACCCAGATGGCTCAGCCTTTGATTCTGGGCAACAAAACCAGATAGAGCTAGTAATCCAAAGGGATTCTTTAGAGCTAGCACCTTGGCATGAGATGGAGAAATGCCTGCCTTTTAATATGGCAGTAGAGGAGCATGTCAGCCGTATTTTAGAGGACTTTGATAATGAATTAAGGCTCAAAGTAGTGATAGATTGTGGTTGCGGTGCTGCCTCCCTAGTAAGCCCCTACCTACTTGAAAGACTAGGCTGTGAGATAATAGCCATAAATTGCTATCCTAGTGGCTTTTTCCCTCGCGGAATTGAACCAGTCCCAGAAAATTTGACCTATCTCATAGACATAGTGAGAGCTGTGAAGGCTGACATAGGTATGGCTTATGACGGGGATGGGGATCGGATAGTAGTGATAGATGAAAAAGGCAGGGTTATCCCGGGAGATAAATTGCTGATAATCTTTGCCCGTGAACTTGGAGCTAAAAGGGTGGTCACTACCCAAGAGGCATCTATGATAATCGACGAGGCAGGCTTCGAGGTTACCCGAACTAAAGTAGGTGACCCCTTTGTCTCTGTAGCGCTTAAAGGGGGAGGGGATTTTGGGGGAGAACCTTCCGGATGCTGGTTTTTCCCCAAGCTCTCTCTTTGCCCTGATGCCATACACGCTACTGCCTGGGCAGTTAAGATAGCTTCAGAAACTAAGCTCTCCAGCTTGGTTGATAACATCCCTAGTTACCCTATTCTTCGCGGCAGTGTGCCGGCAGAGAAAACAATAATGGCGAAAGTAGAAGAGAGGTTGGTATCGAGCACGAATCCTCCTTTAGTGATAAAAATAGATGGTATCAGACTTACCTTCGAAGATGGTTGGCTACTGATAAGACCTTCAGGCACAGAACTCAAAATAAGGGTCACTGCTGAGGCAAGAAGCCAACAAAGAGTTAAGGAGCTATATAACTGGGGGATTCAAGCTATAAATGATTGCAGTAGGGAGTAGCTACGAAAGCGTTTAGTAGCTTCCCCATTGTCATTGCGAGCGAAGTAATCTCGTGGTTATCTCCGGGGATTGCTTCGTCGCTATGCTCCTCGCAATGACAATAAACACTCTCTAGCTACTTCTTTTATAGCAGTTAAGCCCTCATCAAGTAAGATGAGATGGAAAAATCTTTGAAAAGCTTGGAGCATAGGTTCATTAAGCCGGCGGATAATCTGGTGGAGGTGGTCTGGGGTGGGTCCTACATAGAGAAGCTGAAGGGATTAACTCCATCAGGGAGGAAAATCGGGGAATCTTGGGAATGCTCTGCCCATCCGCAACATCCTTCCAAAATTATTACCGAAGACGGTTTCGAAATTCCCCTCCCCTATCTTCTTAGCCTAATGAGTAAGGAGATTCTGGGTAAAGAGATAGCTGATGAGTTCGAAAGCAACCTTCCCCTCTTGTTCAAATTCATCGATGCCAGGGAGGACCTCTCTATTCAGGTACATCCTTCTGACGAAAAGGCTAAGGAGTTGGGTGAAAAGGAGAGCGGCAAGAATGAATTCTGGCTTGTCTTAGATGCTAAAAAAGACTCAGTACTCTACTTAGGGTTTAGGGAGGATGTAGATAAAGGAGAGTTTGAAAAAGCCCTTTCCTCTCCAAATATAAACATTGCCCAGCGATATTTAAACGCCATTCCAGTTAAAAAGGGAGATTGTTTTTTCAATCCGGCAGGGACTGCCCACGCTATAGGAAAGGGGATAGTCCTCGCCGAAATTCAGCAATCATCAGGGCTAACTTATCGATTTTGGGATTGGAATAGGCTTCCCTCAAGACCCCTCCACGTAAGGAAAGCCCTGGAAGCTCTCGACTTCACCAAGAGGACAAAAAGCGATTTCCAAAGGGTCCCTCGCCGGTTAAACCAGAAGGAAGAGAAGTTAATTGATAGCCTTTATTTTTCGGTTGACCGTATAACCTTGAATTCAGAAGATGAAATTAGCTTCGATACTAGAGGAGGCTTTCAAATTCTCTCCTGCCTCGAAGGGGAGCTTGAACTCCAAAGTCAGCGCTCTTCAGAAAGGCTTTTTCGTGGTCAGTCCTTGCTCGTTCCTGCTTCTATAAACCAATATAAGATAGACACCAATAAAGGTGCTACACTGTTAAAGTCCTTCCTCATTACCCCTAAATACATAGAGCCGGTAATTTTTCAGGCATACGATGTTAGGGCAATAGCCGACGAATACCTGGCAGACAGGGTGGTCTTTTACCTCGGAAAAGGATATGGCACTTTCTTAAGAAGGCTCAGTCAAGCTCCAGTGGGGAAACTTTGGGCAGCCGTAGGGGGAGATATAAGACTTAGTACCGAGAGGATACGGAAGCCCCTAATAAAAGGCATCCTCTCCTCTGGAGTAAATGTCTACGACTTGGGCATAACCTCGACCCCAGAGATGTACTTCTCTATCCCCTACCTTAGTGCTGATGGTGGAGTGAACATAACCGCAAGCCATAACGAAGCTGAATACAATGGCTTAAAACAAGTGGTTAAGAGTCAAGACGAGTTCATCACTAGCATAAATGCCGAAGAGATGCTTGAGATAAAGAGGATTGTGCTGGAAGGAGATTTCCTATCTGGAGGAGGGAAGTATATAAAGCTTGAAGAGGGAGAGATAGCCAGATACCATAACCAATTAGTAATAGCTAACTGCCGTTTGGGAAGAGAGAACTGGACCTATCTACGAGAAAATTGGAAGGATAGAGGACTTAAAGCCCTACTAGATATGGCATCTCGGTTAGAATTCCCTGAGGAGCCTGATAGGAAGAGGTGGGAAGAGATAAGAAAAGCCCTTGGACTCCCTGAAGGGTTCAACCAGCCAGAGACAGCAGTTAAACGCCCCTTGAAGAACTTGAAGCTAGTTATTGACTTTGGGAATGGCTCTTCCTGGAGAACCAAAGGGGTTTACACTGAACTTGGGGCTGAGGTTGTAGCACTGAACGAAGAGCCCGACGGCTCTTTCCCAGCTCACATCCCTGATCCCATAAAAGCCAAGTATCGCCGTCAACTGGAGGAGGCTGTAGTAGCAGAGGCAAAGAGGGAAGAAAAAAAAGCAATGGAATCGCCGGAATATAGGAAAAAAGAGGTAGTAGGCTTTGGGTATGATGGTGATGGAGACAGAGTAATATATGTTAGATCTGATGGAAGGGTGGTGGAGGGGGATAGAACCCTAGCAATTCAAGCTAAGTTAATAATTGAAGCGTATAAAAGCAAGGGTAAAGAAGGAAAACCTCGCTTTATGGGTGAGGTGAAGTTCTCCAAAGCCACCGAGGAATTCATTACCACCCTTGGTGGGGAATATATTATGAACCCCACTGGTTTTGCCTTTATAAAGGGGGGCACTAAGACACTTTATCAAGCTATTGAGCGAGGTCTGCCTTATGTAAGCTTATTTGGCAGGGAGATTGACCTCACTCGAAATAAAGAGCCGGTAGTCCTTGCTGCTGAGCTTTCCGGACACCAGATGTCAGGGCATGAAGAGAACTGGATATTTGATGATGGAACTTTGGCTGCGGTCAAAGTGCTTACCGTTATTGCCCAGGCAGTAAAGAAAGGAAAGACTTTCATTGATTTAGATGAAGAAGTGCCCCGATATCCCGCCACTCCGGAGCTGAATATCAGGCTTCCCACTAATGTGCTGGAGGAAAAACAGGAAGTAGTGGAGCAGGTGGTGGATATATTTCAGAGGAAAGGATATCCCATCGATACCACTGATGGGGGGCTGATAAAATGGATAGATAAGGCGGGAAACTGGCTTGGTCAAGCCTTGGTCAGGAAATCCAATACCCAACCCATGCTCATCTGCCGGGTGGAGGGGAGGGATGAAGAAGTAAAGGCAAAGATTGAAAGGGAGTTTTTTAGCACCCTTTCCCGAGTTTCCACCCAGGCTGTACCAAAGCTAGACTTAGCCTCAGATGACTACATCAAAGGAATCCTGCCAAGGATTGCAAAACCCTGAAGGGGGCGTGAAGTGAGACTACATGTGGAGGAAGAACTGGAAGACTGGGGGATGTCAACATAAAAAATGCAATAAAAATGTAAATATGGGAAAAGTAGTCCTTGAGGGGTGTAACGGAGAGTGGTCTCAAAGGTGCTATTTGCCATTTCTCATGAATAAGGCAGCAAAAGGAGATATTGAGCTACGACCAATTGATATCAAACCAAAAATAGAGCTGAGTACTCCTCTTATTACTGACTCTTGGCAAGTTGCACAAGGCAAGGATAAAGCCTGCTACCTGGACAAAATTCGAAATAAAGAATCCTGTGAAGGACTTTCGAGCATAGACTATGTTTTTATCGTAACCCCTGACCGATCTCATTGCGAGATAGCTGAATTCTGGTTAGAGCGACTAAGCCCAAAGGGAAAGATTTTTATCGAAAAGCCTCTTGATGTTTCTCTAGAATCGGCAACTAAACTTGGGGAAAAGGCAGGTAAAGGCAATTCAGTCTACGGTTTTGACCATTATCTGGCTACTGCTTATACTTTTTTGCAGAATAAGGCGACATATCTGAAGAAGATTGGTAAAATAAGGGAGATAGAATTTC
>CAZUZX010000079.1:0-5689 GCA_964624525.1 uncultured Dehalococcoidia bacterium | reverse complement strand
ATCTAAAGGCACCTATTACAAAATTCAGGCTTTATTTCAGGAGGGGTCTTATGGCATATAGGATTATTCCAGTAAACAGGGCTAGGGCACCAATAACACAAAGCAAAACCGAAATCAAGGCGGTGCCTACGGGCATAACACTCGTGGAAGAAAATTTCTCCAATACTTTAATGCCGGTGAAGACACCGCCACCGAGCAGAATCATCCCCGGCAGGCTGAAGAATAGGAGCGGTAGCCTTCTGGTAACTAGAGTCACGATGCTGTTTAATACTCCCAAGCCGTGAGCTATAGGGCTTCTCTTCGGCTTCTCCTGGTATGCCGTGGTAATGGGAACCTCGGCTACTTGAAGGCTCTTGTCTTTTATCTGGAACTGCATCTCTGATTCTATAGATAGACCCTTCTCGCGGAAGGAGAGAACTTCAATTGCCTTTGGGGAGAAAGCCCGGAAGCCGCTTTGCGAATCGGTGAGCTTAACCCCCGAACCCAGATTGGTAGCTAGAGTGAGGATGCGCTGTCCTATAGTTCGATACTTGGGAATGCCACTTTTAATCTCCAGGAAGCGAGAGCCGATTACCACATCAGCTTTGCCCTGTAATAGAGGCTGAAGAAGACGCGGGATTTCAGATGGCTCATGTTGCCCATCGCCATCGAGAAGCACCAGTATGTTAGCTCTAAGTTTCCTTGCCTCATCAAAGGCAGTGTTGATGGCAACACCCTTACCTTGGTTGACATTGTGCTTCACTACCAAAGCCCCGGCTGCTTCAGCCACCTCGGCTGTCTTGTCAGTAGAACCGTCATCAACCACCAAGACCTGATCGACAAGTTTCTTCGCTTTGAGGACAACGCTACCAATATAGCGCTCCTCGTTATAGCAAGGAATGGCAGCCACGACTTTCGGACAAGGTCGCTCTTCTGATTGGTGAGCTTGATGCATGGTAAAACCTACTTAGCAGGACTACTCATATAAAGTCAAAGAGCCTGATTCCGAAGTTCCCAACCAACTCCTCTTTGTCATTACGAGCAAAGCGTGGCAATCTCAAGGATTGCTTCGGGGCTATGCCCCTCGCAATGACAGATAAACAATCTCCTGATTCTTTGCCGTAATGTTAGCACAAAGCCTATTATTATGACAATATGATAAATCCAACAAAGATAATGGCAACGCTCAAGTCCTATGCTCTAGGTGTAAAAGGCTCCTCTACCTCTGCAATGGTGTAACATGGAGACACATATAAGGGGGTGCCTGAACTGAAAAAATGGGAAATTGCGGCTAAAGAAGATGTTGATCGTCCATTTGCAGTGGAGGTATAGATATACTCAACACTAGTGATGGTCCTGTAGAACGTAAGCCATGTACAGCCTGGGGTGGGATCCTCAGTATTTCATAAGGTTGCAACTTTTTCGCGTTACGCCCTATAGTTACCTCTACCACACCTTCAATTACGAAGTATGTTTGAGTCGTTTTGTCATGGTGGTGAAGATTTACATATTTACCCCTGTCCAATTTTAACAGCCTTAGACTGCACTCCTCTGTTTCCACTGAGCTGATAACTTCATAGTTTCCCATGTCTCTCTGCATATTTTCTTTATCTCCTGAACCTTGAGATTTTACTCATGCGTTCATTTTTAACACCCCAGCAGTTTGTTGTCAATGAGATCTAACATCTTGCCACATATTCTCACTGGCTGGAAACTGACGCAGGTCTCTTGAGGTGTTGTCCTGCATATACAGTTCTTATGCCAGCTATCAGCTGGGAGCTGGCAGTTCTCTTCGGGATAAAGCCGTAGGCTCCTACCTGCTCTGCCATGAGGATGTTTTCTTCATCATCATACTGTGTCAGCATCAAAACTTTAATCTGAGGGCATTCCTTGTATATGCGCTTAGTTGCTTCTAGCCCGTTCATTACAGGCATTACTATGTCCATAACTACCACATCGGGCAAAAACTGAAGGGCTTTCTCCGCCGCATCTTTCCCATTCACAGCCTCACCTACCACTTCCATATCTTTTTTGCAATCTGAGCACGGCGTGAATCCCATCTCTAACCACAGTATGATCATCTACTATGAGCACTTTTATCCGCCTGGTTGCCCTCTCCAGCACCGCCTGAATCCGAGGTACCAGTGACGCTGGTTCAATAGGCTTGGTTACATAGTCTTCAGCATCCATTTGCACTGCCTCATCCATACTCCACCCATCAATAAGGCGCTTCTCAAGCGGTGCATCAATGACCAAAATGGGCAAATCCTTAGTCCTGACGCGTTGTTTCAACATGGCACGACAGAGATAATAAAGCTCACCGCTGGAAGACAGATACCGGGGCTATCAGCCCTTGTTTGAGTGTCAGGAAAGACGAAGGATTACCCTTGGTTTGAGCCGGTCTACTCCATCGAGGCAATGGAACTTAGATAATTTTGGTAATTACGCTTGGTCTCGGCTAAATTGTCTCCAGCAAACTTTTCCAGAATAGCATCAGCAAGAATAGTTGCCAGCATCGCCTCCCCTATTACCCCAGCTGCCGGGACAATACAGATATCACTACGCTCAAAATGGGCTTGAGCTACTTTTTTAGTCGCCAGGTCTATTGAGGGCAAAGGCTTAGCCAGGGTAGGGATGGGTTTCACTACTGCCCGGATCACAATCGGCTCACCATTGCTTATCCCACCCTCAATACCACCAGCGCGATTGGTAGCATGCCGCCAAGGGTAGGGTGGCTTACCACTCGCCTCGATAATATCATGAGCTTGAGAACCTTTGAGATCGGCTAGTCCAAAACCACCCCCAATCTCCACTCCCTTGACGGAATTAATACTCATCATTACCTGGGCAATTCTGCCATCTAACCGACGGTCCCAGTGAACGTGACTTCCCAGCCCAACAGGCACTCCAGTGGCAATAACCTCAAAAACACCCCCCACGGTATCTCCTGTTGCCCTAGCTTCATCAATAGCGGCTATCATCGCCTTTTCCACCTCGGCATCGGCACACCGCACCAATGATTTCTCCACCTGCTGCCAATCTATAGGCGCCACATTCTTTATCTGTTTCCCCCCGATAGCTACGGTATGACTATGAACCTCTATGCCAAATTCCTCCACAAAGCGGCGAGCGACAGCACCAGCCGCTACCCTAGCTGCGGTATCCCGGGCGCTAGAACGCTCTAGAATGGGACGAATATCATCAAGACCATACTTGATAACCCCAGCTAAGTCAGCATGACCCGGGCGTGGGTGGGTCAGTGGCTGTATTCTCTCTTTAACAGGGGAAATGCTCATCACTTCCTTCCAGTTTTCCCAATCCCGGTTCCAGATCAGCAAAGCAATTGGGCTACCCATAGTAAGCCCGTGGCGCACCCCGGATAAAATCTCCGCTCTATCCTGCTCTAGAGCCATTCGGGAGCTTCGCCCATACCCCTCCTGGCGCCTCCTTAAGTCGTGAGCGATGTATTCTTCATCAAGAGGTAAGCCTGCTGGTACCCCTTCAATGATTACAGTGAGTGCCTTGCCATGAGACTCACCAGCAGTCAGAAAGCGGAAATTAGCCATACTCTACTTCTAAAATCTCCCTTGCCTCCTCGGCGAGATGCTCCGGTACCAAGACCTTCGTTTGCCCCAATCCATCAACAGTGAGACCCCAGACCAGTCCCGTACTCTCATATTGCAGGATAGCGGGAATACCCTCGCTCTCAAGATGTGACTTCATTATCTGGGCTTCCCAGTACCCTGTGGTACAAACAGCAACCAATTTTAATTCCTCTGGCAAATTAACCCTCTTGGCTCATTCTATCTCAGATTACTCTTTAGCCTTCCCTTTATCTGGGTGAAAACCCAGTTCCCATCTTCGGACAGGTCTAAAGATCTGCCCTGACAGCAGTTCAGTCTCCTAATGCCCGCCTCGCTGCCGTCAGCATTACTCCCACTGGTGCTTCTCTCACCGTCCATAACTCAAAAGAGGCTGCTCCTTGATAGACTAGCATCGCCAATCCGCCCAAAACACGCGCTCCAGCCTTTTTGGCTTCCCTTAACAGTAGCGTTTCTAACGGATTATACACTAAGTCATAGACTAGGGCATCCTCGGGGATTGAGACGGCTCTTAGAGGAGTCTGATTCTCCATCGGGCTGTGCTTCATCCCGATAGAAGTGCAGTTGACCAAGAGGTCATAGCGGGGCAATGTCTTGCCTAAATCAAGAACCTCCCAAGGTAAGACTACTATCTCAGTGCCCGGTTTGGCTACCTTTCTTAAAGAGGTAGCTAACCCCTCTGCTCGCTCCAAGGTGCGATTGATGATACGGAGCGAGCCTACTCCTTCTCTGATAAGGGCAAAGCTAGCCGCTTTAGCTACCCCACCAGCACCAAGAAGGACAGCGTGCTTTCCCTTAGGCTCGAAGCCTGTCTCTTGGCGTAATGCTCGTATAAAAGCAGAGGCATCAGTGTTGCAGCCAAAAAGCTTACCATCTCGATTGACGATAGTATTTACGGCACCAATCTGAAAGGCAAGCTCATCTGGCTCATCCAGTAGAGACATAATCATTTCCTTATAGGGTATAGTTACATTTGCTCCCAGAACTGATGGTTGGCGAAGACGCTTTACTGTTGCTTCCAATTGAGATGGCTCTATTTCCCAAACTTCATAGCAGACATCAAGGTGGTAATAATCAAAAGCCGCCTGCTGGAAAGAGGGAGAAATAGAATGCCCCAGGGGATAACCAATAAGAGCTACCAGTTTGGTCATGAGAGAATTCTTTCAAAAGCTCGGCCGGAAACTCATAGGGATAGGTCTTCAGACCTGTTCCGAATTGGCGGACAGAGCTAAGGCTCCGTCCCTACATTGTTTAACCGTGACTTTCAGACCGGCTCTAAAACCTCGCCCTACAATTATCTTTATTCAGTGTGCCTCTTGTCCAAATACCCTTGCAGAATGAGTGCTGCTGCTGCAGCATCGACTTGCTTCTTTTTCTTTCCTTTTCTCGTTCCAGCCTCAGCCATCATCCGCTCTGCGGCAACAGTGGATAAACGCTCGTCCCAGGTTTCTAGAGGGATATCCAAGTGTGGAGAGAGTCGGCTTAGGAAATCTCGAACCTGCTGCGCTTGCTGTCCCAAGCTACCATCCATAGAATAAGGCAACCCAGCCACAATGCGCCCCACCTCATATTGGCGTATCAACCCAAGAATAGCTTCTATAGTAGCTTTTACTCCCGCCCTACTAATGACAGTCAAAGGGCTAGCTAAAATCCCTTCCGGGTCGCTTATTGCTATCCCAATCCACCTCTCTCCAATATCAAGCCCTAGGATTCGACCCACTCCAGCAATATTAGTCAATCCTGGTCCTCCAAGTGCCAGAGTCCTTATCATAATACATCTTCTTGATATAGCGTCCGGTTTGCTTCAGTGCCTCGTCCAGCTTTGTGGTATACTTGCCGCTACCTTGCCCTAACTCGGCTCTGCCGCCTCCCCCTCCCCCTGTCGCTGCGGCTATCTGCTTCACAATTTCCCCAGCATGAAAGCCCTTAGCCACTAAGTCCGGGGTGACCATAGCCATAAAGTTGGGTTTATCATTATAGATTGCCCCTAAGACAATTACCCCACTCCCCAGACGCTCCTTTAGTCGGTCACCCATTGCCCGCATAGCCTCTGGACTTTCAACAGAGACCTTTCCTGAAACAAGCTTTATCCCCTCAATTGTTTTTAC
>CAZUZX010000078.1:0-5766 GCA_964624525.1 uncultured Dehalococcoidia bacterium | reverse complement strand
AAGGTAGCTGTACCGGAAGGTGCGGCTGGATCACCTCCTTTCTAGGGAGTTTAGATTCCCATCTTGATTTATCGAGGTGGGATACTAACTCCTAGGTCGATTATGCCTTTAAGGTTTTTTAATCTTAACCCCTTCCTTCCACTATCCAGGGGTTAAGGTGTATTTGTTTGACAGCTACCCCCTCTCAGGATATACTCCCAATATGGGCCTTTAGCTCAGCAGGTTAGAGCACGGTCCTGATAAGACCGGGGTCAGTGG
The DNA here is from genome assembly GCA_964624525.1 of uncultured Dehalococcoidia bacterium. Lineage (GTDB taxonomy): Bacteria > Chloroflexota > Dehalococcoidia > UBA2247 > RBG-13-53-26 > CAZUZX01. The sequence goes on along the minus strand of CAZUZX010000078.1, from coordinate 5,508 downwards.
TTCGAGTCCACTAAGGCCCACCAACTTCCGGAAGGCAGAGGAGTATCATCAGGATTACTACAAGAAGACTGGGGTAACTCCATACTACCATGTGTATACTGCGTGTTTCTAGAATTCGAGGCACTTCATATCCAGATGAGCGCTTCTCTAGTTTGTAGCGCCCCTGCTGCTTTCGCCGTTTCATATTATAGCAAAGCTTGATAGCTTTAGAGCGTGTGCATTTGCAATAAGATGGTGGCAATGATGAGATCTGAAGCGTCATGGCGGGAATATCTTGCCGATCATGCCCAGCGGCCTAAGGTTGCTGTACTATTCTACTCCTTTTACATTATGCGTTACCTAAGCTCGAGGAAGAGCATCTCGGACGCACGGTTAATGTGAAGCCCTCGATGAAGAGTATGTTTTGCCGTTACTTCCCAAAATGCTAGAAGGTTGCGAACCAAAAAGTCAAGTTTCCTTATTATTGCTCCGTCTCCACCCATAGCTTCTTGCCATCGGTGGTGAAGGTGATAGTCCCCCGCTCTGAAGTGAGGTAGATTTTATCTTCGCTAAGTCTTCCTTCCAGTCGGTACATCGTCTCTTGGTCAGGATGCCCGAAGGGATTGGTTTCACCCACAGAGATGATGGCTATTTCGGGATCAACTGCTGCCAGGAATTGGGGGCAGGTGGAAGTAGCACTGCCATGATGGGCGACCTTGAGAACAGTGCTTCTTAATTCGACCCCTTGGTGTAATATCTCCCGCTCCGCTTCCTCACGAATATCAGCGGTGAGAAGAAAACTGACCTCATTCCAAACCAGACACAAAACTATTCCGTTGTTATCAATATCCGAGTCTGTGCCTTGTAGCAATTCTCTCTGCGGGTGAAGTACCTCCAGTTTTATTCCGTTCCCTAAATCAATCTGCTGCCCCACTTGAGCTAAAGTTCGTTTTATCCCCCTTTCCTCAGTTAAATTGACCCACTCTTCGTAAGCCGGCGAGTTATAAATAGGCTCATCGTCGAGCTTTGGCGGTTCTAATGCCTGCCCCACCTTATACCGCTGCAGCACCTCTATTAGTCCTATGAGGTGGTCACCATGGGGATGGGTGAGCACTACCAGGTCTATGGTTCTATCCCAGAAAGGAAGCCTCTTTCCCAGTTCAAGACATATCTTTTCGGAGTCAGCCCCACCATCAATGAGAATTTGCTGATTTCCTCTCTGTATCAGGATAGCATCTCCCTGTCCTACATCTAGGAAATTAACCTCTAAATGCTTATCTGGGGTAACTATTACTGCAACCCATACCAAAGCAGTGGCAATGAGAAGAGAGGTAAAGACCCACTTCTTGGGAAGTTGGTAAATAATCTGAGGAAGTTTGCCTAGCCTGGCTTGTATTAAAGCTACCGGCTTAGATATCGCCATGCCTAAGTACTTCCTCGATAGGATAGCCGCCAGTACTCCGTAGTAAACCAATAGGACTATCCAATTTATAGAAATCTGGTATGAGGCGAATGGCAGGGTGCCAAAGCCCTCAACAACCTTTATAGTATAGGTGAGGAAAAACCAGGCTACCCAGCCTATGATCCAGGATAAAGTCGGAGCAAAGAGACCAGATATTGCAGTGAGGAGAGAAGTTACAATGACTCCGGGCACTGCTAATAAGGCAAAAAGGTTAGCTGGGAAGGCCACTACATAGACATAGCCGAAGTAATAGGCAATCAGCGGGAATGTGGCAATGATGGCGGCTAAGGTAATAGCAAAGCTATCTATTATAGAATTGACGGTGGCAGTAAATGCTTCTGTGTTTTCTGGTATCGTCTTTCTTCCCCAAGTCTGCAAAGGCGGTGCGAGGAGTGCTAGTCCGGCTACTGCGGCAAAGCTTAGCTGGAAGGAGACATCCGGCAGGATTTGAGGGTTGATGCCTACCATTATGGCAGCAGCTAAGGCTATGGAGGGCATAGCACTCTGTGGTCTGCCCAGCCACAGGGCAGTAAGGAGAAGGCTTATCATAATTGCAGCTCGAAAGACTGGAGGTTGCATCCCGGTAAGTAGAGCATAGAGCCAGACAGTAGCTAAAGTAAGCACAATATAGGTAGGACGACGTCTGCCAAACAGCCAGGCGAGGGTGCTGAGGATTATGCCACCGAGGATAGTCAGGTTCAGTCCTGAGATAGCAATGATATGGGCAGTCCCTGAATAGCGAAAGCTATTAGTAAGGGAATCAGGGATATGGCTGCGGATACCCAGGAGTAAGGCTTGAGCTAGAGAACCCTGTGGCTCAGGCAGGGCAGAAGCCAGGGGCTGAGCGAGACGATTTCTCAGGCTAAAGAGCCATCCCATTCCTATTGATTCTATCTTTGGGTAATACATGACGGAGTAAATACCCTGCCGAGCTAAATTAGATTTATACTCTTCTTCTGGTTCTTCAATATCTCCGGAAATCTGGAGTAGCTCGCCGTAGCTGTATGAGGGCAAGCTGGGGATATAGAGGAGCACATCTCCCGAGGCTTTCTTCCAATCCCCATCTACTTTTATCTCCCGGGCGGAGAAGCGAAGATGAGTGGTGGTGCCCTGAAGTTCAGGGTCTCTGTCAACCACACCTTTTATCTCTACGATGCCCTGGTCATTATAAAGGGGGAGAGTAGGCTCGCTAGTCCTATACAGGTAGCAGAGGACACCACCAATGAGAGTAATAAGGCATAGTCCTCCCCAAAGGCAAGCTTGCCTCTTACGCCAGAGTAAAGTGAGTAGTAAAGGGAGAATAAGGGCTATTAGAAGGGCATATAATGGTAGGGTAAACCTTGAACCCAGGTAAATGCCGCCAATCCAAGCACAACTTAGGGAGAGAAGCTTCATCCCCTTTTAGGTTTGTGTAAATAGCACAGTCGAAATGGTGGTTTCTACTCCAGATAGGTTATCCGAGAAGAAGGCTTCTTCTTTATTTCAACCACTATCCCTGCCTCTCGAAGCAGGTCTAGTGCAGCCTGATCGGCATACTTGCCAAAGCTTACATAGCGCTTTATTTTGGCATTCACCAGCATCTTAGCACAGAGAATGCATGGTGTGTGAGTAGCGTAAATGGTAGCATCCTCAAGGCTTACTCCATGGAGGGTTGCTTGTATGATAACATTCTGTTCGGCATGGATACCGCGGCATATTTCATGTCTTGTTCCCGAGGGTATATTCATTTCCTCTCTTAAGCAACCAAGTTCGAGACAATCTTTAAGCCCCGAGGGAGCACCATTATAACCTGTCGCTAATATGTGCTTATCCTTTACGGCCACTGCCCCTACATGGTGTCTGCGGCAAGTGGAACGTTCTGCTACTACAGAGGCTATTCTTAGAAAATACTTATCAATATCCGGTCGGGTTAATTTTGTGATTTTAATGTAGATACAATCCTTTCTATTTCTTTACGTAGAGTTTTGAGAGAAGATTCATTCACAATAAGGAAGTCTGCCATAGCGATTGGTTTACTTTTGTCAAGGTTTTCTATCTCGGCTATATCTCGGCTAGCCGCTTCTTCTAGTGTTAGAGGTCGTTCTGGTCTTTTCATAAGCCTTTCGTAGCGTGTTTTCGGTGAAGCCCAAACCGCTACCAGATAAGAGTTTCCCCCATAGTAACTCTTCAGAAAGGTGTATTCCTCCCAAGAGTAAAGTCCATCAATTACTACATTTGATTGTTTCAGTGCTGAGTCAATTCTAGTCAGATTCAATTTAGCATAAGCAGACATTCCATACTCTCTCCTTAGGAGTTCTCTAATATAGCGTTCATTGTTTTCGTTCCGCTCCAAACCCCTCCTTCTCAATTCTTCATCTGTTATATCTCCAAATCTTATTTTGATAAAGTCCTTCTCTTCAAATATCTTAGCCACCTCTGATTTACCAGAGCCAGTTAGCCCGACAATAGCTAACACCTTCATAACTTAGTGCCTTACTTATACTTCAATCTTATCTTTTATCTTCTCAAAGGTGGTAGAACCAATACCCGGTACCTGGGTTATATCCTCGATGCTATTGAAGTAGCCCTTAGTCTCCCGATATTCGATAATTCTTTCTGCTAGAGTAGGACCAATGTCAGGTAATGCCTCAAGTAGCCAGGCTTCAGCGGTGTTGATATTGACCTTCTGCGGCTGCTCATAGGAGCTTTCGCCAATAGAAGGGATATAAATCTCGATATTAGCAAGGTCGGCATTCTCAACTGTGCCGCCAGCAGAGCGGAGAATATCCCCAAGGGGGCTATCTTCACTGAAGGTGTAGATACCAGCATTGGCTACCGCACCGCTGATGTGAATTGTTACTGCCGATGCTAGTGTTGAGGGTAAAGTAATCTCTATAGGCTGCCCCGCACTGCTGTACTTGGAGAAGAAAACTACTCCACCAGCAATGATGGTGGCAATCAAAAAGGCGAAGATAATTAACCACCATTTTTCATAACCTTTGCCTTGGCTCATTGGTTCACCTCGTCTTCGAGTACTACTCTGGCATCGACAGCTATGGCGCCATCCCGGTAAACGAATATGGGGTTGAGTTCAAACTCCTTTATTTCCTTGTTTTGCTCCGCAAAGTTGGAGAGCTTCAGCAGCATCTCTTCAAGCAGAGGGATGTTGGCTGGTTCCTGCCCCCGATAGCCTTCAAGCAGAGGATAGCCTTTTACCTCTCTAATCATCTCCCTGGCATCTCTCCGACTCAGGGGGGCAATCCTGAAGGAGACGTCCTTTAGAATTTCCACCAGTATTCCACCCAGACCAAACATGAGCACCGGTCCGAACTGGGAATCCTTGGACATGCCGATGATTATCTCTACCCCTGGCTTTGCCATCGGCTGGACGGAGACACCGTGAATAGTGGCTTGAGGATGTTTTTGCTTTACCAAGGTCATAATCTCTTTATAGGCTCGATTTACTTGGGTCGCATTCTTTAGCCCTATCTTAACTCCTCCAGCATCGCTTTTATGGATAATATCTGGTGAGGCTATTTTAAGCACTACAGGAAAGCCAAATGTCTCACTTAAGGCAATAGCTTCCCTCATGGACGTAGCCAGTTTCGCTTCAGCAGTATTTATCCCGGCTTCCCTAAAGAGTTGTTTGGATTCAACTTCGGTAAGGATGGTTCTCCCTTCTCTTTTGGCTTTGTCTAAGATAGCCTTTTTGTCCATCAACTTCTCTCCCTTAAACAGATAACAATCTTTGGCTATTATACTATTGCTAAACCAAGCTAGTATAGGGTTGAGATTGTTTACCAACGAACATCTCGTAGGGGTGGATGTCTCTGTCCACCCTATTGTGGAGGGACGACACGGAGTTCGTCCCCTACAATTATTAAACTGATTACCAACACCAGCTTGTCATTGTAGCGAGGAATCTAGACCCTGACCCTTCACTTCGTTCAGGGTCGGGGTGATAAAATAAACACTCTGGGAATACCAGTCCTTGAGGGTAATAAGGAAATATGATACCCTCTAAGCACCAATCTAGGAGTAGCGGGAAGCTAAAAGGCTTGGGGAGCAGAATGTTCAGTTAGGAGCTA
>CAZUZX010000077.1:0-5789 GCA_964624525.1 uncultured Dehalococcoidia bacterium | reverse complement strand
TCATATTAGATTTGCTCCTGACAATAGCACCAAGATACTGATTAGTCAATAGCTTGCTTAAACAAAACATCGCAATGTGACCTTTGGGGAATTAACCTGTAAAACTCAGGCAAACAAACACAGGGTGGGATAGTGGAGAAGGCTAGACGAAAGACAATCTCATTGCCGTACTATCACTGACCAAGTACAACGCCCTCATATCACCGGTCTACATTACAGGGCGTAAATCTCTTTCCCAAAGGTATGAACCCAGTTCTTCTGCAACACCTGTATCGCCTCTTCAGTTTTGTCCACGCCCACGATAATTATGGGCTGCCCGCTTTCTCCCCTGCCTAGATAAGGATAAAGATAGAGGACATTAATATTAGCCCCCTTCAGGGGTTTAAGCACGGCTTGAAGACCACCGGGATGGTCAGGTACCTCTACCGCTATTACCTCGGTTACTCTTACCGAGTAACCACGGCTCTTCAGAACATTGATGGTTTTTTCCGGGTCATCGGCTACAAATCTCACGGTACTGATGTCGGATGTGTCAGCTACTGAAATAGCCCTAATATTTATCCCTTCCGCCCCCAGACACTCGCTCACATCCAGAAACTTCCCCGGCATATTTTCCAGGCTAACTGAAATCTGTTTGACGCACATAGGCTACTCCACACTAACGATTCTAAGAAATACTACTAACTATATAGTATCTTAAATAGTGGCGCATAATCCAAGCTAGAATTAAATCCTAAACCTAAATTCTAAATCCGAAACACTAAATTCTAAACAATATCTAAATCCAAATTAACAAAACCTATTTTACCTTTTCTACTATAGAACCGAAGATTTTCATAAGCTCTGTAGCCTCGTTAATCAATGATTGCCTTCTCTTTTCTGCCTTCTCTCCCCTTACCTCTATAAGCCTCAGCCAATACCTGCTCTCTTTAGCTTCCTTGCGACAAATCTTGACCCTCAGGGTAAAATCCTTCTTACTTAAAGCTTCATTGGCTTCAATGTAATTCGCCCCCACCGAACCAGAAGACCTGATAATCTGCTTCATTATTTCAATGTTTGCCATCGTCTTAGGAAGACTATTTACAAACTCTATTACTTCTTTGGCAAACCTTAGAGTTCGCTCTTCTAGATCGTATTGTTTTGAACTTTTTAACTTCAGTCATTTGAATTTGTTTAGAGTTTAGCCCCGATTCATCGGGGAGAATTTGCCTGCCTCCTTTACGATATGCCAGTATTTATGTCGTTACACATAAAACCCCTAGCTCAGATTAGAACAGATCGTATCCGGCTACCAGGGCTTTTTTATTAATCGCCGCTAGTCTTTCCTTTTTCTTTAAAGTATTCCCTAGCGCTTCAATTAGGGTGGAAAGGGAAACCAGATTGCTTTTCTTGATGAATGTCCCCAGCATCACCATGTTGGCAGATCTGGGACTCCCCAGCTCTTCAGCCACACTATTTGCCGGAACCGCCACAATCTCAATATCACCTCGTGAGATTTGAGCTTCTACCAGAGAAGAATTAAAAAGGAGTACCCCTCCGGAGTGGACCTGATTTTGAAATCTAATCAGGGAAGGTTGATTCATGGCTACCACAAAGTCCGGGGAAGAAGCCACCGGAGAGGCAATTTCTTCATCGGATATGGCTACCGTGCAATTGGCAGTACCCCCACGAACCTCAGCACCATAGGATGGCAGATAGGTTACGTTTTTACCCTCCAACAATGCTGCCTGAGCCAAATTGAGACCCATAGAGAGAACACCCTGACCGCCAAAACCAGCAAAGACCGTCTTAATTAACATCTTTTTCCCCAGTTATGTCCTTTATTACTCCCAGGGGAAACTCCTTTGTCATTTCCGCATCAATCCACTGCCACGATTCGAGCGGACTCATCTTCCAGTTTGTGGGACACGGTGAGAGTATTTCTACCAGAGAGAAACCAAGTTCGTCAATTTGTGTTTGGAATGCTTTGCGGATAGCCTTCTTTGTCCTCCTAATGTTGGCGGGAGAATTCACCGCAGTCCGCTCAATATATACCGTACCTTTAAGCAGAGCCAGAATTTCACTTATCCTGATAGGATATCCTTCTATCTTTGCATCCCGTCCGTAGGGGGTGGTGGTAGTCTGCTGGTTCAAAAGGGTAGTGGGAGCCATCTGCCCCCCGGTCATTCCGTAGACAGCGTTGTTGACAAAAATGACGGTTATCTTTTCTCCTCTATTGGCAGCGTGCAGAGTTTCGGCGGTACCAATAGCAGCCATATCCCCGTCCCCCTGGTAAGTAAATACTATAGCCTCAGGATATGCCCTCTTTATGCCGGTAGCCACAGCGGCTCCTCTACCATGAGCCGATTCTGCCATATCCACGTCAAAATAGTGATAAGCAAAGACAGAACATCCCGGCGGGGGAATACCGATGGTTTTGTCTTGAAGATTCATCTCGTCAATTACCTCAGCCATAACCCTGTGGATAACGGAATGCCCGCATCCCGGACAGTAGTGGAAAGGATTTCTTTTTAATGACCTGGGCTTGGCGTACACCTTTTCCATTTGCTTACCTCAGACCTTTCTGATAGTAAAGACGGGAGACCACACGGAAAACCTCGCTGGGGGTAGGGATTACGCCTCCCGGCCTCCCATAGAAGAAAACCTCCCCTTTGCCTTGCAACGCCAGTTGCACATCCTCTACCATCTGACCCATATTCATTTCAAAGACAAGGAAATTCTTTGTCCTATCGGCTAACTCTTCCACTTTTGCCGAAGGAAACGGCCAGAGGGTAATCGGTCTTAACATGCCTACCTTTAGACCGTTTGTCCGCGCATTCTTGATTGCTCCTCTCGCAATCCGGGCTGCTATGCCGAAAGCAACGACTACTAGCTCAGCATCTTCAACCAGAAAGGTCTCGTAACTTGTTTCTTCCTTCTTGATCAACTGGTACCTTCTGTAAAGACTCCAGTTTATCTCTTCCAGCTCAGTCGGGTTCGAGGTAAAGGTCTTGATAAATTTGCTTGGTCTTCTTTTTGCCCCCCTTAAGGCACCTCTTCTGATCGGTAGTTCTTCGGGAGCTTCATGCTTGAATTCTACCGGCTCCATCATCTGCCCCAGCATGCCATCTCCAAGAATTATCACTGGAATCCGATACTTGTCCGCTAGGTCAAATGCCCGCTGGGTGAGGTCTGCCAACTCCTGCACCGATGATGGTGCCAAAACTATGGTTCGATAGTCTCCATGACCCCCACCCCGGGTAGCCTGAAAATAGTCTGATTGAGAGGCAGCAATACTTCCCAATCCTGGTCCCCCTCGGGACATATTAACGATAACAGCGGGAAGTTCGCAGGCTGCCAGATAAGAGATTCCTTCCTGCTTCAGGCTGATTCCCGGACTGGAGGAGGAGGTCATCGCTCTGACCCCAACCAGACTGGCTCCGTATACCATGTTTATAGCCGAAATCTCACTTTCAGCCTGAATGAAAACACACCCCTTCCTTCGGCTCAAATGGGTAGCCATATATTCGGTCAATTCATTCTGCGGCGTAATGGGGTAACCAAAATAGCACTGACAGCCAGCCCTGATCGCCGCTTCCCCAATTGCGCTGTTTCCATTCATGAGAACCTTAGCCACGGTAAACCTCTATCGCCACTTCGGGACATACCACCGCACACACCGTGCAGCCTGTACATTCGCCACTATCATTAAAGCAAACTGGTAAGTAGCCACTAGCATTCAATTTATCGGCAGGAGAAATCGCCTCTTTGGGGCAGAACGCTATGCAGATTTGGCATCCCTTGCAAAGCTCCTGGTCAATTTCGATATATCCCTTCATCTAAGCCTCTGTCTCAAGAAGTTGATAATCCATAATCATCTAAACTTTAGCCAAAACTCTGGAATCATTATAAGCCTTTTGAACATCACACGATGCTCTGGAAGACTGGTACTGGTAAGAGTATCATCCTGAGTAATCTAAGGAGGACGGGTGAGCCTGCGTATTTACAGGCAGAAGGAACCACTGCTGCTACACTATGGCTGACCATAAGGTGTGGCAACAATAATAGATTATAAAGGCAGCATTGTCAAAGAAATGTGCTTCTCCAATACTCACATTGTCAGAAGCCCCTATGCTTTGCAGTTTGAAGATGAGAGACTAGCTTATGATATAATTATTTATGGAGAAAGGCGATGGAGAATATACTGGCTAGACTTGAGGCGGTAGAAAAGCGCTATGAAGAGCTGAATCGTCTCATGGCAGAGTTTGGGGTAACTACTGACCACGAGCGATGGCAAAAACTTGCCCAGGAGCAAGCTGCTCTCGAGCCACTGGTTTCCAAATTTAGACAATACAAAGAAACCTCAAAGAATCTGGAAGAGACACAGCAGCTTTTGGATGATGGTTCAGATCCAGAAATGGCTGCTCTGGTGAAGCAAGAAATAGAGGCTCTAAAGGTGCGTCATGAGAGTCTAATGCATGAGCTTAAGTCGGCTCTTTTATCTCAACATCCTAGTAGCAAGAAGAACGCTATTATAGAAATCCGTGCCGGTACTGGTGGGGAGGAGGCCGCTCTGTTTGCCGCTGACCTGTTTCGGATGTATGCCCGCTATGCACAAGCCAGAGGGTGGGAGGTAGAGGTCATTGATAGCAACCAGAGTGAGCGGGGTGGATTTAAAGAAATTATTTTTGAAGCCAAGGGAGAAAATGTCTTTGGTAAGTTGAAATATGAGCGTGGTGTGCATCGGGTGCAGCGGGTACCTGTTACTGAAGCCAGCGGGCGTATTCACACTTCCACTGCCACGGTGGTTGTTCTGCCTGAAGCCGAGGAGGTGGAGGTCAATATTAACCCCGACGACTTAAAAGTGGAGTTCTTTCATAGTGGGGGTCCGGGAGGACAAAATGTAAATAAAGTGGCTACAGCAGTACGCATTCTCCACCTCCCCACCGGAATAACCGCCGTCTGTCAAGATGAGCGTTCCCAGCTTCGAAATCGCCTGAAGGCAATGGCAGTGCTCCGCGCTCGTCTACTGGATATCGAACAACGCAAGCAACAGGAGGAAGTTACTCGAGAGCGTCGCTCCCAAGTGGGAAGTGCGGAGCGAGCGGAGAAAATCCGCACTTATAATTTCCCTCAGAACCGGGTAACTGACCATCGCATTGGCTTAACCCTTTATAATTTACCCGCTATCCTCCAAGGTGAATTAGATGAGTTTATTGATGCCCTTGCTACCGATGAGGGAGCAAAGCAATTGGAGGAAGCTACTCGTGAATCTTCAAGAAACACTCCGTCAAGCTAAAAACACCCTTACTTCCCACCATATTGCCGATGCCCACCTCGAAGCCGAGCTTCTCCTAATGCATGCTCTAGGGATAGGAAGGACTGAATTATATCTTAGGCTTGAACAACCAATTACTTCTTCCGAGGCAGCCAAGTTTTGGCACCTCGTCCAGCAACGCCTTCATCATGAGCCCACTGCCTATATTCTGAAGCAGTGTCAATTCTACGGGATTGATCTTTATATTGATTCTCGGGCTCTTATCCCCAGACCAGAGAGTGAGTTGTTGGTGGAAGAAGCCCTAGAATTTACCAGTCGGCATTTTCCCTCCGGGGTTCCCTGTTTAATCGCCGATGTGGGAACCGGGAGTGGTGCTATCGCCATCGCCCTTGCCTTACATTTACCCCAAGCTGAAATCTACGCCATAGACATCTCAGCGGCTGCCTTAGAGGTGGCTGGCATAAACTGTCAAAAGCACAAGGTGACAAAACAGGTGCACCTCCTTTTAGGTGATATACTTCAACCTCTTCCT
>CAZUZX010000076.1:2902-5837 GCA_964624525.1 uncultured Dehalococcoidia bacterium | reverse complement strand
GTAGGGGACGAACTCTGTGTCGTCCCTTTACAATAGGGTGGACAGAGACGTCCACCCCTACGGAATGTTTGTCGGTAAACAATCTTGATATTAAGATTTGCCACGGGGCACCAATCAACCTCTTTGGGTATGCCTGAGAATGTCCCAGTATGCCCCTCGTGCCCCTTGTTCTATCAACTGACATAGTGCCTCATCATCGGCGTAATTATAGCTTTGCTTGTCGCCCGGTGCGGAGAGAATCAAAAACCTCGGGTCGTCTCCAACAAGTTGATGTACCAACGCAGAGGCATCGTTACCCAGGAGAGGAGACAGATAGAAAACGGGCTGGTGCGGGGCATGCTTGGTATCAGGATGCAGACCTCCCTTGATGTCGCCATTAGCTATAGCCTTGGCTAAAGGAGTATGGGAATATACTCTTACCCCAGCCGCTATCCCTACTAGAGGCACATCAAATTCTTTTGTTTTATCAATTGTTTTCCTTAATGTTTCCTCTGTCTCTCCCGGTCCGCCTATTAATAGGTCAAACATGTAATTAAGTCCTTCCCTGTGGAGAAGACGAACCAGTTGATCTACCTCATTTGAGGAATGTACCCTGCCCAGCCGACCTAGCTGCTCATCGCATAGCGAGTCAACGCCGAAGTTTATGCCAGTACAGCCGGCACGCTTCATAAGGCTAGCCAGTTCCTCATCAAATGGGATAGGTGAGCAGTAGCAATACCATCGTATCTTGTTCCTTAGTCTTGTATGAATTATGGCTTGGCACATATCCTTCGCATGCTCCATAGGGAGATTGAACTCGCTATCACAGATGTAGAACCATGATATGCCTTGGTCAACAAGATCTCGGAGCTCTTGCACCACCATTTCTGGTGGTCTGAGCCGCACCCTCCTTCCTTTGGCTACCGGGTCGGCACAGAAGATACATCTTTGTGAGCAGCCTCGCTTTGTTTCTACACCTACCATCCCTCCAAGCTGCTCATACCGTCTATTATCAAAGAGGCGACGACGAGGCGCGGGCAGGTACCGAAGGTCAACATCAACCCGTCTATTACGAACGACATCTCCATTATGCCAATGGACTATGTTGGGCAAGTGGATGAAGTCTTCGCCTTGGGCAAGAACTTTGGCTAGTGCCAATACTGCTTCTTCGCCATCGCCGTCAATACCGCCATCAGCTTGTGTGGCGTTAAGCACCACCTCGGGCATGGTGGAAAATCCGACGCCACCAAGAAGTATAAGCGCTCCAGTCGACTTCCTGAGTTCAGTGACAACGTCACTGATCCAGGGCAAGAAGGACTTTCGGGAGGTGAAGGAGCAATCATCGGTATTTCGCACCGATAAGCCTATAACCAACGGCTCATGGTGTTTGAGTTCTTTATCTAGGGAGGCTCTCCAATCGGTGGCAAAGGCAAGGTCTACCACTTGCAATGGAAAGTCCGAGTCAATGAGGGTTTGACCGACGTATTCTAAACCTACGGGGCTAACCGGCGGTCGAGCAATATTGGTGTTGATGAGGAGAACAGCTTGTGTCATTGGTTGCCTGCTAGCCTAATCATCGCCTTGGGATAAGTTAGAACTCCTGCCGCTAATAAATATAGCATTTCGTTGTTGCTCTAGCGAGTTTATCCCTTCTTACCACAGCCTACTTTTCGAGTTTTAAAAAAATCCATTTTTGAATTTAGATTAAACGATGTTATGGTGAAGCTTGACAGAAAGAAGGAATGACCTATAATCACCTGAGACCGAAATGAGAGCAGGATGGTGTCTCGTCAGAGGTCAAAAAAGGGAGAAGCCACAACAAAACCTTACGTCCTAGGGTAGAGGGACAGGAGCCTTAAGACACAATGTTTTCTACCAAGACCAGCGCTGCTGGTCTATCTATTCTTTCCAACAGCCTGCTTGTTGCTCTGAAGGTGGCGGTAGGTTTGGTTATGGGCAGCGTCAGCGTGCTGTCCGAGGGTATTCACAGTGGAGTAGACCTTCTGGCAGCTTTGATTGCCTTCTTCAGCATTCGCGCCGCCGCCAAGCCGGCTGACAAGGATCACCAATTTGGTCACGGTAAGATAGAGAATGTCAGTGGTACTGTTGAGGCAGTGCTGATATTTCTGGCGGCAACTTTCATTATCTATGAGGCGGTGGACAAAATCATTACCCGCGCCCGCCCGGAGTTACTGGATTTAGGCATTGGTGTGATGGCAGTGTCGGCAGTGGTCAATTTCTTCATATCTCGCTATCTACATCGGGTAGCTCGCCAAACTGACTCGGTGGCTCTAGAGGCTGATGCCTGGCACCTGACCACAGATGTCTATACTTCAGTGGGGGTTGTTGCTGGACTGATAGTGGTTCGGCTGACGAACTGGTTCATAGTTGACCCGTTAATAGCCATCGGGGTGGCGGTGCTTATCATCAGGGCAGCCTGGAGCATTACCCGTAAGTCGTTTGGTGGGCTGGTGGATGTGCGATTGCCCAGAAGGGAGGAAGATATCATAACGACCAGCATAACGGAGCATCTGGGGGAACTGACTGGCTTCCACGACCTGCGCACCCGCAAAGCGGGGAGTCAGCGATACATTGACCTGCATCTGGTTTTGCCCAAATCAGTAACGCTGGAGGAAGCGCACAAGCTCTGTGACCACCTAGAGGGGGATATTAGGAACAAGCTGTCCGACAGTATGATTACTGTTCACTGTGAGCCTTGTGAGCAAGCTGATGATGGCGTCTGCCCGTCTGACTGCCCCATAATTAGTAAGGGGCGTTGCAAGTGGCGAAAGCTAAAAGCCTAGCTATGTAAATAGGCTTATTCAGGATTAGACTCGAGCACTCCATTGGGGTCATGTCCCTCTAGGGCTTTTAAGTGCTGGGGGAGAATACGTTCTTCGTATATATCCTCCAGCAAATCTAGAAGGTGCTCTGGGTCGGTATTGTAGCATATTAT
>CAZUZX010000076.1:0-2802 GCA_964624525.1 uncultured Dehalococcoidia bacterium | reverse complement strand
GCAGGGGAGATCCCCACCACAAATCCCCCCTCCTCCTTGGCTCCCTTGACAGCCTCATGTGGCATGCCTGGACAGGCTCCCGTTATGAGAACATATCCCCGCCTGGCTATAGCAGTACCCAGGCGACGTACTGGCTCGCGTACCTCAGCTGGTAACTCTCCTCCCGCCGACCCCATTATCCCTACAGTCATCCGAGGGAAGGGGAACTCAGGGTACCGATTCCTATCCATTACTTCATTGCTCCTCACCGGGCAAAACTATTGTGCCCTTATGCAGATTTGAATTCCCGCACCTTACTCTAGGGGCTAGCACATTATCCCCTGAGCTAGAGGTGAGTGCCAAGATGATAACACTAAGGTAGTCTAAGGGCAACTCCTATGTATCGCCTAAAATCCATTTCAAGCAGGGGAGCAGAGATTAACACTTTGCGACTCCTTCATGGAGGTTGTATCATATAGCGTGGATACAAGCGGAACTCCCAACAGGAGGTGACTGCTACCCACCTTTTAGACCTAGTGACTAATCTGTTAAAACACAGCTACAGACCGTATCACGAAGAGACTCAAAGCCGCTGATAGCACGTGTGAAGTTCAATGGTAAGTTTCATCGATAAGATTATTGGCGTTTATCACTTCCTTAGCGATAGGACACCAAGGAACATTCCGCTTGTTGCCCCGAAACCTCATGTGGTCAATCCGTGGCGCAGGAATGGTCAAGTCCTTGTGGCTAGGGTGATAGCAAGTAGAGATATCAGGGATTCTATTGATAGAGCCATTGCATTGCTGGGTCACTTGGGGCAGGCTATTGACAGAGGCGATAAGGTTCTCGTAAAGCCAAATTTCAATAGCCCTGATCCCTATCCTGGCTCTACTGACTTAATATTTCTGCGTGCTGTGGTGGAGCTCCTCTTGGAAGCGGGGACGAAGGTTACCATAGGCGAAAGCGCCGGAGGAATTTGGAGACCCACTAGGAACGTCTTTCGAAAGCTAGGCATGTTTGAGTTGGCACGTTATTTGGATGTGGAGCTGGTTGCTTTTGAAGACAAGGTAAATGACTGGGTGAGGATTAAGATTAACGGCTACTACTTAGATACAGTCACCATGCCCCGCTCAGCCTACGAAGCTGACAAGATAGTGTATTTGCCCGGCATGAAAACCCATTATATTGCCCGATTTTCCGGCGCGCTGAAGCTTGTGGTAGGCTTCATGCACCCCGGTGAACGGCGCACTCTTCACGCTCGCCACTTGGAGCAAAAGGTGGCTGAAATAAGCCTGTGCTGGCAACCAAACCTCATACTCATGGATGCTAGAAAAGCCTTTTTGTCTAGTGGTCCTGCCAAGGGTCAATTGGCGGAACCTGGACTGGTGCTTGCCTCCGGAGATTTGGTCGCTATTGATGTAGAGGCGATGAAAGTACTATTAACTTATAAGGCTAAGAACAGGCTCCTTGCCGATCCCTGGCAGTCACTTCAAATTGTTACGGCTTTGAGACACAATTTGGGAGCAGGGAAGAACGGCTACATTGTAGTTCAGTGAGCTTGGTGCTATACCACATAACGGCTGAACAGACCATCAGATTGTTTTAATTGCCCAAAGCGTAGTGCCAGACTCTATCTCTCAGGCGTGTGCTTATTTTGTGAGAATAAAAGAATTAACTGCGTCTCTGGACGAGTATTTGAACTGAAATCCTGTCTCTCTTTTGATCTTTTCGGTACTGAGGACCACAGGATACTTTATAAAACTCAGACCCTCAGCCGGAGATTCACTTTGCAAATGCAAGTGCCAGGAAAAGTTCATTATGAAGCGCAGCAGGCTATCCGGTAGTACAACCAGCCTCTTGCTGGATAAGGTAGCCAGTTCGCGATAGTGTATCGTTCCTTCTCCAGCTACGTTAAATATACCTGGGTGCTTTCGATTAAGAACTGTCAACATAAGTTCAACCAGGTCATCTTCATGAACAAATTGCATCAAGGGATCGTGCCCCATGACACTTATTATTACTGGTTTAAACAACGATCTCGTTATAGCATTCTGTGAGTTCGGTCCCATTACGACACAGGTGCGTAAGATAGTGACACAGATATCGCCGTTGGAGGCGGCAAAATCCTGGAAGATTCGGTCAGTTTCTGCTTTATAAAGGGAGTACTGAAAACCATCTAGCGGGCGCAGGGGACAATCCTCAGTGAGAGGCAATGGATTATCTGGATGTGCACCATAGGCGGAATGGCTGCTCAGAAAAATGATATGCTTGACATGAGCACTCTGGCATCCTTCAAGGAAGTTTATGGTGCCGTCAACATCGATTTGGCGGACATGCTTCCAATCTCGGCTAGGCATAAGGACAAAGGCGAGATGTATGGCAGTATCTATTTCATTCTCAGTAAAGATCGCAGTGAGTGGCTCCACTATGTTCTGACGATAGAATCTGAGCTTTGATGGGGAGAGTTGAGGTTCCCGAACATCCACTCCGACAACCCGTTCAATACTTTCCAGGCTATCTAGGCGACAGAGGAGCCTAGTGCCAAGATAGCCAGAGATGCCTGTAATGGCTACTCGCATCATACACCTCGGTGCTCTGACTTAATGATTTAAAATTATAACCTGTCTGGATGCGCTTAACCAGACTTCTGAAGACACTAACCATTAATTACTTCACTCCCGAGCAGCCGGATGCAGCCCGCATCAAGGTACCGAAGACCTTGCAGGCACTCCACCGTTGTGGTCTTCCCAGCGCCATTGGGGCCCACGAGACCAAATATCTCCCTTTCGATCACGTCGAACGAGATATCGTCTACTGCGACCG
>CAZUZX010000075.1:0-5887 GCA_964624525.1 uncultured Dehalococcoidia bacterium | reverse complement strand
AGAGAAAGAAATCTATTATTATCTCCCCAGGCTCATTTTTCCATTAGAAAAGACTGCCCGTGTACTCGTCCAGGTGATTAGTGACACACCCCCTCCTTTCTCTTGTTTTCTTTACACTGCTCCAGAAACTTGAGCGGAGTTAGGTAACCCAGGGCTTGATGGGGTCTGACGGTATTATATACCCGCTCCCACCCTAATAGCTCAGCTCTTATCTCAGGAAGATCAAAGGAACTTTCTGTTACCTCATAGAATTCCTCAGTGTGGGTCCTATGCCCTCGCTCTACATAAGCGTTAAGCTTAGGCGAGCGTGGTGGCAGAACAAAGAGCCGGATGTCTCGCCTGGAGCACTCCTCCTCAAAGACTGCCTCAAATTCCGAGCCACCATCTACCTGAATAGCCCTGATGTGGAAAGGCATCCTCTGCTCTAGTTCGTCCAAAAAGCGAGCTGCGGTGCTAGCGGTGGCTCGGCTAAAGATGTCTATTACATCCCACCGGGAGATGACATCTCGGGCAGTGAAGTGCTTAAGCACTACTCCGGGCAGAGGTCGAATATCCAGGGTGTCTAGCTGAATCAAATCCCCTGGCTTGATAACTTGGTAGTCTTTGGGCTTGCGCACGGCGTAAGGTCGCTTAATACCTCGCCTATGAGCCGAGACATGATTCCTTACTGGCTCCCGAAGCACCCCACGGTCTTTGAGACGGCGTATTATCCTTCCTACCATTGAGGTGGATACCTGGTAACCTTCCTCAGCCAAGAGCACTACTAGCTTATCCTTGCCCCAGCGGGGATACTCTTCCCTTAGCTTGAGTACTGCTGCTACAAGCTGGGGTGAGGCGGTGGATTGGCGTAAGTGCTTCGGGCGATGAGAGTGGTCCTCCAGGCTCTCCAGATGGTAAGGGTTATAGCGCCTTTTCCAGCGGTAGAAAGTCTGCGGAGAGATGCCAAAGTAGCGACAGGTGAGTCGGGCATTGTGGTTATGGGAGTGGTAGTAATCAAACCATTTGAGTCTTTGCCTGGCTTGTTTCGACAGCTCAACCGGTATGCTCGCCAGGCGTCTAGCTCCCGGTAATATGCTGCCATATACACTCATAATGCAGCCATTATACAACCCTCTCATGCTTCATGATGTGTCACCCATCTATCTGAACGAAAGTAATTCAAAGGGAATTTTAGAGACTGGACTATTTATCCAGTTCGCCAGGTGATATTATTAAAAAGGAAAATGTACCAAGATACGATTGCGGCTATTTCTACCCCTTTAGGTGAAGGGGGGATAGGGATTGTTCGCCTCAGTGGGAAGGAAGCTCGCACCATTACGGAGAAGGTCTTTAAAGGAAAACTGTCCCACCGCCACCTTAATTATGGACACATTATTGATCCTGAAAGTGATAAGGTGGTGGATGAGGTGCTGGTCTCCTATATGGCAGCCCCGCATACCTATACAAGGGAGGATGTTATAGAGATTAATTGCCACGGTGGATCGATGCCCCTGCAACAAATCTTGCAGCTAGTGTTACGCTACGGGGCAAGATTGGCTCAGCCCGGGGAGTTCACCCTCAGGGCTTTCCTTAATGGCAGGATCGATTTAGCACAAGCTGAATCAGTACTGGATATAGTCCGCGCTAAGACGCAAGCCAGCTTGCAGGTAGCCATGCAGGGATTAGAGGGTCACCTCTCAGCCGCAATTAAGGCAATTCGCACCCAGCTGATGTCAGTTCTTGCCTACCTTACTGCCAGGATAGACTTCCCTGAAGATGAAGTAGAGGAGCAAGATATACTTCAGCCGCTAAATGAAGCCCTGGAAAGCTTAAGACAACTTATCGCCACCGCCGATAGGGGCATAATTTACCGTCAGGGAGTGAGGGTTGCTATTGTGGGGCGCCCCAATGTAGGCAAGTCCAGTCTTCTAAACAGATTGCTCAGGCAAGATCGTGCCATTGTTACCCCCATCCCAGGAACCACTCGAGACACTATAGAAGAGGTAGTAAATCTAAAAGGTGTTCCCTTCATTCTAGTAGATACAGCTGGGATCACCCGTAGTAAAGAATTAGTGGAATCCTTGGGGATAGAGCGCAGCCGCCGGGCAATAGAGCAAGCCGACATTATTCTTTTAGTTATCGACATAAGTGAGCCAATGATAAAGGCTGACAAAGAAATAATTGATTTAATAGCTGATAAAGCAGCTTTGGTGGCGGCCAACAAGTGTGATTTACCCCAACAGGCTAAGCTAGAAAAACTGCCCTGGGAGGTAGTGTTCACCTCAGCTCTCTTCGGAGAGGGTCTTGACGAGTTAGAGGAAAAGATGGTCAACCTGGCTTTAGGGGGCAAGGTTTCTATGTCCAACGCTCTCCTAGTAAGCAACCCTCGCCATAAGAGTCTCCTGGAGAGAACAGAGAGGCATTTAACTCAAGCGTTATCAGGCATTAAGATGGGAATGCCCGATGACTTCATCACCATTGACCTGACTAGCGCTCTCAATGCTCTGGGTGAAATCACCGGCGAAACAGTGCCAGAGGAACTTCTAGAGACTATTTTTAGCCATTTTTGCATTGGGAAGTAATCACCATAGTCACCTATATTTGGAATGACACCTCATCCACTACGATACCATTATGGAACAATTGTAGCCAGAGGGTTCTCCCCTCTGAAGGCATCAGAAGTTCTTCTATGGTTATGGGGAATACTTGATGCCCAAATTCCAAGTCGAAGGGGGAACTCTGTTTAGCTTTGTCTTCTCCTCCAGCAAAGAAGGCACAAATGTAAGCGCCCTGTGCATCCGCTGTTCCCCAATTGGTAACTTTAACCTCCAGGGTAAGGGTATCGCTCTGAAACCATCTTCGGTGAATAATATACTCGTATTCGGTAAGCCTCAGAACGGGAGTAGGGACTAGCTTATAGGCAGTAGGCTCTATACCTTGGTACATTTCCTCAAACTCTCCTACCTCCCACCCCCCCCGGGTTGTCTCCAAGTAGTAATATCTTCTCCCTTCATAATCACAATACCATGGGGAAGTTATGGTAACCGCTACCCCGACTGCCATATGCTCAGGGAAGGAAAGCAAAACCACTTCATAGTCCATAGCTTGTAACATAGCTGCAGTGAGGATAGATTTATCTTCACAATCTCCTGTGCCATCTACCAGGGTCTCTAGAGGATACCTGGGGTATTCCTGCTTCTGCTTGGTCTCCAGATCACTTTTGTATTCAATACACTGCTGCACAAAGGAGGCAATAAAGTTCACTGTCTCCTCGGAATTAAATTCTTCCTCTACTGCCTTTTGCTTTAAGCTGGTGGCTAACTCCTCAATATAAGGATCATCCCCTGGATGGGTAACATAAATGGAGTAATCTTCAATGGGTGCCCTGGGTATCCCTTGGTAGTAAAAATATAGCTCCTCAGGTATACGTAATGTCCACTGCCAATACCCTTTGTATCGCCACTGATATTCCTTGGTAACAATCTCCCCTGGAGGTGCAGGTGGTGGGCTAATCGTCTGGGTAGTGGGAGACTCCGGCGGTGACTCGGAGATAAAGGGAAGCCAGTCCCATTGGCAAGCAGTCATGAGGAAAACCAAAAACAACAGGATTATCCCTATAATGAGCCACTGCTTATGAGTTAGTTTCATCTCAGTCCCAAGGTCAATTATACAACGAAGAGGGCAAAAGGTTATGGTTAGAATGATGTCAGCTATCTTCAAATAGACTTAGCGGCAGCCTCTATGTTATATTTAATGCCGCAATGACCTACGAAACTATTATCGGTTTAGAGGTTCATGCCCAACTTTTGACCAAAAGCAAGATGTTCTGCCGCTGCTCCGCAGATTATGCTTCCGCCCCCCCTAACACCCACGTCTGCCCAGTATGCTTAGGCATGCCCGGGGTATTGCCCACCATCAACAAAAAGGCTGTAGAGTACACTATAATGACAGCATTAACTTTGAACTGTACCATACCACAGTTCACCAAATTTGACCGTAAGAACTACCCTTACCCTGACCTGATGAAGGGCTATCAGATTTCCCAATACGATGCCCCTATTGGTATTCAGGGGTGGGTAATGCTTGAAGCTGAAGGAAGGAAGAGGCGGATTAACATCAAACGGGTTCATCTGGAGGAGGATGTGGCTAAATTAGTACACCGCTCTACCCCCTGGGGGGAGCCTTATAGTCTGGTAGATGTCAACCGTTCCGGAGTGCCTCTAATGGAGATAGTCGGCGAGCCAGACCTTCGTTCCCCCGAGGAGGCTCGACAGTATCTGATTAAACTGCGGACTATTCTCCAATACCTCGGAGTATCCACTGGAAATATGGAGGAGGGTAGCTTCCGGTGTGATGCCAATATCAGCATCCGACCTGTGGGTAGCCAGGATGGCTTTGCCAAGGTAGAAGTTAAGAATATGAACAGCTTCAAGGCAGTTTATCGTGCTTTAGAATATGAGGCGGAGCGCCAGAGAAGGGTAGCCGAAGAGGGGGGGAAACTTGTCCAGGAAACCAGAGGATGGGTGGAGGAGAAGGGGATAACAGTTATGCAACGGAGTAAAGAGTATGCCCACGACTATCGCTATTTCCCCGAGCCTGACCTCCCCCCTTTGGTGCTAAGTCCCTCCTGGGTGGAAGAAATTAAATCCCGCCTACCAGAGCTTCCTGAGGCAAGACGAGAGCGCTTTGTATCACAGTATGGCTTGTCCCCTTATGAGGCTAACCTGCTCACTAATTCAAAATCCTTAGCTGATTATTTTGAAGCCGGCGTAAATTTGGGACAGGGTCTACCCTTAGCAAGAAGAGCCAAGAGCGTGAGCAATTGGCTCTTAGGGGAGTTTGCCCATTGGCTCAACCTGGCTGGTATTGAGATTAACCAGTCTAAGGTTGCCCCTGATCACTTAGTGGAGTTGCTCAATTTGATTGACCAAGGCACTCTCAGTGTTCCGACGGCCAAGACAGTATTTGAGGAGATGTTTCATACCGGCAAGTCCCCTGAGGAAATTGTGGGGCAGAAAGAATTAACTCAAATTAGCGAGACTTCCGCTATAGAGGAGATAATACAACAAGTAATTGCCACCAATATTCAGGCAGTGGCAGACTTTAAAGCTGGGAAACAGCAAGCGTTAACCTTTTTAGTCGGACAAGTAATGCGGGCAACTAAGGGTCGAGCCAATCCCAAACTGGTAAATGAGATATTGCGGCAAAGGCTAGGGGGAGGATAGTGCAGACCTATTTTAATATTGCTCAAATAATAGTGGCGGTAGTATTGATCATTGTCCTCTTGCTCCAGGTGAGGGGAGGGGGATTAGGGGGTATCTTTGGTCAACCTGAAAGCGTCTACCGCGCCAGGAGAGGGGTAGAAAGAACCTTATTCCAAGCTACTATTGCTCTAATAGTAGTATTTGTGCTCCTGTCCATATTTAGCCTCAGATTTGCCAGCTAGTTTAACGGAACTAACCGAAGTGGGAACTATAATCACCTTGACGACTGATTTTGGCATTCAGGATGCTTATGTAGCCGCAATGAAGGGGGTAATTCTAGGTATCAACCCTGAAGCGACTATCGTAGATATTTGCCACTCTATTGAGCCGCAGAATATTGCTCAGGCAGCTTTTGTCATCAGTACTGCCTATGACTATTTCCCCCAAGACACCATTCATGTTGTCATCGTTGACCCGGGGGTAGGCAGCCAGCGCCGTGCAATTATCCTCAGAACTTCTAAAGCTTTCTTCATTGCTCCAGATAATGGCGTGCTAAGCTACGTTATTGGTGATTCGTCAGACAAATCTTTTGCCGAGGAGGGGAATCTCCCTATAGTAAAACTCAAAAGGCTCCCCTCAGAATCTCAAGCCATATCTCTCACTAACCCTAAATTCTGGCGTCATCCCGTCAGCGCTACCTTTCA
>CAZUZX010000074.1:0-5897 GCA_964624525.1 uncultured Dehalococcoidia bacterium | reverse complement strand
AGAAGAAGCCAAATGTCAACCTAAAGGCGGCTCTATGTCATCTCCGAAAAGGCTGTCTTTTGTCAAGTCTAGCCGTCTTTACTTCCTAGTAGTCATCTCTCCGTGCCTGAAACACAATATAACATTCAACGGAGCTGCCTAATCAAATTGACGAGTACAAGGGCTTGACAAGCGACCAGCAGCCATGATATAAGATTATCCGATACTTTGCCAGGACACACAATCATAGGGGGTTTCAGTATTTAGTGTCCAAGTAGCAGGAAAAGGGGGGATTACTTAATAAGGTGAGCAAAGTCCTGAGGCGATTATCATCCGTCCAAAGGGGGGGAGGAGCCATGATTAGCATGCGTATCAAAATGGAGGTTGTCATTCGTGATCGTGACGTGGGTAAAGTTCTTAAAATCCTTAAGTACGCTAATGAAGTTGTCACGCTCGAAGCAAAAAAGGAACCAGAGGCTCCAACCGAATCACGTCAGTAGCGGCCACAATCTTACCTCCTGATACACTAAGTCAAGCGATGATCCAAGCTGTAGCCAAAGATGTGCGGTACTTTTGTTCTTCAACCCTGCCGCCCACTGCTAACAGGGTCAAGGGTCTTAATTACATACTAAGCCAGAATGTTTAGCCAATAGCTCCGTAGACGAAATGCGTGCTCATCTCACCGCGTCCCGAGCCTTTCCAACCTGCTAACCTCAGCCCTTATCAAGTCTGGAGCGTTATGAAAACCAACGAAGAATGTATGACAGCAATCCCCAACCCACTATAGCCACCACAATCCACTTAACTGTTTTGCCAGCCCAAACTATGAGGAAAAATTTCCACGCCGGGAAGCGTAGAGCCCCTGCCGTAGCACCTATTACGCTAAAAAAAGGATTAAATATTACTGCGGAAAGAAAAAGAGCCAAGGAACCTCTTGTCTCCACCCATTTCTGTAGCCGGGAATAGATGCCCACAGGTCTGTTCTGGAAGAAAGCGTATCCAGTGCGTCCAGCAAGATAGCCAGTAAACTCGCCGATGGCTTCACCTATGCCAGCAGCTAAGCCAACGAAAAAAGGATTCAATATTCCACCCAAGGCAAATACCACTGGCACACTGGGGATAAAAGCGATAACGGTAGCAGAAGCCAAAATGCTAATAAGGAAGGCGCCGATGTAGCCATAGTGCTGGAAATCTACTAGCTTGTCTCTAAAAACTACTACTGACGCCACTATTCCCATAACCAGCAGCACAGCTAAAAGGATCCAATACCATCTGACTTTGGAAGGCTCTTTTTTATCTTGACTAGTGCCTGTGTCCATTTCCTAACTACTAAGGACATAGCCGAGTTGGAGAAAAGTCAGCAGATAATCCTCCTCCACTGCTTTTTTATCAGTCGCCGTTTCGGTACACATGTTCTCTGAACATAGTGTATGAGATATCTGTCACGGATGTAATTCTCCAAACGAATCTATTCTTGTTTAGCAAAATGGTAGATATCCCAATGAAGAGTCTTATGCTGACCCAAACAATCTGGTTTATATTAACATATCTAGACCTTCATGCCAATTCGCCAAATCACATGACATGTCAGGGAAAACCGAAGAAACAGGTAGGAGTTCTACCTATTGACACCCTTGGTGGAGCTGGGGGGACTCGAACCCCCGACCTTCTGACTGCCAGTCAGACGCTCTCCCTCTGAGCCACAGCCCCAGACTTTTCTACTTTATCAAAAAGGGGTATACCCCGCAAGGGCTTGCTTTTATCGGCTAAACTCTAATTCTGGTATAATCAGCTAAAGCCTACCCAGTCCGTTAAGAGAAAAGAGGTGATACAGAATGGAGATTTCGCCCCCTTGGGGAGCAAAGATAGGAGTTTTGGAGCTATTTGGTCCTCTAACAGGAGCCCGCAGGTTAGCAAATTATGTTAAAATGGTCGATGACCTGCAAAAAAGCCGGAGAATCAAATCGGTAATACTTAACATTGACTCCCCAGGAGGTTTAGCCACTGCTTCGGATTATCTTTACACCGCTGTCGGCAAACTGTCAGCCAAGAAGCCTGTGGTTGCCTTCATTAGTGGAGCAGGCAACTCAGGTGCCTTTTTGGTAAGCTGTGCGGCTAACAAAATAGTCGCCCTTCCGAGCGCAGTAGTCGGCTCCATAGGAGTCTTGTCAATTCGACCCGTGCTTCAAGACCTCTTACAGAGGATGGGAATTCGCGTCACCGTCACTAAGAGTGGTCACCTCAAGGACATGGGCGCTATCTATCGAGAACTGACCGAAGAAGAGAAGAAAAAGGAGCAAGAGCTTATCAACAGCTTCTATGATTATTTTATCAGAGCCGTAGCTAAAGGTAGAGGTCTTGATGAGAAGTCGGTCAGGGAGTTGGCAACAGGGGAGGTTTTTCTAGGGGAGAAAGCCAAAGCTTTAGGACTAGTGGATGAAATTGGCGATTTTGATGTCGCTCTGGATCTAGCGGCTCAACTAGGCAAGGTTCCACGGCGAGTTACCTATGTAAGACCTCGCCCATCCTTGCCTGAAAGGCTGCTCTCTAGATTTGCTGCTTCCCTTGTTGAGGAAACTGTGGCTGAGGTTGAATACTGGTTCACTCGACAAATATATTACTTAGGCTGAAGCCTGATATATTCTTAATCAGCAGCTATTCTAGCGAGTTAATATTGCTCTTCGCCCGGCAAGGGCAAAAAGTTGCTCTACGCACTCATAGGGAATCTCTACACCGCCCAACGGCGTCTCACCACTACCCTCTAGTCCGTGGTAATCACTCCCCCCGGAGGCAATGAGACCATATTTATGAGCCAAAGAGGCAAGACAATTTGTGATCTTGGGAGGATAACCATTATAGTATGCTTCAATGCCGACTAGCCCCACCCTTTGAAGCTGAGAGATAAGCCCCTCCAAATCGTTAATGTCAGCCGGATGAGCCAGTACTGCCAAACCGTCTGCCTTGACCACCAATTCTACTGCCTGTGGGGGGGTCATTTTCTCTCGTTCCACATAGGCTGGTCCTTCCCGACCAATATACTTGATGAAAGCTTCTTTGTGGGAGAGGACATAGCCTCGCTCAAACATAGCCTGAGCAATATGAGGTCGACCGATGGAACCACTCCCAGCTAGCTCTTGGACACGCTCCCACTCAATATGAATGCCCATGCTGGCTAACTTAGCCAGCATTTTTTGAGCCCGCACCTGCCGTGAATTGCGAAGCCTCTCTAATATCCCTATTAATTCAAGGTTACGGTAATCAATGAAATAACCCAAAATATGAATCTCCCCATGGGGAACATCAGTGCTAACTTCCACCCCCGGGATAACCTTAAGACCAGGAAATCCCTCTGCGGCCAACAAGGCAGGAGCTACTCCTTCAACAGAGTCGTGGTCAGTAATGGCGATAACTTTCACTCCTAAGCTGGCTGCCATGCTTGCTAGTTCTTGGGAACTAAAGTGACCATCGGAGGCTGTACTATGTAGGTGAAGATCCACCTTCATTGGCTTACCCCCACTTCTCTATCAATGCGGGTGATACTTATCGCTTTTCCTACGCTTGGCTCTATCTCTAACAATACGGAATTGAAAAGGACAGGACCCTCCCCCACTGACAGTCGGTGCGGCATCTGGGTAAGGAAGCGATGGATTACCGCTTTAGCATCATCACCGATAACTGAGTCAGTGGGACCCACCATCCCAACATCAGTGATAAAAGCCGTCCCCTGAGGCAAGATACGGGCGTCAACAGTTCCCACGTGAGTATGGGTTCCTAGCACAGCACTAACCCGTCCGTCAAGATAGTACCCCATAGCATTTTTCTCCGAGGTTGCTTCGGCGTGGAAATCAACTATCACCACTGAGAGTTTATCATGGAGTTTCTCCAGCAATTGATCCATTGCCCTGAAGGGGCAATCAGCATCACCCATAAAGGTGCGCCCGGCTAGATTAACTACCAGCACCTGTCCACACATCAGGTAGCCTCGACCAGGAGCGTAAGGAGAGTAGTTCAGCGGACGCAAGATAGGTAACTCACCATCGAGATGGGGTATAATCTCCTTTTGCGCCCAGATATGATTACCTGAAGTCAACACATCAACACCAGATTGGAGAAGCTCCTCTGCTGTTGCTGGAGTCAGACCCTTCCCACCGGCAGCATTCTCGGCATTGGCAATAACCGTATCCAACTGGAATTGGTGACGCAAGCCTGGCATCAGGCTATGCACTGCCCTTCTGCCAGGCCTGCCAATTACATCGCCAATCATTAATATCCGCAATGATTCTCCGGAAGCTTTATTTTGCGTAGTCTACCGCCCTTGTCTCCCTGATAACCGTAACTTTTATTTGACCTGGAAAATTCAAAGTTTCTTCTATTTTCTTTACAATGTCACGGGCAAGTCTCATTGACCCAAGATCGTCAATCGCTTCCGGCTTAACCATGATGCGGATTTCCCTACCAGCCTGGATAGCATAAGACTTTCCTACCCCGGGAAAGCTATTGGCTATGCTTTCCAAAGCCTCTAAGTGCTTCAGGTATTGCTCCAATGACTGGCGTCTTGCCCCCGGTCTTGACCCA
This sequence comes from uncultured Dehalococcoidia bacterium, assembly GCA_964624525.1. Taxonomy (GTDB): domain Bacteria; phylum Chloroflexota; class Dehalococcoidia; order UBA2247; family RBG-13-53-26; genus CAZUZX01. Next base: position 1,343 of record CAZUZX010000074.1, on the reverse strand, counting down.
CTAATGGCATCAGCAGTGGCGATAATGAACCCCTCTACAGTGGTAGTTTCCGTCTCCCCATGGTGCTCAGTAATAGCCTGAGCTACCTTTGGAGATTTTTCCCATTGCTTCACAATATTAGCCCCAATCAAAGCATGGGGTCCTTCAGCCTCGAAATCCACTGCTTTACCAAGGTCGTGAAGCAACCCCGCCTTCTTAACGATGTCAACGTCTGCTCCTATTTCGGCAGCCATCATGCTAGCTAGAAGGGCAACCTCGATACTATGCATCAAGACATTTTGCCCATAGCTGAAGCGGTATTTAAGTCGTCCCAAGAGCTTAATCAGCTCGGGGTGTAACTGTACTCCCACCTTGCTCGCTGCTTGTTCACCCTCAGCTTGGATAACTGTCTCCACCTCTTTCCTTGCTCTTTGTACCATCTCCTCAATCCGAGCGGGATGAATCCGTCCATCAAGGATGAGCTTATTCAGGGCAATACGGGCAATCTCACGACGAACTGGATCGAAGCTGGAGAGGGTAACTGTTTCAGGTGTATCGTCAATTATCAATTCTACACCGGTAGCATGCTCTAGGGCTCTGATGTTACGTCCCTCGCGTCCAATGAGGCGTCCCTTCATTTCGTCGCTAGGGAGGGGGACTACGGAGACAGTGCTCTCGGCTACTACTTCAGTGGCACAACGCTGAATGGCTTGAGATAAGATGCGCCGGGCGATTTCATCGCTTTCCTCTTTTACCCGAGCCTCCATCTCACGCACGCGTTGCGAAGCTTCCCCCCGGAGTTCACTTTCCAACCGCTGAAGTAAGAGTTCCTTTGCCTCGGCAGTGGACATATTGGCAATCACTTCTAGCTGATGCTGTTGCTGCTGCTTCAGCCTCTCTATTTCAGCTCGGGCTCTCTCTGACTCCTTCTCTTTAGCAGAGATGTTATATTCACGACGTTCGACGACTTCACTCTTGCGCTCTAGGTTTTCCTCTTTTTGGGTAAGGCGCCTTTCCAGCTTTTGCAGTTCGGTGCGTTGCTCACGGTAACTAGCCTCAGCTTCAGCTTTTATGTTGAAGGCTGCTTCTTTAGCCTCGAGAAGAATTGCCTTTTGCTTATCCCTAGCCTCGGCAAGAAGCCTTTTAACCTCCTCTTCTGCTAAACGTATCTTTCGGCTGGCTAACAACTGCCTGGCAAAGAATACAATCACACCCCCTAAAATGAAGCAAGCCAAGCCAACAAGTGATAATTCTAAAATCTCCATCACCTCTCTTTCTCCCTGAACTTCCAGGCTGGGGGTAGACTACCACCATTGATTCTATTAAACTCTTTTCAAAGCTGGCTGTCAACACACACCCTAAGT
>CAZUZX010000073.1:0-6032 GCA_964624525.1 uncultured Dehalococcoidia bacterium | reverse complement strand
TATCCCATTTATGTACTTTAATAGATGGCTCCTGTTTGGACGATTAGGATACCTCTCAGATAAACAGCAACAGGGTGTAAGGTAATTTTCGCCTCAAATTGTCTCAGAAGTATTTACAAAGTACCTTTCTGTCGCATTGTGTAGCGGGATGGTAAGCTTGGACAATGTTCTTTGCTGGCACAGCAAGCAGATTATCAGCGCTAAAAGGGTTATTATCATGAGAACGTTTAGGAATGTAGCGCGAGGCTTTAGCCTCGCTATAAAAAGGCGGTCCTAAAGGGTCGCCCTACATTGAGTGTAAATGCAGCGGGCAAGATTGCTAAACATCCTCTTATCGTTATTTTTGACATTAATATTTGATTTTCTATATCATTGCTGCAAAAAACTGAACGGGTGAAATGTGATAAGAGGAGTTAACCCTCGTGTTATCGCTTTCATAGTGATTATTGGGATAGCCATACTGATTGGCAGTTTCATCTTAGGACTATTGCCACCATCCTGTGGAGATTTGCTTGCCTCGGAGTCCTATACCTCTGACAATCCAGCTAGTCTTGAGCCTTCGGTAGACTCCATTCAGATAGGACTGGTTGGAGGGATCGAGACTGACATCCTGGTCACCCAATTGGCGGGAAAGAAAGCTGTCCTTCTAGGGACTTCAAAAGGGCTATATATCATCTTCGAGGGAACTTTACAAAGGTATATCCCCACCCCCAGCTCTGTTTCCGACATTTCCCTGCTGAACGATATAACTGGAGATGGACAACAAGAGATAGTTGTAGCCATCGATGACATCTATTTCCCCAATATTCGCTGTTATGATGGCAGGAGCGGCGAAAAGATTTGGCAGTTCGCCCCTAAACAAGATGTCTTTGTAGAGAACCTGCTGTGGACTGAACTACAAACCTCCACCTTCGATATTGAAGCTATAGATGATGTGAATTCCGACGGTTATCAGGATATAGTGGCTACCTCAGGCTATTGCCTCTATCTCCTTGAAGGGCAAACTGGCGAGCAGATTTGGAAGTTTGAGGCTGATGATAACCTGTGGCAGGTGAGTATCCTCCCTGATATAGATGGGGACGGAATAGAAGACCTAGCTATGGGGGCTCAGACTGGTTTTATATATGTCCTCAGCGGGAAGGTGGGGAACTTAATCTGGCGAAGCAAAATAGCCGAACCATGTATTGTATTTGATGATAGGGGTGATAAGTGGGCTACCATTGATAGGTCAGTATGGGATATTGTGCCTATTGAAATTCAAGGCAAGCAGAAGGCTATAGTAAGCTCCGAGGATGGTAAGGTACGACTCATCAATCTGGAAGATGGAACCTGTGACTGGGAGACATCGTCTCTTATTGAATATAGTTCTAGCGTGCTATATGAGTATTACCGGCAGAAGAGTAAGCTACCCACCAGCCCTGGAGATTTTAATTTCTTCAACCTCAAGGTCTCTGTAGTCGAGGATGTCAGCGGAGATGGCATAGAGGAAATCCTAGCCTCTACTTATGTAGGTCAGAGGCGAGGGGGAAAGGGAGGATATGCGGGGGTTTCCGGGTTATTTCTGATAGATTCAGCCCGAGGAGAAGTAATTTGGAGGGAGACTGGGCTGGATCTAGAGAACATGGCTCGGGTAGAGATAGCCTATCTCGATGGAAAGCAGGTCACCCTACTGCCCCAGGAAAAGTCTGGCTCCACAGCCAAGCTAGAGTTAGTCGATATTGAAGACGGCGAAGCAATAAAGACCTTGGAGATAGTATCTACCCCCTTCGTTGCTGAAAGCGAATACTGGGCAAAGGAGTATGGGGAAGATAGCTTTACTCTGGTCTCTGATTATGAAGACCTGCTTTGCGTTTCATCACAAGGAGAGGTTCTGTGGCATTACCCTAGAATAAGTGATGTGGCTGTGGAGAGAGGCGAATTTACCGGCGATGCCACGCCAGACCTATTCATCTGGTCGAGACACCCAATTGGAGGTTGGGGAGTAGAGTTCGGGGCAAGAATATTATATGTCATAGACGGAGCTACTGGGGAAAAGTCATGGTCCTATGAGATACCATATGAGGAGCTAGCCAATATTGAAGGTATGACTGGCATCAAGGTGAGTCCTGACCTGAATGCAGATGGGAAACAGGATATCGTTAGCTATATCCAGCCTCAGTCAGCAGGACAGTTCGGGGAGGGTTTCAGAATAATGGCATTCAGCGGCAGAGACGGCTCGGTATTGCTAGACCAGCCGGTGGTCACTCAAACCTACTATGGCATCTATGAGCAGCTCTATGAGGCTAAAGATTCTTCCCCTGAAGAACTTAAGGCATTAGTCAGTGAGATGCTAAGCCAGGGTGTAGAGAAAACCTACTACAGTATCTATGAGGGACTGGAGGGAAAGCCTTTACTAAAGGCATTGGTGGACGATTTTGTGCAGCAGATATTGAATGAGAGAGGTGAATACAACCCTGATTGGCTGGATGGGCAGGTGCAGCAGTTGAGCGGCGATATGGATAAGTGGGGACAAGGGAAAAGGATTAATAAGGAGATTAAGTCACTAGACATTATCAATGTCCAGGGAGAAATAGTTTTCCTAGTAGGCTGTCCGCAAGATATATTCCTCATCAGCCCTAAGGGTGAGCTGCTGTGGACCAAGACCTATAACCCCTGGGTATATGAAGACCCCTTTTGGCGCATAAATCCCACCGGGATGGAATTCAAGGCTGAATGGAACACTGGCTACTACTCGTTTGGTGATATAAATCATGATGGCATAGATGACCTGCTAGCATGTGGTGGTACAGTGTGTACCAAAATGAGCACCTGGGAAGGGAACAAACTCGATTTCAAACCGGCTCAAGTAATATTCCAAGCCGAAGCAGGCACAGGAGAGGGGGTTGACCCTCGCCAGGTGAAGCTGGTGGATGACATAGACAGGGATGACATCAGGGAGGTATCTTTCTTCATACATCGAGAGAACCGCGCCCCTCTTTGGACGATAGCCTCACCAGTTAGTGGTAAAATCATGTTTCAATGTGAGTGGCAAGGGGGAAATGATAATTGTAGTTCCAGTTTTTCCGCCGACCTCAATAATGATGGCTATATTGATCCTATTCTCTACTGGAGGGGGCGTCAAGATTACGGGGGACGACCCTTACTAGAGATTATCAGTGGCAAAGATGGCAAGCCTCTATGGCAATTCACTGATTTTAGCGAATGCTCGATGTTCGATAGTATAAATCTTCAGAGACTCATGCCGGCTAACCTAATATCAGATGTGAACGGTGACGGGATAGCTGACCTGGCCCTGATTAAGTTCCTGCCAGACCAGCCCGGGGCAAGGGTGATGATATATGATGTCGCCCACAATAAACTACTGAAGGAGATTGTCATTGAGAAATTCGACCCAAAGAAGAGATGGGAATACCGGTGGCACCCGGGTGCCATCATTAAAGAGGTATCGGATTTCAATGGGGATGGAACCAAAGAGATAGCCCTGATATCAATGCTGGGCGAAACCCGTGATGAGAAAGAAGCACAACTGATGGTAGTTGATGTAGTGAATGAGCAGGTGATAGCTGACTTTCAGATAGTAGGCTCGGAGCTCATAGAAATGGGGGAACACAGCAAGCTGGGGGTAGCGGGGTTGAGTGGGGAATTCTACTTCCTTGATGTGGCTAATAACCTTCGCATCACCGCTCCAACCGATAGTAGTACCCAAACCTCCCCAGTGAGAATCCAATGGGAAGGAGTATCTCCGGGAGCCTTTAACCAGGTGTTTATCGACGATGTTGAGGTAGCCCGAACCAATGAGAACGAGGTTACCGTATCAGTCGCTCATGGCGAGCACAAATTGGTCGTCCGTTCTCTAGATGAATATGGCAGAGGTGTCTACGCTACAGTAACATTCACTGTGAAGAAAGGGAATTCCGCCCTACTATTTGCTTCCATGGCAATGGTTGTATTAGTTCTGGCATCTGTGTCTCCGATACTCTGGAGAAAATACACGAGATTTCGTTACAAGAGGATAAGGCATGAATAAGAATTTCATGATTGAGACTAGAGGGATGGCTAAAGCCTTTGGGAAGTTTATGGCTGTTGATGGCATTGACCTGAAAATTGAGGAGGGCGCTATTCATGGCTTCATAGGACCCAATGGAGCTGGTAAGACGACTACCATTAAGATGTTGGTAGGTGCCATCAAGTGCACCAGGGGGACAGGGTTTATTAAAGGTCAGCCTATCGGCTCAGTAACCGCAAGGAACCTTATTGGCTACTCCCCGGAGCACCCTTCCTTCTACGGCGATATGACTGCCTTGGACTATCTGGTTTATATGGCAAGGCTGAGTGGGGTGAAGAGTGATGGAACGAGGAAAGCGGCAGAACTCCTGGATTGGATTGAACTAGGCGAGTTTTTGGATACTCAAGTAGGCGGCTTCAGCGCTGGCATGAAGCAGAGGCTTAGCCTAGCTCAAGCCCTGATTCACCAGCCAGAGCTCCTCATCCTCGATGAACCCACAGCTAACCTTGACCCAACGGGCAGAATGTCCATCCTCGACAAGCTAAAGGAGACTTCAAGGGAGCGCGGGATAACTATCTTCATCAGCAGCCACATTCTGTCTGAACTGGAGCAGTTGGTCGATTCGGTAACCCTGATTAATAAGGGCAAGATATTGGCTGAGGACAGCATGGAGAATTTGAAGAAAGCCTACTCTAGGAATCGCTACTTGCTGAAGACTTCGAACAATAAGGCTATTATGGAGGCTTTGAAGGAAAAGGTGCTTCTTATTGATAGCTGGCTTGATGCTGAGGGCTTCGTTCATCTGATATGTGAGGATGATGCTGTCTTGAAGCGCGGAGTAGTGGAGGCAGTCGCCAAAGCCGGGACACTGCTGGAACACTTCAGCCGGGAGGAGATAACCCTAGAGACCATCTACCGCAAAGCAATTATGGAGAAGGAATGAGATTTCAGGTTGTCTTGAGTAAGACCCTAGGCGATTTGATGAGCCTCAAGCGCACCATAGCGCTGGTTCTTGTCGGTATATCGATTCCGATATCCATTTCCTTTGCCTGGCGAGACGAGATGATGAAGACTCCCATGTCCCTGGAGATGCAGACCCACTATGTGATCGACAATTTCACCATACTCTTATTCATGTGGTTGGCAGGTTTCTTTCTAGTGCTGACAGTAGTTGCTACAGCCGCAGGTTTCATTTCCAAGGAGGATACTGATGGCACCCTGCTGCTTATGGTGAGCAAGCCGATAAACAGATTCGAGATTGTGCTGGGCAAATTCCTCGCCCTGGTGCTGAATACCATGATTCTACAAGCCATGGTCTTGCTTCTGTCTGTTTTGGTGTTCTGGATTGTGTTGCCTCTTGACCCTGATACCTTCGCGGCTCTTTTAGGGCTGTTGCCCTGGGTGTTTCTCTATTCATTCCTGGTGACTCTTACTTTTGGTGCCATCTCGGTTGCTCTCTCTACTTTGATGAAGAGCCGGGTAAAAATAACCCTGGTGCTTATGCTCATTATTATGCTGGTTTTCTTTATTGCTATGATCCCCAGAATGCTGTTCGCCACCACGTATGAAAACTATCACCTATATTACCCAGACCTAGGTTATCACCTGGGCAATACCTTCACCATGTTTATGAGCCAGGCAGAAAGCGGGCAGATGATGCCACAAAACCAACCGCTTATGACTGCCTTCGCTGGCACTTATAAAGGTACGGAAGAGAGTCTTGACCCTGATATTGGTGCCATGCCCCCGTCTCTGGGATTAACCAACTATGTTGCTCCTGCTGTCTCAGTGGTAATCTTGGTGGGAATATTTGCGATTATGCTCGGATTAGCTATGTGGGCAATAGAGAGGAAAGAGGTGCATTAGCCCCTAGTAGCAGGGCAGTGTTAACTCACTGAAATAGTTGACCCCCGGCTAGTCTTGGTAACCTCGATACGCACCGGGAAGGCGTCTTTGAGCTCATCGAGGTGGGTGATAACAATTATTTTTTCAAAGTCATCCTGAATAGAGTTTATGGCTTCCACAA
>CAZUZX010000072.1:4241-6063 GCA_964624525.1 uncultured Dehalococcoidia bacterium | reverse complement strand
AAAATAAAGGAGGTTAGTAATGGCTGACAAAAGGTTACTTGATATCTTGAATGAGTCCATCGCACGGGAGCTGGCGGCAATTATTCAGTATATGTGGCAGCATGTCATGGTTACGGGCTTGGAGAGCGCTGAGTTTATGGACATACTCCATAAGATCTCTATCCAGGAGATGAAGCATGCCGAAAAATTTGCGGAGAGGTTAGACTATTTTGGTGGAGTCCCCACAACCAAGCCAACGGAGATAAAGGTAGGCGGCGATGCTGAGAAGATGCTTCGGGATGATATAGCTGCGGAGAAAGAGGCTATCGCGCTTTATAGGAAAGCTATCAAGCTTTGTCAAGAGCTTGATGACCCTGCCTCGAGGCACATTTTTGAAGATATTCTGGAGGAAGAGGAAGACCACGATTATACCTTTTCCACCCTGCTCGGCAAATAGACCAGTTCGAAGATAAATAGACGCAAGAGTGGCAAAGGTGGTAGGAACTCGGCAGAGCGACTTGGATTGGTGTGGAAGCACTGATAAGGAAGCTCAAGGAGGCAACGGCTGCTAAGTTCACCACCGCCACTCTTGTATGTTTTTGAAGATGAACCTCATTGGATCAGATGAGAGGCTATATCTGAACCAAAATTAAATAGCCTTATAAACCCAAAGGGGGTAGTATGAAAATAGAATTAACTAAAGGAGTCTATTGGGTAGGAGCTGCGGACTGGAACATCAGGGAGTTTCACAGCTATACCCTCCACCATGGCACTACTTATAATGCCTATCTCATCGTTGCTGATAAGATTGCTCTTATTGATACGGTTAAGCCTCCTTTTTACGAAGAAATGCTCCAGCGGATTACAGAAATTGTAAGTCCGAATAAGATAGACTATGTCGTTGCTAACCACGGCGAAATTGATCATTCTGGAGCTTTACCCCTTATTATGAAAGATGCACCTCAAGCTACCGTCATTACTTCACGGCGCTTTGGGGAACTGAGTTTGAGCAAGATTTTTCACCACCACTGGAAAGTGCTGCCCGTGGATGAGACCGGTGAGGTCTCTCTGGGCAAAAGAAAACTGAAGTTTGTCCCTATCCCCATGCTTCACTGGCCCGATTCTATGGCTACTTATCTTGTGGAGGAGGCTATCCTCTTCCCTAACGATGCCTTCGGGCAACATTTCGCCAGCTCCAAGAAATTTGATGATGAAGTAGACCTGGGTCTGGTTATGATAGAAGCCACCAAGTATTATGCCACTATTCTTATGCCTTTCGGCAAGCTAATCCTGCAAGCAATAGATAAACTAAAAGGACTCAAAATAAATATAATTGCCCCCAGCCACGGCATTATCTGGCGCTCTAACCCTCAAAAAATTATTGATGCCTATCTCTCATGGGCTAAGGGAGAAACTAAAAAGAAGGTAATGGTAATTTACGAGACTATGCTAGGCAGCACAGAAAAAATGGCTCAGGCTATAGTTGAAGGTTCTACCAATGAAGGAGTTGAAGCGGAATCTTATAATCTCACTGTTTCTGACCGGAGCGATGTCATTGCCCAAGTTCTCACCACTAAAGCTCTTGTCATTGGCTCTGCTACTCTTAATAACGATATTCTACCTAATATGGCTGCCTTCCTGACTAACCTAAAAGGCTTAAAACCATCAGGTAAAATCGGCGCTGCTTTTGGTTCATATGGTTGGGGAGGGGGCGCGGTCAAAACTATTGAGAGCGCACTCAAAGAAATGGGGGTTGACTTGGTTGAGCCCAGTGTCTCGGTGCAGTTTGTCCCTGACCCAGAAGCCCTGAAACAGTGTTTCGAACTGGGTAAAGCTATAGCCA
>CAZUZX010000072.1:0-4141 GCA_964624525.1 uncultured Dehalococcoidia bacterium | reverse complement strand
ATAGTGGCTAAATATTTGAAAGAGCATGGCTACCGCATTATTCCGGTGAATCCCCAGCTTAAGGAGCTATTGGGAGAAACTAGTTATCCTGACCTCCTTTCCATACCCTACCCCGTGGATGTGGTAGATATCTTTCGTCGGTCTGAAGAGGTACCCTCCATTGTAGACCAAGCTATAAAAATGGGAGCTAAAGTTGTCTGGATGCAGGAGGGGATAATCAACGAGGAAGCAGCCAACAAGGCCAGACAAGCCGGGCTAACCGCGGTTATGGACAAATGTATGAAGAAACAGCATGAAAAGATGACTGGAGAGACCACCTTGACCTGATAGCCCAGCCTTTTTCAGTTTGCCACCAAGACCCGAGGAGACTTCAATTAAATAAATGGACAAACCTAAGATAGCTAAACCGTTAGCTGCCAAGAAAGAAATTATCGGCGTTACTGGCATGCATTGTGCTTCCTGTGCTGTGACTATAGAAGAATCCTTAAAGAAGGTTAAAGGTGTGGCTGAGGTTACAGTAAACTTCGCTGCGGAGAAAGCTTATGTGGAATATGACCCGACGAAAGCGTCTTTAAAGGACTTGGAAAAGGCTATCCAGAAGGCTGGCTATGGAGTCCTAGAAGAAGGAGCCGGAAAATACCAGACCCTTAACTTGAAAATCATTGGCATGGACAACCCCCACTGCTTAGGCACGGTAGATGCGGCTCTGAAGGGACTCAAAGGCATAATTTCTAAAGAGCTTTTCGTTAATGAACGAGCCAAAATAGTCTTTGACCCGGCAATAATTAATGCTGAGACCATCAAGAAGACTATTCAGGAAGCTGGCTATACGCCCATTGAGGAAGGTATTGCTGTTGACCGTGAAGCGGAAGCCAGAGAAAAGGAAATAAGGACTTTAAAAATCAAGTTTTTCCTGTCTCTAGTCTTCGCTATACCTTTAACTTACTTTGCTATGGGTCACCATATTGGTCTTCCCATCCCTACCTTTATTGAGCATAACATAGCTCTCATCCAATTTCTGCTGACCACACCTATTATGCTCGCTGGCTACCAGTTCTTCACCCTCGGCACCAAAGCAGTAATAAGAAGCAAAGCTGCCACTATGGATACCTTAGTGGCACTGGGAACAGGCACTGCCTATGTTTACAGCTTGTCTATCTCGGTATTAATCTGGACTGGCAGTCCAAATTATGGCATGGATAACCTCTACTATGAGGTTGCGGGATTACTTATACTATTTATCCTCCTGGGCAGGATGCTGGAAGCTGTAACTAAAGGCAGGACTTCTCAGTCCATACGCAAACTCCTTGGGCTCCAAGCCAAAACAGCCACCGTAATCAGAAATAGCGAAGAACAACAGATTCCTGTGGAGTTAGTAGAGGTTAGCGACATCATTATCGTCAAACCGGGAGAAAAAATTCCGGTAGACGGCATATTAATTGAAGGTCATTCTGCCATTGATGAGTCTATGCTTACCGGGGAAAGCATACCTGTGGAAAAAACGGTAGGTGACGAGGTGATCGGGGCAACCATAAATAAAACTGGCAGCTTTAAATTCAAAGCTACTAAAGTGGGCAAGGATACTGCCCTGGCTCAAATTGTCAGGCTGGTGGAAGAAGCCCAGGGGAGCAAGGCACCTATCCAAAGAATAGCTGACCGAATATCAGCCTATTTTGTTCCCACTGTATTAATCGTCGGGCTTGTCGCCTTTCTTATCTGGTACTTTCAAGGTTTAGGATTGGCTTTTGCCCTGACAGTATTCATTGCTGTAATTATTATTGCCTGTCCCTGCGCCCTAGGTTTAGCCACACCGACAGCCATTATAGTTGGTACTGGTCTCGGGGCGGAGCGAGGCGTTCTGATTAAAAGTGCCGAGACTCTGGAGCGAGTTCATCAGATAGATACCGTTGTCTTTGATAAAACTGGCACCCTTACCAGGGGCAAGCCTCGGGTTACTGATATCCTTTCCTTTGATGGTGAGCCTACCCCGATCTTAGAATTAGCTGCTATAGCTGAGAAAAGATCAGAACACCCCCTGGGTGAAGCCATAATCAACGAAGCTAAAAACAGAGATATCCTTATTCCAGATGCGGATAGTTTTGAAGCCATTCCCGGGAAAGGGATAATAGCCAAGCACAATAGCACCACTATTCTATTAGGCAACAGAAAGCTTTTTGCCGATAAAGGACTAAAAGAGCTCCAAAATTTAGAATCCGAGATAGGTAAGTTCGAGGAGCAGGGTAAAACAGTGGTAATCCTGGCGGTAGATGGACAAACCAAGGGTATCATCGCCGTAGCCGATACCCTGAAAGAATTCGCCCCGGAAGCAGTGCGCAGCCTGCAACAAAAGGGTAAAGAAGTAGTGATGATTACCGGGGATAATCGAAAAAGTGCTCAGGCAGTTTCTGCCCAGCTCGGCATAAATCGAGTATTAGCCGAAGTCTTACCCCAGGATAAAGCCAAGGAGATAAAGAGGTTACAAGAAGAGGGTAAGAAAGTAGCTATGGTAGGGGATGGCATCAATGATGCCCCGGCTTTAGCCCAGGCTGATGTGGGTATTGCCATCGGCTCGGGGACAGATGTGGCTATAGAATCGGGAGATATTGTGTTGGTAAAGGAAGACTTAAGAGACGTGGTCATAGCCATAGAACTAAGTAGCTACACCATGAGAAAAATAAAGCAGAATCTTTTCTGGGCTTTCTTCTACAATTCCTTGGGAATCCCCATAGCGGCTGGTATTCTCTACCCCTTTACCGGATTCTTGCTAAATCCCATAATTGGTGGAGCAGCGATGGCTTTTAGCTCAGTAAGTGTGGTCACCAATTCTCTTCTTATGAGGCGATATAAACCATACCTATAATTTTGCAACTAAACTCAGGCTGCAGTTATTACTTCCTAAAAGGAGGTAAAACGGTGAGCGAATTGTGGGGTAAACGAGAAAATAGGAAAGGGAAGATGAAGGAGTTGATTAAACAAATCCATGCCGGTACGAGACCAGAAGAGGTGAAAGAGAAATTTAAGGATGTTCTGAAGGATGCGGATCCTGTCGAGATAGCTCAGATAGAGGAAGAACTTATCAGAGAAGGCATGCCGAGGGAAGAAATCCAGAGACTTTGCGATGTGCACCTCGCTGTCTTCCGAGAGGCACTGGAAAAAGAAGAAATTTTAGCCCCACCAGGACATCCCATCCACACCTTTATGGAGGAGCATAAAATCATTCTCCAATTTGCCGAGGAAGCTGGTGTAGCTTCGAGAGAGTTTATAGGTAACCGAGCGGCGTGCGACAACTGTAGGCGAAAGGTCTGAGCATTCCATAAAGAAGCGAAGGGGCTACAAGCCCCTTTTTCATTCCATCGAACCTCTAACCAACTGATTAAGAGTCAGACCCCGAAAAGTAAATGTGCTAATCTCCGCCTTCCCAATGTATGTGTATTTCCTTAACGATACCGAGTGATTCATATTCTTTTAGCTTATATTCTTCATAGAAGCTATATGATGGTGATGTAGCTTCGGTTATATCTATAAGGCTATATTCCTTGCCTATCTACACATAGGCTATTTTGTCACAAGGTTTTTGGCCAGCTATTAGACCCTTAATATCTATTCCTGTGCAATCAACATATACCAACCCTCTATCTGTAGTCTCAAAGGCATTTAAGGCATGGCCCTCATCAACTCCGTCAAAGTATATGCTTACCCAAGCTGCTCTAATTCCGGCTTCCTCAGCATTGTTATGCACCGTCTCAGCAAAGTCACTACAGATGTAGGTTCTAATAGGACCCGCGGTTCCATTTCCTTCAACAACTATGTAAGTCAATTCATTTGTTGAATCTTCTTTGATGAAGGCTACTAGCTCGGCATAGGTAGTGTTAGTAGCATCAGGATTGTCTATTAATTCAATCGGCTTCCCGTCTCCCCCAACTTGTATAACACCGTTTTCATAAATATATCGCGCTGAATGGTTAGTGCAGCTTCCTACTAATAATAAGAGTAAAATCAAGAAGGTTATAAGGTGTTTTTTTCATTATCAGTGCAGCTTCACATTCTTTCTATACCACGCCCTGAAGGATGCAGTCTTTGAGGGTCATTTTATACCCTGCCTAACTCCTTGGCAATTGACAATCACACACATTTTAGACAA
>CAZUZX010000071.1:0-6140 GCA_964624525.1 uncultured Dehalococcoidia bacterium | reverse complement strand
TCTGCCCAAGGAGAATGAAAAGGATCTGGAAGAGGTTCCCCAAGAGATAAAAGAAGGTCTTCAGTTTATCTGGGTGGAACATATTGATGAGGCGTTGAAGGAAACATTAAAGGAAGCAGAAGTAGTAAAGGCTGCTCCTTAGAGGTGGCAAATTTGTGGCCACCTCTCCAGCCCGCAAGCATTACAATGCCCCTGTCTGCAATCAGGAGTTTCTTTGGCTTCAAAGGTGCGCTGATATTCTTGTTTCAGAAAGGCAGGGCTTACTCCCACATCGATATGGGACCAGGGCAGTACCTCATCCAGAGAACGCTGGCGATAAGCATAAAAAGACGGGTCAAGTCCTACCTTGTCAAAGGCTTTGAGCCACTTTTCATAGCTGAAGCACTCCTGCCAGCCATCAAAGGTACAGCCGAGCTGCCAGGCATAGTAAATCACCTCGCTCAGGCGGCGGTCTCCCCGCGATAAAATAGCCTCCAGCCAGCTTACTTTAGGGTCTTCCCATGACAGAGGGATCCTCATACTCCGCAGACCTCGCCTGAGTATTTCATATTTGCTCTCTAGCTCCTCTTCACTATCCTGAGCTACCCACTGGAAGGGGGTGTGTGCCTTAGGTATAAAGGTGGTTACACTGAGTTTGATTCTCGGTTGCCTTTCCCTCTGCAGACGATACATCTTGCTTACTAGGTAGACAATACTCTCTACATCCTCGGTAGTTTCTGTAGGCAAGCCAATCATAAAATAGAGCTTAAAGTTTGACCATCCTCTGTCCAAAGCAGCAGCTATAGTATTGAGAATTTCATCCTCGGAGATAGCCTTGTTGACTACCTGCCGTAGCCGTTCGCTTCCTGCCTCGGGGGCAAAAGTAAGTCCGGGTTTCTTGGCAAAATGGAGGGAGTCCATTAATTCTACCGAGAAGCTATCAATACGCAGACTGGGGAGAGAAAGGGTAAGGGGGTAATTCCGATAGTGTTTGCTTAGGGCACTTACTAGCTTGTCAATGCCCGGATAATCACTGGTACTAAGGGAGACTAGTGATACTTCGCTATAGCCACAGTTCCTTATTAGTTGTCCTACTGCCTCGGTCACCTCCTCAGGGGGGCGGTGGCGCTGGGGACGATAAATGATTCCTGCCTGGCAGAAGCGGCAGCCTCGAGTACAACCTCGCTGAATTTCCACTGCGCCACGGTCATGGATTACCTCTATATAGGGGACTACTGGTTTGGTGACTGGAGAAGGTAACTCTGCTACAATGCGGCGCTGAATAATTGGCTTTGCTTGTGGTACTGTGGGTGTGATACTAGCCACACTGCCATCAGGATGATAATTGACCTCATATAAGCTGGGCACGTAGATGCCAGGGATAGTAGCTAGCTGGCGTAATAGCTCCTCTTTTCCTTCGCCCTCTTTCTTCCACCTCTGAAAGGTTTCTATTAGCTCTAGGGTTACTTCTTCCCCCTCTCCAATTACAAATAAGTCGATAAAGTCTGCCATCGGCTCAGGGTTAAGGGCGCAGCTTCCCCCGGCTATTACTAGAGGATGCGAATTGTTTCTCTCACGGGCTAAAACTGGTATACCCGCCAGAGCAAGCATGTTTAATACATTGGTATAGGTTAGCTCATAGCCTAAGGAAAAACCGATGATATCAAACTCTGTTAGTGGTTGCTTGGATTCCAGGCTGAGAAGAGGGATGGAGGCTTGGCGCATGGCTGCTTCCATATCAACCCAGGGGGCATATACTCTTTCAGCCAGAACCACAGGCTGTTTATTAAGCAGGTCATAAAAGATAGGCAAGGCTAAGTTAGACATGCCGATTTCGTAAAGGTCGGGGTAGGCAAGAGCAATCTTTACTTTGGCTGTCTGCCAATCTTTGACAATACTATTCCACTCGCCTCCAGTGTAGCGAGCTGGCTTAGTAACTTTGTGCAGGATACTATCAGGGTAAGCCATTGACTTCCCTCTCAATTAGAATTAAAGAATTGTCTAACCCCTATACAAGCCTATTATAACTTTGTATCTCTGGCTAAGACAATTAAGGAAGGCTTTGAGGTAAAGGTTCCTATCCTTAACAAGCTTCGAAAGTGTTTAGTTGCCATTGCGAGGCACAGAGTGACAAAGCAATCCCAAAAGCAATGATAAGAGATTGCCACGCTTCGCTCGCAATGACAGTTCGAGTTGCTAAACACTCTCAGGTTCCTTTATTGACAAGCTAAAATTAGCTACACTAAAATGTCTTTGCTGCCGAGGTAGCTCAGGTGGTAGAGCAGCGGACTGAAAATCCGCGTGTCAGCGGTTCGACTCCGCTCCTCGGCACTAATAAAGAGGAGTGAGAAGCGGAAGTAGTTCAGCGGTAGAACGCCTCCTTGCCAAGGAGGAAGTCGTGGGTTCAAATCCCATCTTCCGCTCCATTTTGAAAGATAAGCCGAAGTGGCGGAATAGGCAGACGCGACAGTCTCAAAAACTGTTGGGGGGCAACTCCTGTGTCGGTTCGAGCCCGACCTTCGGCACTGAAATAGAAAAGCAGCACGCCAGGAATGAATGCTTTTAACCCGACAATTTTTTCCACACCTCAAATTCGACTTACCCAACAACCCTGCCCCAAGAGGTACAAGGCTTCCTCTTGAGCCGGCACATCGAGAACTGCCAGCCCACGACACTGAAATACCACTATGAGACCCTATCGCACTTCTTCAGATTCCTACACCGCCAGGGTCACAATAGCACCCTAAATGAGTTGCAACGCTACCACATCGAGCTTTATTTGCTCTCACTCAAAGAGCGCAACCTGAGCCCGGCATACATCCGCACTACCTACCGGTCTCTCTCCGCGTTCTTCAACTGGTGCGTAGCCGAGCAATTCATCCCCCGCTCACCACTAGCCACCATGAAGCCGCCCAAGGTCCCCAAACTACGCAAGCCATTCTTGAGCGAAGCTGAAAGGGACAAACTCCTGAGCCTGTGCCCACCTTCGACATTTTGCGGAGCAAGGGCGGCGGCACTGGTCTGGCTGTTATGACCATCGGCATTTAGTGGCAAAAATCCCGGTTAATGTTTACACCAGAAAACTGGTAGAGTTGAAACCAGAATGGTTCAGTGAGGGAATGTTAAATATACTTGCCGATACTTGACAACTGTCTGTCTTTGTGATAGATTGTGTGTGTTTAACACACACAATCAGTGGAGACGAAATGTGAGTACCCTATCCGAACTTTCAGAGAGATACCTAAAACAAGTGCGAAAGGGTCTAACGAAGATTCGCAAGGCTCCCGAAGAGGAGCGCTACGAGAAAATTGTCGACCTAATTGCCCCAATAGTGTTGCATCCAGCAGAACGTCTAAAGTTGCGGCAGCAACTCAAACAGGAATTCGGGTTTCCAGTAAGGGATTTCGATAAAGTCTACGCTAGCAAGAATAGGGATGCTTACCGGATAGGTTAAAAGCTGGCACGCCATGCCATCTTTGGAAAGCTACAGGTCAAAATTCCTGATTGGTTCAGGATGACTTAAAAAATGGTAACTTATATAAAATTGCGGCGATTCTGAGACTATGAAAGGATGGTATCCATGGAACTACAACGCTACTGGGCGGTGATCTGGAAGTGGCTATGGTTGATCGTGATTGGTATTGTGGTAGCTGGTGGTATAAGCTATATCATTAGTTGGAGGATGGCGCCAGTATATCAGGCAACTGCCACTATTGTGGTTCGTGAAACTGCTGACCCTATCTTAAGCTATGAATATAGCAAGTCTGATGTGGCTACCCATGCCCAACTCATCAAGAAACAATCGGTGATGGAGGAAGTGATTAATAGGCTTGCTCTCCCTTATTCTGCGGCAGAACTGGAGGGAAAGATTAGCACCAGTACTAATGCCAACAATAATGCCGGGACTCCGCTTATAAAGGTATCGGCGAAGGATACCGACCCGCTGCTGGCGCAGCAGATAGCCGATACTACCGTTGCGGTATATATCGAGCAGCACTATGAGAAACTGCAAGCGGATGCGGAAGCCTCCCTGAGCCTGATCCAGAGTGACATAAATCAAACTTCAGCTCAGATTGATGTGTTAGAATTGCGGAAGAACACTGTTGGGCTTACTCCTGAAGAGGAGGATGAACTGGCTGCTCTTAAAGATAACCTGCAACAGCTTAAGAGTCTGCGAACCCGGTGGAACTCTCAACTCGCTCAAGCTCTGGCAGCCGGCGGTATCAGTTTGAGTGAGCCAGCCTCATTACCCACTTCGCCGGTGAGCCCCAAAACAACGCTGAATGTCATCCTGGCTTGTATCCTGGGTTTAGTAGTAACCACTGGGGGCGTCTTCCTCAATGAATACCTGGATAGGTCAGTCAAAACCGCTGAAGATATTAGCAAGCTCACCGGACTCTCTGTCCTGGGAGCAGTAGCCAGGTTCAAAACCATCGAAGGGAAGGAGGAATAGTGGCCGAATTCAAAAACATCAAAGGGAAGGAGAGGGAACTCATTGCTCAAGCTTACCCCCGAAGCTCGGTAGCTGAGGCTTTCCGCGTGATACGTACCAATCTCCAGTTCACTATTTCCTCAAATAAGCCAGTTCAGACCATAATAGTAACCAGTCCCGGCCCCGGGGAAGGGAAGACCTTTGTTCTGGCTAACCTGGCAGTGACTATCGCCCATATGGGCAAAAAGGTTATTGCAGTGGATACTAATTTAAGACACCCCCAGCTACACGAGTTCTTTAAGCTTAACAATGAGCCAGGATTCACTAACCTTTTCCTGGTCAGGGGCAAAAGAGCACCCAGAGCGCCTGGGATATGGGGGGTCTACTTACCAGAGGAGCTGCCTGACTTAGAGGGCTTTATCCAGCCGACTAAAGTCGAGGGGCTGAGAGTTCTTACGTGTGGTTCTCATGTCCCCCATCCGACTGAGTTTCTCAGTTCACCCCGCATTCCCTTCTTAATAGAGGAGCTGAAAAAGAAGGCAGACATGGTCCTTTTTGATTCTGCCCCTGTCCTGGGAGTAGCCGATGCTACTATCGTAGCTCACAAGGTTGATGGCGTGATATTGGTTTTGGAGGCAGGGCATACCCAGCCCGAAGCATTGGTTGAGGCTAAAGAGGCTCTATCGAAGGCAAATACCGATATCCTTGGTGTGGTGCTTAACCGGGTAGAGCTGGGCAGGCGCGGTGGCTACTACCATTATCGCTACCCATACTATTATGCGGATGAAGGAGAAGGAAAGCAGCCTGAGCAGCGCTCTTACTTTAGCCAGATAAGGCAAGGCATTAGCAGACTTCTAAAACGATCCGCCAGAAAGTAATAGAGTTGATGAGGCTTCCAGGCATTTAGCAGTAGCTGTTCATCAGCAACTTGATGAGGAACCAAGTGATATCAGCTAAGAAATTGATTATCAGGGTGAAGGAGATACAAGGGAATTGCCCCATATATAAAGTAGGCGACAAGATAGTCATTGACCAGGGTTATCAACTCAACTGTAATGAAAGCGATACCATATGTATGCACTCTCTGGCTTCGTTGATGCCTTACTATGTAGCTTTGAGTAGAGGAATAAGTCCTGCTGAACTGGGTATTGCCGACAAGCAGGGGAAAGCCTGTCTTCAGTGTCTTGACGCCACGGCACATACCAGTGGCGGCACAGTGGTCTTCCAAATCGAGGTTTCTGAGGATTAAAAGGAAGCGAAAAACCTGATCACCAATCAGCGGCAGAATGAAAATAATCAGCGTTGTTGGTGCCAGACCTAACTTCATGAAGATAGCCCCAATTGTCAGAGCTATTCAGCAATTAGCAGCCCCTATTCATCATCTCCTCGTCCACACCGGTCAGCACTATGACTACGAGATGTCCCGGGTTTTCTTCGAAAATCTAGAGCTGCCGGAACCAGACTTTCACCTCGGCGTCGGCTCGGGAACTCACGCCGAGCAGACCGGCAAAGCGATGATCGAGGTAGAAAAGGTACTCATAAAGGAGAATCCAGACCTGGTGGTTGTGGTTGGCGATGTAAACTCAACCTTAGCTGGAGCCCTGGCGGCGGTAAAGCTTCACATCCCGGTAGCTCATGTCGAGGCAGGCTTGCGCTCCTATGACAGGAGCATGCCTGAAGAGATAAACCGCCTTCTCACCGACGCCGTTTCTGATTACCTCTTCACCCC
>CAZUZX010000070.1:0-6228 GCA_964624525.1 uncultured Dehalococcoidia bacterium | reverse complement strand
GTGGGACTCGAACCCACAAGGATTACTCCGGCGGATTTTAAGTCCGCTGCGTCTGCCAATTCCGCCACCCCGGCTCGAAGCTGGAGTTACATTATAAACTTCTGTTAGGGACCCTGAGGATTACCGTTGTCCCCTTACCCGGTTTGGAACACACCTCTACAGTGCCCCCTAAAAGATGGGCTCTCTCCTTCATCCCCATAAGTCCCAATTTCCCCGCTTTGAGGAACTCTGAGCTTTCCCCGACCTCACAACCCTTCCCATTATCGCTAATTACTACAACAGCGCTGTTCTCATTAAACTCTACAATAAGCTCAGCCTTTGTTGCTTCAGAATGCTTCCATACATTTCGCAGGGCTTCCTGAGCAATTCGATAGATTAAAAGCTCTTCTTCTGAGGTGAAACGACGCTCTACCCCCTTCACCTTCAAATTCACCTTTATGCCCGACTGTTCCTGTACTTGGGTTGCCAGTTCTCTTAAAGCGGCAACGAGGCCAAGATACTCTAAAGTGGGAGGGCGAAGGTCATGAATGAAACGCCGTGTTCTGATTAAAGCCTCATCAATATCCCTCCGAAGTTGTCCCAGAGAATTAAGTACCTCTTTCAGTGTTGCCGAATCCCTGGAGGCAAAGTCATCAAGGCGACGAGAGACAGCAATCATAGTCTGAATAGTATCATCATGAAGTTCCCTAGCGATACGCTTGCGCTCTTCCTCGTGTGCTTGGCTAATTTGAGTGGCATAAAGCTCGAGAGCTTCCTGAAGCTTTGTCTCCTCAGTGATATCCCTGGCAATGTGCTGGAAAGCTAACGGCGTGCCATCACTCTCGAGCAGGCTAGTGCTCAACATAAGAATTGCCTGTGTCCTGTCTTTCCTTACTAGCCGCTGTCCGTAAGGTTGCTTTATTGCCTCACCCTGGAGTAGTTTCTGCCGTACCTGTCTCGCCAGTTCGAGCCCTTCAGGAGTAAGGAGTTCAGATACGTGTCTGCCGATCAGATCTTTCAATTCATATCCGGTCAGTCTGGCAGCAGCTTGATTAGCATTAATAATCCTGCCCTGAAAATCTTGAATCCAAATGGCATCGTAGGCTTTCTCGAATATCCCCTGAAATCTCTTCCCCACTCTCTGTAATTCCTGAAAAAAGTAGGCTTTCTGAATAGCTACACCAAGTTGAATGCTTACCAGAACTAAAAGTTCCTCTTCCTCTGTGGTAAATTGTCTTACATCATGCGTTGCCACACAGAGCGTACCTATCACCTTATCACTGGTTCTCAAAGGCACAATAAACTGAGATTTTATCCCCTCCTGCTTCACCATCTCTGATGAGGCTCTAGGGTCCGAGGTTGAATCTCTTACTAAGCACGGCTCTCCTGTTTGGGCTACCCACCCGTTAAGCCCCTCTCCTATTTTTAACCCGGTTACCTTAGAAGCGAATTCTTTTGAAACTCCCCGGTGAACTTTCAGCTCCAGCCGTCCTGCCTCCTCATCTAAGAGGAAGAGCAATATCACGTCCACATCTATTGCCTCTTTAATCTTATCAACGGCAGTATCAAGCACTTCCTGTAATTCCAAAGATTGATTCACTGCTGAGGAAATAGAGTGGAGAACTGAGAGACGCCTTTCATTCTCCTTAATGGACTGGACATAAGATTGAAGTTCCCGCCGATTTGCTTCCAATTGCAGCATAATCTGCTCTCGCCGCCCACTCTCTCTACGCCGAGACTCGAGCCACCAATTGATTGTGGCTCCGAAGGCAATGATAGCACCAATTTCAAACAGAGCATCCCTAGGATAGGCGGAAACAAACAAAGCTCGGGGCATCATAACAGCAACGGCGGTTATCAGACAAACTATGCCTCCACGTAGTCCAAAAACAAGCCCGGCATAAACTATAGGGAATAAAAAGAATATCCGCTCCACAGCATGGCGAGATAAACCCCAGAGAGAACTTAGCCCCAGCTCTCTCAAAAAGGGTATTTGCTGGGGATAATGGAGGGCAATGCAGATAAGGAATACCACTAGGATAGCCCAGAAATGGGGATTGCGTAGAAGCTTGATGGAATACTTCCGCAACCTATCTCACCCCTTACTCTTCGTCTCGGTTCATGGTGATCCAACCCCTGCTTAGGCCACGCACTATTGCCTCAGTTCGGGAACTAATCCCCAGCTTGTTGAAAATGTTCCTCCAATGAGTTTGAACAGTACGCTCTCCCATGAAAAGCTCCGCGGCAATCTGCTTGTTGGCTAACCCTTCAGCCCCCAGCCTAAGCACCTCTAGTTCCCGCTCAGTTAGAAGCTCACCCTTCTCCTGCTCTGAGCGCTTCCCCCTCATTAGCGACAAGCGGCTCAAGACTTTCTTAGCAATTGTGGGATGGAGTACAGACTCACCATCATATACTGCACGAATAGCATTTAGCAACTGCCTGCTTTGCACATTCTTTAATAAATATCCCGCTGCCCCTGCTTCCAAGAGGGCGAAGATGAATTCTTCATTATCATAGGCGGTTAAAACAAGAACACCGATAGAAGGGTGAACCTCTTTTATCCGTCGGGTGGCCTCAATGCCATTCAACTTAGGCATAGCGATATCCATAAGGATGACATCTGGCTCTAGTTGCTCCGCTGCTTGAACAGCTTCTTCGCCATCCCCTACTTCACCGACGATGTCTATATCCTCCTCACGCTGAATAATCTCCCGGATGCCCTGTCGCACCACCACATGGTCCTCAGCTAAAAGAACTTTGATTCTTCCCATTCTAGGCTTTCCTGTCCCTCTCCAGTTCCTCGAGAGAAAATAACAATACAACCCTACCCCCGCACATCCTCGGCATGGGTCCCTCGTATATTACATTATAACAAAATTCCCCCTATAACAGAAATGTTACAGCGTAACCACCACAGCCACTTAAGGCTATCTTTTCCCCTGGGGATTTCGCTTTTTCCTACATAAAGCGTACGCCATTTGGCGCTTGGCGGTCGGGAGATGGTGAGGTAAAGTGAAAGTAGAGGCGAAGGGATGCAAAGGCAAAGCATTCTAGTGGTAGATACAGAGCCCGCTTTCCTGAGGACAGTGAGGCAAGCCCTAGAGCATCTATACGAAGTGAGCGTAGCCTCTACCAGAAGCGAAGGGCTGGGAAAAGCGGAGAGTGAAGCTCCCGCTATGGTTATCGTAGGTTTTCTTGAGCCACGAGGTGAGGCCTTCAAGCTTCATAAGCAGCTCAAGGAAAATCCTAAGACCAACAGAATGCCCTTGCTAGTGGTAGATGTTCGTCCCGAGGAACATTCCCGAAGGGGATGGAGACGAGAGGAAGGCTCACAAATGGATGCCGAGGGTTATATTTCCCGGCCGGTCGAACCCGTAGAATTAGCGGAATTAGTAAAAGATATCCTAAAAACAACCGCTCCCAAATCGGTGGAGCTAGAGGATGTTTTAGAACAGATGGAGAAGGTTTTGAAGCGGATGGAAAAGATAGAGAAATTGCTCGTTAAATAGATTGCTTTAGCTTATTAGGATGGGCAAGAAGGGAAAATGGATTTTATTGAAGGTATTTTAAGATTGTCTGACTTATTGGATGGGGTGAGTGATGACCAGCTCAAAAAGCTACTGCCGTTCTGCCGGGAAGAGGTCTATGAAGCTGGTGCCATTATTTTCTCTGAAGGTACCCCATGCCAGACCATGTACATTGTCGAATCAGGCTCGGTGGCTCTGGAGATGAATCTTCAGGTTGGTCGCGGTGCAGGAAGGGCGACCACCGGTGTGGTAACTCGCGGCGGTGGCTTGGGCTGTACCGGGCTGGTAAGCCCTTATGTCCACATGGACACTGCTCGCACTCTGGAGGGGACAGAGCTTATCGCCTTAGATACTCGGGTGCTCAGACGGTTGTTCGAGGAGAACCCCGAGGTTGGCCGTGTGGTGATGAACAACCTAGCCAAGGTAGTTCGTTCGAGGCTGGAACACACCAGGAAGACCCTAGGGCATATTTTAGCCGTCATTTTTCACGACATTAAGGCTCCTCTAGCTTCAGTTGAATCGGTTAATCGACTGATACTCGGTGGCTATGCTGGGGAGCTCGATGAGGAACAAAAAAGTATGTTGCAGAACAGCAGCAAGGGGATTTCCGCCCTGCTCAGTCTACTAGATAACATCCTCAGTGTGTCTCGAATCGGCATCAGAGACACAATTGTGAGCAAAGTCTCCCTGGCCGAAGTGATAAAGGATTCAGTTAATGAACTGCGACCTTTAGCTGAAGAGAAGGAGTTAGAACTCAAAGTTGACGTGGCTCAAGGCCTTCCTGAAGTCTGTGGGGATGGAGCCCAGCTCAAGCAGGTGATGCTAAATCTGCTCTCCAATGCCATTAAATATACCTCATCTGGCGGCATGGTGGCAGTCAAAGCAAGGGATGCTAATGAGCATATCCAGATTGAGGTAATTGATACCGGGATTGGTATCCCTGCCAAGGAGCTACCTAAGATATTTGATGAGTTTTATCGCGGCCTCGATTTGACTGAGAGAGGAGCTGGTTTAGGCTTAAACATAAGCAAGCGGATAGTCGAAGGTCACCGAGGCAAGATATGGGCAGTAAGTCCTTGCCCAGGGAGTGATAAAGGGAGTCAATTTATTGTTACTCTGCCTAAGGACTTGAACCTCTGTCAAGCAAGAGGCTTTGGCGGAGGTAAATGGTAGGTCAGGGAATAAACAAATTTAATATGTAAGGAGGGGGAAGATGTCAAACCAAATTAAAATCCTGACCATTGATGATGACGTTAATTTGCAGAAGGTGTTGAAGAAATTGCTTGAAAGCAAATCCTATCAAGTGATTCCGGCACTCGATGGAGATGAAGGCTTACAAAAGGTGGTGGAGGAAAAGCCTGATTTGATTATCCTAGATGTAATAATGCCTGGTAAGAACGGATTTGAGGTCTGCAGGGAACTCAAGACCGACCCCAGATATTACTCCTTCTCCCGCATCCCGGTGCTGATGTTAACCGTCTATCCTGACGATAGAGAAAAGGCGCGTCTCTCGATGCGAGAGGGGATGATGATGGAGGCGGAAGACTATATGCAGAAGCCCATCGACCCCGGGGAGCTGTTGCACCGAGTGGAGCAATTGCTCAGGAGTAAGAGCTAAATAAGGAAGATGAAAGCAGAGAGGTCTATTGTAGTTATCGGCGGTGGCATAGCGGGGATAACTTCAGCATTAGAGTTAGCCAATAGTGGTTTCACAGTATACTTAGTAGAGAAGGAGGCACGAATTGGAGGACAAGCAGCTTCCTTCTGTTGCAAAGCCACGGAGGTTTGTACTAAATGCTCTGCCTGCCTCCTTCCTCAAAAGCTCAGTGAGGTGGCAAGTTATCCCCAAATCTCAATCCTGACTAATTCAATGGTGGTGGGGGTAAAAGGCGAACTGGGCAACTTTCAGGTGGAGGTTTGCCAAAAGCCCCAATATATCTCCCCCCAAAAATGCATTGCCTGTGGAATGTGCACCGAGGTTTGCCCCACTATGCCTAAGGCAATCCAGTCCCCTCCCCCTGAGGCAGTTCCCTATTCCTATTCCATTAACGAATCCCAGTGCCTCCGCCTCAAAGGGAAGAAGTGCAACCTCTGCCGGGAAATATGCCCCACCAACGCTATAGTCTTTGGGCAAAAACCCGAAAGGCAAGAACTGAATAATGTCGGGGCAATCATTGTGGCCATCGGCTTTGACGTCTTTAACGCTAGAGAAATTGGCTACCTGGGTTATGGTAGATACCCTAATGTTTTAACTGGTTTTGACCTGGAGAGGATTTTCAGAAATCAGGGCTCTCTTAAGCTTTCCTCGAACGGAAAGGAACCGAAGAAGGTCGCCTTTATCCAATGTGTCGGCTCAAGGGATGAAAATCATGGCTATTGCTCCCAAGTATGCTGCAAATATGCTATGAGACTGGCTCGACTTATCAAGCATCAAAAGCCTGATGCTGAAGTTACTATCTTTTATATTGATCTTCAAACTGCAGGAAAGGGCTTTGCTGAGTTTTATAAGGAATGTCAGGGAAATATCCGCTTCATCCGAGGAGTGCCAGTCGAAATCTCAGAGGCTCCCTCTGATGAAGTTGAGGTGAAATTTGAGAATATTACCGAAGGAAAGGTTGACCGAGAAAACTTCGACTTTGTAACTCTTTCAGTAGGTATCGCCCCCAGGAAAGACTCCTGGGAGCTGGCCAAAGTTTTGGGAATAAACTTGGGCGACGATGGC
>CAZUZX010000069.1:0-6239 GCA_964624525.1 uncultured Dehalococcoidia bacterium | reverse complement strand
ATATGGCTTGTTGTTGCCCCCTTGCTTGCCGCTGTCGCCAGAGGGAGGAAAAAGTGGTGTTAGAAGACCTCTGTGGGACGATTAAGGGTGGGGGTACTTTCTGCGGACATTCTTTTAACAAAGCTATTCTTAACACCAACCTCAGATTCAATTGCCGCTAAAAAATGCAGTAATTCCCAAAAAGACTGGGAGTAATGGATACAATAAGGCTGCCAGAACCAATTTCTGGGGGGTTATTGCTTTCCTACAAATGCACCGCTGAGTGCCGCTATTGCATGTATGCCTGTTCGCCAAAGTGGGAGGGTTGGATTTTGGAAGAGGATTTGAAGGTAGTTTTAAGCCAACTGGCTAGTAAAATAAAACCAAGTCCTTACGGGGATAGAAGGGTAAGTCTAAACTATGGTCTTCATTTTACTGGTGGAGAACCATTCTTAAATTTCGAGCTTTTGTTGAAAGCAGTAGACATTGCCCATGAACTAAATATCCCCTCAACTTTTGTCGAAACCAATTGTTATTGGTGCATCAATGATAAAGTGACGAGGGAGAGGCTCGAGATGCTTAAAGAAAGGGGTCTCAAAGGAATCTTAATTTCTGTCAATCCATTTTACCTAGAATATGTTCCATTTCAGAGAACAGAAACGGGGATTAGAATCGCCCGGGAGGTATTTGCTGAGAACGTGATGATTTATCAGTTAGAGTATTATTTTCGGTTTAAGAAACTGGGTATTAGGGGAAGAATTTCGGTAGAAGATTATCTAAAGTCTATAAGGGATGACCTGGCAGCAAATGTGGAGCTATTTCTAATGGGGAGGGCAGCCTATAGATTGAGACAACTGTACGCAAAACATCCACCGGATTACTTTTTGGACGAACCTTGCCAACCTCCTCTCCTAAGAAATTGGCACAATCATTTCGATAACTATGGAAATTATTTACCCGGATATTGTGCCGGAATTTCTTTAGGCAACTGGCAAAATTTGAATGAGCTTCTAGAAGAGGGGGTAAATCTAGATAAGCATCCAATTTTGGGATTCTTAATCGACCAGGATTTTAGAGGACTTTTCGGATTTGCCAAAGATTTTGGCTATCAAGAACCAAAGGAAGGTTATGTTTCTAAATGTCATCTTTGTGTAGATATCAGAAAACATCTTCTCACAAAGGGAGACTTTGAGGAACTCAGGCCAAAAGAGTTCTACTCCCATTTGGAATAGTACTGCTCTCCTTGGTGTATATTAGAGGGACAAAAATGGCTATCGGGGGTTCTATATCGAGAAGAACTAAAGGAAGATGATTTCGGGGCTCAAGGTGCTTTTGCTCGGGGATTTAAGGTCTTGTTCTAGCTTCAAGCCACCAACGAAAATTGACAGGGATAATTCTTAGTGAGTATAATTTCCTGGATTCGTGAGCAAGGTAAATTTGTTAGCCTTCATAGAGTCCAGTGTTAAAATTTAATCGAAAGGAGGTTCAAGAGTGGATCTGGGTCTAGCAGGGAAAACGGTGATTGTTACTGGAGGGGGCTCCAACATTGGTCGGTCTATTGTTCTGACATTTGCTAAAGAGGGAGCAAATGTGGCGATTGCTGAAATAGATGAGAAGCAGGGACAGAAGGTAGCTGATGAGGCTAAGGCTTTGGGCAAGAGTGGTCGGATTATCTTGATTAAGACAGATGTGACTAACTGGGATTCAGTACAGGCAATGGTCCAGAAGACCCTGAAGGAGTTTGGCAAGATAGATGTGCTGCTCAATGTGGTTGGCTGGACATTTGATCGACTATTTATAGAGAAACCGAGGGAGGAATGGGAGAAGGAGATAAATTTAAACTTTTGGAGCGTCATCAACTGTACCAGAGCAGTACTTGACCATATGATCGAGCGGAAAAGTGGGGCAATCGTTAGTATTGGCTCTGACGCCGGCAGGATGGGTGAATTCAGGGAGGCTGTATACGGGGGAACCAAAGGCGCGGTTATCGCCATGTCCAAGGCTATAGCCAGAGAGGTAGGTCGCTACAATATACGACTTAACGTTGTCTGCCCCGGAGCGACTATCCCGGAGGATGCCGCACATGTAGGTGAACTGAGCATGTTTAAAGGAATTACCAAGGATGCCATACCAGCAGAAATGAAGGAAAAAATCATCAAAGGATATCCGCTGCGCCGACTAGCCACGTCCCAAGAAATTGCTAATGCGGTGGTATTTCTAGCTTCTGATGCTGCCTCTTACATAACTGGGCAGACTCTTAGTGTTAGTGGCGGATACACTATGATGTAAAAGGGAATAAGGATGGCTGAAGAAACCAAGGTGGCAAACATCAAAGTAATTGATGCTTTGAATTACCCTTTTAACACTGAAGCAGTCAGACACAAGGTAGCACCAGAAGAGGTGCAGATGATGCTTGCCCAGTTATTTAAAACTGTGGTCCAAGATGTGGCGAAGGACTATGTAGGCAAGACCCCACAGGAATTTGTCGCTGATATGGATGCCCTGGGTTATGACAAGGTCATTATTGCCGGACTGAAGATGTGGTCTTACCGAAACAACCGAATGGCTTGGGATTTCACTGTGGAACAGGTATATGAAATAGTAAAGGACTATCCCGACAGGCTAATAGGCGCTGCCAGCTATAATCCCTGGAGAATTGAGGAAAGCATACGCGATATTGATAGAAGCGCTAAGGAGTGGGGGTTTAAGTACGTTTTCTTTCATCCTGCCTCCTTTAATCTGCCAATCAATGACAGGAGATTCTACCCCATCTATGCCAAGTGTGTTGAGTTGGATGTGACTGTCGGAATGCAGGTAGGGCATTCAGCGGAGCTTTTCCCCAGCGAGCCAGGTCGACCCATTTATGTTGAAGATGTAGCCTTGAACTTCCCCAATCTCAGGATCATTCTCTCTCACGCCGGTTGGCCTTGGACCGAGGAATTTATTGCCATGGTTTGGAAGTTTCCCAATGTTTACGGCGACATAGCGGCTCACAGACCCAGGCGTCTGGAACCTTCACTGCTCCGCTTTATAGATACGCGAGGCAGAGATAAGATGCTGTTTGCCACTAATGGGATCGACCTGAGAATGCCCAAAGAGGAGGCTATGGAACTGAATATAAGAGATGAAGCTAAGGTCAAATTTATGAGGGAAAACGCTATTAGAGCATTTAAGCTATAAGTAAGAATGCTATTGCTTATTAAGGAATAAAATAAGAGGTGGGAGTTAATATCCCGCTTCTTAGTTCTTGGATATGTAGAGGACTTGTATGGGGGAGATAAAGAGTGCCTGGGAAATTGCTCTGGAAAAGACGGAAAAATTGGGGAAGCTTTCTGCTGAAGAGCTTCGAAGGCAGAAAGAGGAGGAATATACCTTAATCGGGCAGGTGTTGGCTAATAAATATCTCGGCGGACTTGACCTATGGCAATTAGAGGTAGAGCTGGACAAATATAGGGGTGAGGAAAGGAATTCAATAAGCAAGGCTGTGGCCTCAAAATTAGCCCAGGCGATAGAGCTGGGTAATCGTGAAAGGCTGCGGAAAGTGATGGGCGGGGTTTCCTACTTGCGGCAGAACGGGACAATTAAGGAAGTTAGTAATGAAATAGAACAGCTTTTCCAAGAGTACGAGCAGGCGGAGCAAAAGGAAAGAGAAGAAATTGAGGAATCAGCCAAGGGAATACTACACCAGCTAAGAATTTCAGGGAGCGCCATTAAAGCGATTAATCCTAAGGCTATAAGTCGATGGCAGCAAGACTTGGACCAGCTTGCCCAGCCATACAAGGAAAGGCTGGAGCAGCTTAAACAAAAGTTAATCAATCTCTCTTAGAGTAAATCAAAGCCAGGGAAGTTCCAGTGAAAATTCTGGTCACCAATGACGATGGCATACATGCCCCAGGATTGTGGGCATTGGCGGCAGAGTTGCAGAAGGTGGGGGAAGTGGTAGTAGTTGCCCCCGATAGGGAACAGAGTGCCATAGGCACTGCGGTAACACTGCATCAGCCTTTAAGGTTTACAGAAGTAAAACCATTAGTCGCCGGAATAAGGGCTTATTCTGTTGAGGGTACCCCAGCGGATAGCGTTATCCTCGCCTTAGGAATGCTATCAGAGGTAAGGGTGGTCTTTTCCGGCATTAACGATAGCCCTAACCTAGGGGATGATGTGCTTATTTCCGGAACAGTAGGGGCAGCTTTGCAGGGCTATGTTCATGGCTTGCCATCAGTCGCCCTATCAGTAATGAAGGGAGAGAAGATGCATTTCGAGGTAGCGGCTAGGTTAGGAGGTTTGCTTGCCAGCAGAATCATCGCCAGTCCCTCAGCTCAAGGTATGCTATTGAATATAAATTTGCCTAATCTGCCCCTGGGTAAGATAAAAGGTATCGAGGTCACTAAGCTAGCTCGGAGGAGTTACAATGACCTCATTGAAGAGGGCTATGACGGGAAAAGAAAGTATTACTGGATTGTGCGGGGAGAGCCGCGCTGGAATATGGATCACGAGACAGATATACGGGCACTCGAAGAAGGTAAAATTTCTATTACCCCTCTCCATAGCGACCTGACCAGTGCCCAAGGGGTTCCTTTTATTGAGGATTTAAGCTCCCTCCTTCTTTAGAAACCCCGGGATAACTACTGTTAACAAGCTGAAATGATGCCTTTCCTCTCATAAAAAAATCTTCATAAATCGCTTTTTGGGGCTCTAAAATCTAGGCTATTCATGGTAAAATTTATTAACAAGGGGCTTGCTATGCCTTCCTTCGAAATCGTCTCTGATTTTAGACTCACTGGTGACCAGCCCCAGGCAGTGGAGAAGCTGGTGGAGGGGTTGAACAATGGATACAAACAGCAGACCCTCCTCGGGGTCACTGGCAGTGGCAAGACCTTCACTATGGCGAATGTCATTGAGAAAGTGCAAAAGCCTACTTTGGTCATCTGCCACAACAAGACTCTCGCCGCACAACTGTGCACGGAGTTCAAAGAATTCTTACCTAATAATGCGGTGGAATATTTCGTTAGCTACTACGACTACTACCAGCCGGAAGCCTATATTCCCCGCACCGATACCTATATTGAGAAGGAGACCGATATAAATGAAGAAATTGATAAGCTACGTCATGCCGCTACCCGGGCTCTTTTTGAGAGAAAAGATGTAGTCATTGTGGCTTCAGTTTCTTGCATCTATGGCTTAGGCTCACCGGAGGAATACTATAGCTTCGTGGTCAGTCTAAAGAAGGGTGAAAAGCACAACCGAGGTAAGATAATACGTCAATTGGTAGATATGCAATACCAGCGTAATGATATTGACTTCACCCGGGGCAAGTTTCGCCTTCGGGGGGACACCCTAGAGATCCAGCCCTCCTACGAAGAGATAGCGGTACGCATTGAGTTCTGGGGAGATGAGATTGAGCGTATTGTGGAGGTTGATCCACTTACTGGCGAATTACTAGCTGAGCTCGACCATATCGATATCTATCCGGCGAAGCATTTCGTTACCTCTTATGACAAACTAACTGCGGCTATAGCCGATATTAAAGTTGAACTGGAGGAGCGATTAAGGGAGCTAAAAAGCCAGGGCAAGCTTTTGGAGGCAGCTAGGCTGGAGGCTCGGACTAATTATGACATTGAGATGCTTCGGGAAACTGGCTATTGCACCGGTGTGGAGAATTATTCTCGCCATCTCTCGCGCCGTTCCCCAGGCAGCTCTCCCTGGACACTCCTCGATTACTTCCCTGATGACTTCTTACTATTCACTGATGAATCACACATGACCCTCCCCCAAATTCGAGGGATGTATCATGGTGATCGTTCTCGGAAGGAAACCCTGGTGGAGTATGGCTTCCGCCTCCCTTCGGCTCTAGACAATCGTCCGCTAACCTTCGAGGAATTCGAGGAACATATTAGCCAAGTTATTTATGTCTCAGCCACACCAGGACCTTATGAATATGAGCATAGCCAGCAGATAGTGGAACAACTCGTCCGCCCCACCGGTTTACTTGAACCCACTATCGAGGTTAAACCTACCAAGGGGCAAATCGATGACCTTCTAGACCAGATTAAGAGCCGGGTCGACCGTGGGGAACGCTGCCTAGTGACTACCTTGACCAAAAGGATGGCAGAGGAGCTTTCCGAGTACCTGAGAGAAATGGGAGTAAAGACCCATTATCTTCATTCCGAGATTGAGACGCTAGAGAGGGTGGAAATTCTACGCGACCTTCGCCTCGGCGTCTACGATGTAGTAGTAGGGATAAATCTTCTTCGCGAGGGGCT
>CAZUZX010000068.1:0-6330 GCA_964624525.1 uncultured Dehalococcoidia bacterium | reverse complement strand
AAATAGCTCTCGATAATGAGCCCGACTTGGTTCTCATCGCCAGCTGGAACAACTACTACGAAAGTTCTTGCATTGAGCCTACAGTAGAGTTTGGGAAGCAATTCTTAGATCGGACAGAATATTGGGTTAGCCTATTCAAAGCTCCCAGTCAGTAGGATGAATATCTTCTTACTTCAAAGCGGTATAATTTGATAGGCTCGTGAGGCAATATCCCTGCCTTTTGGCGGCAAATAGAAATTTGCTCCTCTACTGTATTCACTCCTTCAAGATCAGGGAGAAGTAGTCCCCTCCGCCATCCACTCTCTACAATAACCCCATATCTCTTCGGGTCAAGTTGGCTCAGGTCTTTAACCGGTTCCGGCTTAGTGAGGACATCTACACTATAGCTGAGGTAAGGAAGCTCAGCCGTATTCACTGGAGGGAAACGAGGGTCCCGAGTAGCTGAGCTTATAGCATTAGCAATGACCTCCTCAGCCACATTTGTCCTAGTAGGCTCAAAGGTGCCAATACAGCCCCTAAGCTCCCCAAACTTCTTTATAGAGACAAAAACACCGGCACGCTCTTTCATTTCTGGGGTAAGCTCCTCAGGCTGGGGAATCTTCCCTTGCCTAATACAGCTTTCCACTGCCTCCCGGGCTAAACGAACTAAAGGATGGGGCTCACTTTTAGCCTGGTTAGTAGACATCACCTATCCCCTCCCCCAACTGAAGTGCTTGCCCTTATATTAAGGTCAGCACCACAAAACTTACACCGAGAATCCCAAAGACCAAGTATCTCTGTCTGATAACCCCAACGCTGTATGATAAGCTTGCCACAAGAATAACAGAAGGTATTCTCACCGCTGTGACCGGGGACATTGCCTGTATAGACAAAATATAGCCCTGCCTTTCGCCCAATGGCAGAAGCCCGCTCCAAAGTTGTTACTGGGGTAGGTGGCAAATGGCTCATTCTATGATGGGGATAAAAGCGAGTCACATGCCACGGTGTCAATTCCCCTAACTCATCCCGCACCCAAGTGGCTATGCCTTTCAATTGCTCTTCATCATCGTTCATGGTAGGGATAATATTAGTCACCACCTCCACATGCATCTGCCACTTTTCTTTAGCTCGCTTAGTCACCTCAAGGATACCCCGCCAGCGGGATATTTTGGCTAGTTGGCGATAAAAGGCATCGGAGAAGCCTTTAATATCCACTCGCCAAGCGTCAAGAAAAGGACCAATACTATCCAGTGCCTCAGTGGTAAGATAACCATTAGTGACATATACAGTGTAAAGGTTATTTTCTTTAGCCAGTTTGGCTGAATCCAGAGTATATTCAAACCAAATACCAGGCTCATTATAAGTCCAAGCGATGCCACCACAATGATAGCGCTTGGTCAATTCAATAGCCGCCTGGGGAGAGATTCTTTGGGAACCACGAGTAACAGAGGGTTCAGACCAGGAGATTTGCCAGTTCTGGCAATGCTGACAATGGAAATTACATCCCCAAGTACCCAAGGAGAATACTTGACTACCGGGGAAGAAGTGAAATAAGGGCTTTTTCTCGATAGGATCGACTGCTACTGAAGATACCTCCGCATAGTTTAAAACATAGAGTTTCCCCTCCCTGTTTTGACGCATCTTACACACTCCGCATTTACCCAGGTTAATAACGCACTGCCATTGGCAAACATAGCACCGTACCCGGGAGCCAGGAAGTTTCTCATATAAGCCCACTTCAACTAAATCTTCCTTCATCTCACCCAGCCTCATTATAACATAGCTAGTATAGTCGAGAGACCTAAGTCTTTAGGCTAGGGAGTAATTTCACCCCCTTCTAGTTACTTCAGCTATCAGGGATTGGAAAATAAGACTCCCATCTATCCCGCCAAGTATCCCCTCACAGGCGCGCTCCGGATGAGGCATCATCCCCAAAACATTGCCTTCTCGATTTACAATACCAGCAACGTTATGCATAGAGCCATTAGGGTTTGCTTCCTCAGTTATTTCACCCCCGGGGCTACAGTAACGAAAGGCAACCCGGCTATTAGCTTCAAGCTCCCTTAAAGTGTTTTCATCAGCATAATAGTTCCCGTCGTAGTGCGAAATAGGGATGCGAAGCAATTGACCCTCTTGGCATTGGCAGGTAAAGGGTAGCGAAGTATTCTCCACCCTAAGGTGAACCCATTGACACCGATACTGAAGGTGGTTATTACGCATGAGGCAACCGGGGAGCAGTCCTGCCTCACATAGAATCTGAAAACCGTTGCAGATGCCAAGGACAAACCCCCCACGGCGGGCAAAACGCTCCACCTCTTTCATTACTGGTGAAAAACGAGCAATAGCACCAGCACGAAGATAGTCACCATAGGAAAAACCACCAGGAAGTATGATACAATCATAGTCAGAGAGGTCAGTCTCTCGATGCCAAATGTAATTTACCTGCTGACCTAGAATTTTGTCTAATACATAATAGCAATCCCGGTCACTCCAGGTACCAGGGAAAACAATCACTCCAAACTTCATCTCATGGTTCCAAATTATCTATCAAGCAGGGGGATAATAAAGAAGCTATACAGGATTTAACTACCGGCTGGCGAGCAATTCAGATACCACATCACTTACTTCACGCCCCTCAGCCTTTCCTTTGAGTTGCACCATAAGCTTGGACATTACCTTACCTTTATCACCCGGACCTCGTGCGCCTATCTCTTCAATCACTTGGCGAGCGGCGACTATGATCTCCTCACGTGATATCGGCTCAGGTAAATACTCCCGCAGAACAGCAAGTTCAGCCTCTTCTTTAGCCACTAGGTCAGAGCGATTTCCCTTACTAAAGGCGTCAATACTCTCTCGATGTTGCTTAGCCCGTTTTGCAACGACACTAAGTATACCAACATCATCAAGGGGAGCACCCTTGGCAATTTCGGCATTATTTATATCAGCTAGCACTAGGCGGAGAGCAGAAACCCGTAAACTGTCCCTGCTTCTTAGCGCTTGTTTGAGATCATCTCTTAACTTTTGCAATAAAGCCAATTTCGCCTCTTATCACCAAGGGTAACTTCTCGTACCCCTGCTGCTTTTCCGTCTTTTAGTCGCCTCTTTCTTCTTACGCTTCACACTAGGTTTCTCATAAGCACCACGGCGACGTACTTCAGCCAGAACCCCAGATTGTTGTACCTTTTTATTAAATCGTCGTAGCAAGCTCTCAAAGCTTTCGTGTTCACCGAGAGTTACTTCAGTCACATGTCATCACCCTTCCCATTCATATTTCAGTAGCTTATTTTAATCCAGCGGGGAATAAAGCGTCAACTAGACCACTTCGCAGGTTACTGTTCCCCTGAGCCCGATTTATCGGAGAAAAAAGGGGTTAGTAATTAATCCCAAACTCCCTAGGGATATAAATTAGACCTTCTTTAGAATTGCCGATCCCTTCTGTTTTGTTCCAATAGTGCAGATAGGCAGTGTAGGCAGCTATAGCGGCATCACAGAGGTCGTGACTGAAGTCAGCTATATAGGAAGTAAGAGAAGGTATAAGGCTGGCAAGGTGAGCTTGCAAAAAGGCTAGCCCGCTAGGCTTTGTCTTAGAGGGCATGGGTTTACCCCATAAGCGAACTTTACTCGCATAGGGATAAACTTCAATGACTTGGCAGCCTTGACTCTCCAACTCTTTCCTCAGTTTAATGCCACGGTAGACCATGCCTTTAATAATAGACCTTTTGGTGGTAAAGTAGCTGGCAATCCCCAGCCGCGCCAACTCTCGCTCGCATTCCCTCCCTTTCTCTACCTTATTAGGCTGACAATCACAGCTTTCTTCTAAACAGCAAAGCCCCTCTGGCAAGCTGAGGGGAGCATCAATGGCAATAAGGTGGGAGGCTTGACTATCCACTATTGCCACTATATCAGAATCAGCACCAAGAAAACCAAAGAAAGCTACGCTTAACTGCTTATCCAGTCCAATACAAGCACTAAACTTTATTGGAGAGGAAGATAAGTCAATACCGATGAAATCACTTTGGATCACAGGGACTAGTCACGTCTAGAGAAAGCAGTAGTAGACACACCCTCTCTTTTAAGTATTTCTCGAGCAGCAACTATACCAGAAGCTGAAGCTTGCACTAAGCCACGGCTGATGCCAGCCCCATCACCAACAGCAAATACATTGGCAATCTCCGTCTCCATGCTTTTAGTCAGCTCAAGCCGACAGGAATAAAACTTGACCTCAACTCCATAGAGCAGAGTATGGCGTGAGGCAACCCCGGGAACAAGCCTATCCATAGCCTGTAGCATTTCTACTATACTCTTGAGGTAACGATAGGGCAGAGCAAAGCTGAGGTCGCCAGGGGTAGCGCTTTTCAGGGTAGGCTGGATGATGCCCCGCTCTATACGCTCTGGAGTGGATCTCCGCCCATCTTGAAGATCTCCCAAGCGCTGCACCAACACACTACCGCTAAGAATGTTAGCCAAACGAGCAATATATTTACCATAGGCGATAGGCTCTTGGAAAGGCTGGGTAAAGGTAGTACTAACCAAAAGAGCAAAATTGGTATTATCGGTCTTACGATAGGCATAACTATGTCCATTTACGGTGATCACCGGTTCACTACCGCCGGTGGACTCAATAGTTACCTCTCCACCAGGACACATACAGAAGGTTCTGACTCGATCGTCAAAGGTCTTAGTAAAAAGCTCGAGTTTAGGCTCATATAATACATTAGTTAGCTCCTCTAGCACCACTCGAGGCACCTCTACCCGTACACCTATATCAATAGGATTGTTATATAAGTTGAGTCTTAATCGATTGGCTTCTTGAACTAGCCAATCAGCTCCTTCTCTGCCCGGAGCAAGAATCAAGTAACGACATCCGAGTTTTTCACCATCCGCAATCTCGACCCCTTTCAACATACTGGTATCCACTAGAATGGTAGAGGCTATTTTTTCTGTCTCGATATCCACTCGAGTAGAAAGAAAGCTCTGCATTGCCTTAAGGATAGCCCGAGCATACTCTGTCCCCATATGGCGTATAGCTACAGGGATGAGGCGCAACTCAGCCAAGCTCGCTTTACTACGCCACAATTCTACTTCTTTGCCTGTACCATAAAGGTTATCTGGGGCACCAAACCGAAGGTAGAGGTGATCCACATAGCGAATAAGCTCACAGGTTAGTTGCTCTCCTAAATAATCTTTAAGATGCCCCCCAACTTGTGGTGAAAGGGTTAACTTTCCATCACTAAAAGCACCTGACCCACCCAAACCACTGACCAAATTACATGGCGAGCACGAAAGGCAATCACCTTCCTTACCCCAGATAGGGCAGTCCCGATTATTGAGATCCTTGCCCTTTTCTAGAATTAGAACCTTTAGCCCGGCTACCTGAGATAGCTCCAAGGCAGCAAATATACCAGCCGGACCACCACCGACAATTATAACATCATATTTGCTTTGCACTTATCCTTGCTGCCCCCACTCTTGCAACCAAGCCTTAACCAGAGCTCGATTACCAAGGATTTCTTTAGCCGCCGAATGGGGGTCAATCTCACCCCTTTCTACCTTTTCCAGGTAATCTGTGAGCTGCCCATTCCTTTCAATCAATTCTATAATCTGAGCCATAATTTTATGCTCAATGGTTCGGAATAATTCCGCTTTTCTCTGCTCTCGACGTTTTAAAGTAAGCCTACCGCTTTGTTGGAGAAATTGGTAATGGCATTCAATTTGCCGATAAAGCTCCCTAGTTCCTAAATCATTCACTGCCTGGGTAGCAATGATAGGTATTTGCCACCAAGCTTGCTTCGGGCTTTGGTGAAGCATTATCTCCAGCTCAGCCACAAGGTAATCTGCTCCTGGTCGGTCAGCCTTGTTTACCGCAAAGATATCAGCAATTTCTAATAGTCCAGCCTTCATAGTCTGAATAGCATCACCAGCTTCAGGAATCAGGACTACAATGGTGGTATCTACGGTTTCCATAATGTCTAGTTCGGTTTGCCCCACTCCCACTGTTTCCACAAAGATAATATCCTTACCAAAGGCATCGAGAAGCTTCATCACAGCAGAGGTGGTGTGCGGAAGCCCCCCACGGCTACCCCTTGTTGCCATACTGCGGATGAATACCCCCTCGTCTAAATAGTGCTGCTGCATCCTTACCCGATCCCCCAACACTGCTCCGCCGGAGAAGGGGCTAGTAGGGTCAACAGCTATTATCCCTACCTTTAATCCCCTCTCCCTGGCAACCGCAGTAAGCTTATCAACCAAGGTGCTCTTTCCCCCTCCTGGTAGACCAGTAACCCCAACACGATAAGCCTTGCCGATATGCGGATAGATTGCTTCCATTATCTCGGGCACTTCAAGGCTTTC
>CAZUZX010000067.1:0-6361 GCA_964624525.1 uncultured Dehalococcoidia bacterium | reverse complement strand
TGTTGCAAATTGCTACACTGGTAGATATCATTTAATAAAAGGGTGTTTACCTGTCATTGCGAGGGGCGTAAGCCCTGAAGCAATCCCTGAGATTGCCACGCTTCGCTCGCAATGACAGAGAGGAGGTTTTGTGCCCAAGGTTTATTTTGTTGATGTGACCAATCGGGATGCTGTTCAGGCATCACGAATCAAGCTTTCCAAATTACAGAAGACAATGGTGAATATGTACCTTGCTGAGATGGGGATACATCAATCGGAGTTTGCCTTCCCTGCGGTTAAGATTGAGCAAAACTATGTGCGAGCTAATTTGGAACTTAAGGAAATGGGAGCCATGGGCTCTCTGGTCTTGGAAGGTTGGTGCCGAGCCATTGTCCCTGATGTCGCTGAAGCAGTTACCACTGGAGTGAAAGATTTGAACCTCTCTATATCTACTTCAGATCAGATGATTACACATAAATTCCGTGGCAAGCTAGACCGGGAAGCAGTAATTCGAGAGATGGTAGCCGCAGTAACCTATGCTAAGGATCAAGGGGTAAGGACTGTAGGTGTAAATGCTGAGGACGCTTCTCGAACTGACCTTGGCTATCTTATCGAGTTCGCTCAAGCAGCTAAGGAGGCTGGGGCAGATCGCTTTCGATATTGTGATACTCTCGGTTATGAAACACCAGCCATTATCTATCAACGGGTACAAACCTTGGCAGAGCAGGTGGGAATGCCAATAGAGCTGCACTGCCATAATGACTTAGGTATGGCAGTAGCTAATTCCATTGCTGGAGCACAAGGAGCAATTGACGGGGGGGTTGATGCCTATATTAATACCTCGGTGAATGGGCTCGGTGAACGTGCTGGGCAAGCAGACCTGCTAAGCTGTATTCTTGCCCTGAAATTTGCTCGCGGCATGGAGGATATTGAGATCGGTGACCCGATAGACCTTAAAGTTTCTGGCAAGCTGGCTAATTATGTTTCTTACGCCTTTGGTATTCCGATACCCATCAATCAGCCCGGGGTAGGGGCAAATGCCTTCGCCCATGAAGCCGGTATCCACGCTGATGGTGCCCTTAAGGACCGTAGGAATTACGAGCTCTACGACTATGAACTCCTCGGCTTGGACTTAGAAGCCCCACCTCCTAGGGGGCGAATTATCACTACCGGTGAGTATGGGGGACTAGCTGGCTTTGAGTATGTTTATAAGAGGTTAGGTATTACCTTTGCCAGTAGGGAAGAGGCAGAGCGTATCCTGAATTTAGTCCGCTATGCCAATGCTCATAATCAGCTTCCCCTTACGGATGACGAACTTCGCTTTATATCCAGATATCCACAGCAAGTAGCCAAAGTCCTTACCGTTGACCCCTCGGAAGAAGTTTCCTTTCCACTGGAGCGACACACAATTCAAGCCTTCGTGGAGAAGATAGGAAAGGATGCTGAGCAATTCTTCGGTAGCGAGCCCGGCGCTATAGTAGCTCTATACCCTGACGGACCCTATTATGCTCAACCCCTTTACCACCACCTTGTTGGTCGAGGTAGAAATGTGACTTTGACTAGTTTACACCTTGAAAAAGGGGGGCTGGAAGAAGAAAAGATTAGAGGCAGGAAAGTCTTATTAGTAGATAATGATACCCGTACCGGGGAAACCTGTACTAGAGCAAAACAGCAATTGCGAGAGTTGAAAGCGAAACTGCCACTGAAGGGGGAAGTTTTACTTGCCGTATTAGATGATTTTGCGGGCAAGGCGGATTTTTGGGTAAATAGACCAAAGAAGAAGTAACCACAATTTGAACATAGTAATAAAGCCAATTGGCGAAGTTAGGAACAGTATCCAGGAACCACTAAGAGAGGGGTGGGAGGAAGTGATTTCGGAGCTTAGCCTGGATACCAGTATAGAGAGTGCTACCGAAGGTTTAGAGAAATTTTCTCATATCATCGTTGTCTTCTGGATGCACAAAGTCCCACGCGGGAAAGGTATCCCGACAAAAGTTCATCCCCAAGGGAGACTGGAACTCCCTCTGGTAGGTTTGTTTGCTACCCGAACTCCCTATAGACCAAATCCAGTGGGAGTGAGTATTGTCAGGCTGCTGGGATGTCAAGGGAATATATTAAAGGTTAAAGGACTTGATGCCATTGATGGCACCCCGGTAATAGACATCAAGCCCTACCTGCCCAGAGATAGTGTTCCAGAGGCTATCTTCCCTCAATGGGTAGCAAAGCTACGACAAGGATATTGCGAGACGAAATCAATATAGCTTCAACCTGAGGCGCTACTTGGCATACCTCGGGTCATAGCGAGGCGACCAGTTCGGGCTATCTCTTTAACACCAAAGCTGTGAAGAAGATTAAGCAGAGAACTTATCTTATCTTCGTCTCCAGTCACTTCAACAATGAGAGAATCGGGGGCAACATCAACAATATTGGCTCTAAAGATGTCTACAATTTGTATGATCTCACTGCGTGTTGCTGGGGTAGTCTTTACTTTGATCAATGCTAGCTCTCGATCGACAATGTTTTCCTGAGTAATGTCAGATAGTTTGATCACATCAATAACCTTATCGAGTTGTTTTCTCACTTGCTCCACTGTAGCTGAGTTACCACTGACTACAATGGTCATCCGGGATACCCCCTCTTGTTCGGTATGCCCCACAGCAATACTTTCAATATTGAAGCCGCGGCGGCGGAAAAGGCTGGCTACTCGATTGAGCACGCCGGGTCTGTCAGATACCAGGGCAACCAAGGTGTGTTTTGTAGGGTTCATTTCGAATACCTCGCTAATCTATCCTTTTCTCTTCTAGACATTGCTCACCGTGAAGCTAGTACTAGGGGCTACTGCTTCTTTTTTGGGTCCTTCGATAATCTCCGCTAAGGTTGCCCCCGGTGGCACCATAGGATAAACGTTCTCCTCCGGTTCAACCATAAAATCGAGGAGGAAGGGTCCTTGCTCCTCCATTGCCTTTTGGATAGCTGGGACTACTTCTCTCCTAGTCTTAACCCTTAGTCCGGGGATACCATAGGCTTCGGCAATCTTCACAAAGTCTGGTCCCATTAGAGGTGTAGCGACATAGCGACGCTGATAGAAAAGTTCCTGCCACTGCCTTACCATCCCCAGATAGCCATTGTTAATGATGGCTATCTTAATGGCTGTCCTCTCTTGGACTACGGTAGCTAGTTCCTGAATGGTCATTTGGAAACCGCCGTCACCAGCGATGCACCATACCGTCTCCTCTGGACACCCTACCTTAACTCCTATAGCTGCTGGTAACTCAAAGCCCATTGTTCCTAAACCACCAGCAGAAATAAAGCTGTTAGGCTTCTTATAACAAAAATGCTGTGCTGCCCACATCTGGTTTTGCCCCACCCCGGTAACAATGATGG
This sequence comes from uncultured Dehalococcoidia bacterium, assembly GCA_964624525.1. Classification (GTDB taxonomy): domain Bacteria; phylum Chloroflexota; class Dehalococcoidia; order UBA2247; family RBG-13-53-26; genus CAZUZX01. The sequence continues at coordinate 2,998 of CAZUZX010000067.1, read as the reverse complement.
CATTGCCATCAGTGACTTCATAGATGCTGTGGATGACATATTGGGGGATAAGTTCCTCACCTTCCCTAATAGTGGTGGAAGGGTGCTCTTGGCGCCATGTCTCTAACTGGCGAATCCAGTCAACACGGGTTTGGGAAACTACCTGCTTATTTAACTCCCGGAGAACATTCTTAACATCTCCTACAATAGGGATATCCACGGTGACATTTTTCCCAATTTCAGCTGGGTCAATATCAATATGGATAATGCGAGCTTTAGGGGCAAAGCCGCTTACCCTTGCTGTAGCTCGGTCGTCAAATCTCATACCGATGGCGATAACAAGGTCGGCACTATCTACCGCCATATTGGCATAAGCTGTGCCATGCATCCCCATCATACCCAGGCTGAGCATGTGGTTCTCGGGGAAGGAACTAACGCCCAGTAAGGTAGTGACCACTGGTATTTGTGCCTTTTCGGCCAGTTCCCTCAGTTCATCATATGCCTGAGACAGGATTACCCCTCTCCCGGAAATAATAACTGGGCAAGTGGCTTGATTTATAAGCTGGGTGGCTTTTTTAATTTGGGCAGGATGACCACGAAGAATCGTCTTATAACCAGGAAGATCTACCTTGGCGGGATAGTGGAAATCAGCCTGCTCCACAAAGACGTCCCGCGGTATATCAATAAGCACCGGTCCCTGTCTACCCGTGGTAGCGATATAGAAGGCTTCTTTAAAAACAGTAGCTAGTTCTGCCGCACTGAGAACAAGGTAGTTATGTTTAGTGATCGGCAGGGTGATGCCGGTGATATCTACCTCCTGGAAGGCATCCTTGCCAATAAAAGGTCTGGCTACTTGCCCGGTTATGGCAATTACCGGGGACGAATCGAGTTGGGCATTAGCAATCCCAGTCACCAGATTAGTGGCCCCAGGTCCCGAAGTAGCACAGCATACCCCGGCTCTTCCTGTAGCTCTGGCGTAGCCATCGGCAGCGTGAGCTGCCCCTTGTTCATGGCGAACTAGTATATGTCGGAGCTGCGGATACTGGGGCAGAGTATCATAAAAAGGTAAAATAGCTCCACCGGGGAAGCCAAAGATAACCTCTACCCCTTCTTTTAGCAGGCTCTCGCATACAATTTGAGCACCGGTTAGTTTCATAACTATCCTAATTCCTTAATTTTCTGGATATATGAGTTTAGCCTTTTGATAAAGTTGCTTTGCTTCCTTCAAATAGTCTCTAGTATCCATCAATAAGCACCGCCCCTTTGCTGGCTGAACTTACCTTTTCAGAATAGCGCTTGAGATAGCCACTGGTTACCTTTGGCTTAAAGGAAGGTAGTTCTGCCAACCGCCCCCTTATTTCCGCCTCACTTAGCTCTACATTGAGTTTATATTCTGGAATATTTATCCATATTATATCACCATTTCTCAGGGCGGCTATAGGACCCCGAGCGGCTGCTTCTGGGGAAACATGACCGATGGCTGCCCCTCGAGTGGCTCCGGAGAAACGCCCATCGGTAATAAGAGCCACCTCCTTGTCCATATCCATACCGCTAAGGAGTGAAGTCGGTGTCAGCATTTCTGGCATCCCCGGTCCTCCTCGCGGTCCTTCATAACGGATAACCACTATCTCTCTTGGCTTGATGTTCTGCTTCATAATAGCCTTAGTAGCTTCCTCTTCAGAATCGAAGACCCTTGCCGGTCCACGGTGAGAAAGCATCTCTGGACTGACTGCCGCACTCTTCACTACAGCACCCTCAGGAGCTAGATTGCCAAAGAGAATTGAAAGCCCTCCTTTAGCAGAGTAAGGACTGGATAAAGGGTGGATAACCTCTCGATTCTTGTTTCGAGCCATGGCAATATCCTGCCCTAGAGACCTCCCCGAGACTGTTCTTGCCCCTAGATTTAGTGCCTCACCCAATTCTTTCATTAATGCTGGTATGCCGCCGGCAAGGTCAAGGTCTTCGATATGATAATCCCCTGCCGGGCTCAACTTACAAAGATGAGGGGTTTTCTGGCTTATTTCATTAATTAGCGATAGGGGAAAATCTACTCCTGCCTCGTGAGCGATAGCCATAAGGTGCAAAATAGAGTTGGTGCTCCCCCCTAATGCCATGTCTACCACAAAGGCATTATAGAGGGAATCTTTAGTAATAATATTACTGGGACGAATATCTTTACTATGTAGCTCTAGGACCTTTCTTCCTGTTTCCCTGGCTAGGTGGACCCGGCGTGCCTCTACCGCCGGGATGGTGCCATTGCCCCCCAGTGCCATTCCTAGAGCCTCGGTCAGGCAATTCATAGTATTAGCCGTAAACATGCCAGCGCAGCTACCACATCCGGGGCAAGCAATCTCCTCCAGTTCTCTTAGCTTTGCCTGGCTCATTTCACCCTTTACTACCTTGCCTACTGCCATAAATACCGAATTAAGGTCAACTTTATCCTCTCCTAAGCGTCCGGCTAACATGGGTCCACCGCTAACAAAGATAGAGGGGAGATTCAGCCGCACCGCTGCCATAAGCATTCCGGGAATAACCTTGTCACAGTTAGGAATAAACACCAAAGCATCGAAGGCATGAGCCTGGGCTAAAATCTCCACTGAATCAGCGATAAGCTCCCGGCTGGGTAAGCTAAACCTCATACCAGGATGATTCATTGCTATGCCATCACAGACAGCAATGGTATTCACCTCGAAGGGGGTACCTCTAACTTCACGCACCCCTGCCTTCACTGCTTCGGCAATGGTGCGCAAGTGAATGTGCCCGGGGACAATTTCACTAAAGCTGTTTATGATGCCCACAAAAGGCTGTTCCAGCTCCTTCTCGGTGCATCCCACCGCTCGCAACAATGCGCGATGTGGGGCACGTTCAATGCCGCGCTTTACAATATCACTCTTCATAGCCTCTTATTCCTTCAAGGTCTAAAGTAATTGTGATTATCATAGCGCAATATCCTTTGTCTGAAAAGAGATTACCCGAGATATTATTTTGTTTGCTTTTAGGTCAGCATTTATAATTGATT